>NZ_JBIBGE010000035.1:0-67266 GCF_042956345.1 Pseudomonas sp. NPDC008258
AGAACGCCGGTTTGTTGATGTGTTTGCTCGCACGAACATCATCCATCAAACCGGCGTTCTTGTTTCTGTCTTTCCCGGGATTCCGTGAAGAACCATTTTTTTGCCTGTACCGGCCTCTTCGCGGGTATCGCGTAGACCTTGGGTCCTGTGTAGGACCTGTGGGAGCGGGCAAGCCCGCGAAAGGGCCCTTCAGTCGAACCGATAAATGTCCATCCCCAGCGCCCCCAAAGTGAACCCTTGGTGCACCACCCCAAACTTGCCACCAGCCCCCAGGGCAAAGAACAGCGGCAGCAAATGCTCATCACTGGGGTGGTTACGCACGGCATATGGCGCCTGCTGCCGGTAATCCAGCAATGCCGCCAGATCACCCGCCCGTAGCCGCTCCACCACCCAATCCCTGAACGCCAGCGCCCACGGTTCGATCACCTCCGGCCCTGCATGCCAGTCCAGCTCGCCCAGGTTATGGGTGATACTTCCCGAACCGATCAGCAGCACGCCCTCGGCGCGCAACCCCGCCAGCGCCTGGCCCACCTTCACCTGCAACGCCGGCCCCATGTGGCTGGGCAGTGAAACCTGTACCACCGGAATGCTCGCATCCGGATACATCAGCGACAGCGGCACCCAGGCGCCGTGGTCGAGCGGCCGCTGAGCGTCCAGGCGGGCTGGCAGGCCGGCAGCCTTCAACAACTCGCTGACCTTACCTGCCAGGGAAGGCTCGCCCGGCGCCGGGTACTGCACCGCGTACAAAGCCGGCGGGAAGCCGTAGAAGTCGTGCCAGGTCTCGGGCTGAGCGCTGCTGGTCACCAGCAGCTCACGGCTCTCCCAGTGCGCTGACACCACCACGATGGCCTTGGGCCGTGGCAGGCTGTTGGCCAGCCCGGCCAACGCTGGCCCGCTGGCACCGGGGTGCAGGGCGAGCATGGGGGAACCATGGGAGATGAACAGGCTGGGCAGCATGGCGAAGTCCTGAAGGTTAAGATGCACCCATCTTCGATCAGAAACTGATCGATATCCATCGCAAGATTTACGCGTTTTCTATCGGTTTACTCGATAAACAAGGAGCAACCATGGAGCCAGCGTTCTGGCACAAACGGTGGGCCGACAACCAGATCGGCTTTCACCAGGGGCAGGTCAATCCGTACTTGCAGGCGCACTGGCCAGCGTTGGGCCTGGCGCCAGGCAGCCGCGTGCTGGTGCCGCTGTGTGGCAAAAGCCTGGACTTGGCCTGGCTGGCGGGGCAGGGGTATCGCGTGCTGGGTGTGGAACTGTCGCGGCGGGCGGTGGAGGATTTCTTCCGCGAGCATGGGCTTGAACCCGAGGTGCGTGAGCAAGGCGCATTCGAGCTCTGGCGTCATGGTGACGTGGAGTTGTGGTGTGGCGACTTCTTTGCGCTGCGGGCGGAGGATGTCGGAGGCTGCGTGGGGCTGTATGACCGTGCGGCGCTGATTGCGCTTCCAGCGCAGATGCGTACGAAGTACATGGAGGCTTTGTCGGCATTGTTGCCTGCGAGGTGCAGGGGGCTGCTGGTGACTCTGGATTATGACCAGTCGCTGCTGGATGGGCCGCCGTTTTCGGTGGGGGATGAAGAGGTAAGGCAGGGGTTGGCCGGGTGGTATCTGGATGAACTGGAAGCCGTGGAGATGATTCAGGAAAGCCCAAAGTTCTTGCAGGCCGGGGGCTCCAGCCTGTTGGAGCGGGTGTATCGGGTTAGCCGGTGATTGATGGGTTGTCTGTACTGGCCCTATCGCCGGCAAGCCAGCTCCCACAGGAATACCGCAGGCTCAAATACTGTGGAGGGCCTGTGGGAGCTGGCTTGCCGGCGATAGGGCCGGTGAAGGCATGCACAAAAAAGGGCGACCGAAGTCGCCCTTTTTACTTGCTGGTCGGATCAACCGCGGCGGCGCAGCGCCTCGATACGGTCTTCCAGCGGCGGGTGGCTCATCAGCAGCCCGGCCAGGCCGTGCTTCAGGCCGCCATTGATGCCGAAGGCTTTCATGGTATCAGGCATGTGCACCGGCAGGCCTTGCTCCACCCGCAGGCGTTGCAGGGCGCCGATCATCGCCGCAGTACCGGCCAGTTGCGCACCGGCTTCGTCGGCGCGGTATTCGCGGCGGCGCGAGAACCACATCACGATCATGCTGGCCAGAATGCCCAGGATCAGCTCGGCAACGATGGTCGCCACGTAGTAGGCAATGCCCTGGCCTTCTTCGTTCTTGAAGATGACCTTGTCGACGAAGTTACCGATGATGCGCGCAAAGAACATCACAAAGGTGTTCACCACGCCCTGCACCAGCGCCAGGGTGACCATGTCGCCGTTGGCCACGTGGCCGATCTCGTGGGCCAGCACCGCACGTACTTCATCGGGCGAGAAGCGCTCCAGCAGGCCCTGGGATACCGCTACCAGCGCGTCGTTACGGTTCCAGCCGGTGGCGAAGGCGTTGGCCTCGTAAGCCGGGAAGATACCCACCTCGGGCATTTTGATACCGGCTTCGCGGGACAGCTCCTCGACCGTTTGCAGCAGCCACTGCTCGTGACGGGTGCGCGGCTGGCTGATGATCTGGGTACCGGTGGTCATCTTCGCCATCCACTTGGAGATGAACAGCGAGACCAGGGAGCCGGCAAAGCCGAACACGGCGCAGAACACCAGCAGGCTGCTGAGGTTCAGGTCGACCCCGTTGGCGGCCATGAACCCGTTGAAACCGAACAGGCTCAGGGTAATGCTTGCAACCAGCACCACCGCAAGGTTGGTGGCCACAAACAACAGAATGCGCATCATGGTTGTTACGTTCTCCTGACGGATGAATTGTCGCTTACTGCGGGGTATATAAGGGGCCTGTCGCGTCGATTCAATCGGGCGACTATTTCAAACTGTGTACGGCGGAGTATGGCAGAGGATGGCGCGGGGGCTGTGGGATAGAGCGTTGCAGGATGTAAGAAACATCCTGTGAGATGGGAGGGGGCTGCTGCGCAGCCCATTCGCGGGCATGCCCGCTCCCACAGGATTCGCACAGGTTTCAAGCCTTGTGCTGTACCTGTGGGAGCGGGCTTGCCCGCGAAGAGGCCATCACTTACTGCGAATAAGTCCGCAGGAAGTTACCAATCCGCCCAATCGCCGCTTCAAGATCATCCACCCGCGGCAAGGTCACCACGCGGAAGTGGTCCGGCCATGGCCAGTTGAACGCGGTACCCTGAACAATCAGCAGCTTCTCCGACAGCAGCAGGTCAAGCGCGAACTTTTCGTCGTTGAGGATCGGGCATACCTTGGGGTCGATGCGCGGGAACGCATACAGCGCACCCATCGGCTTCACGCAGCTAACGCCCGGGATGTCGTTGAGCAGTTCGTAGGTGCGGTTGCGCTGCTCCAGCAGGCGGCCTGGCGGCAGCACCAGGTCGTTGATGCTCTGGTAGCCGCCCAGCGCAGTCTGGATGGCGTGCTGGGCAGGCACGTTGGCGCACAGGCGCATGTTGGCCAGCATGTCGATGCCTTCGATGTAGCTCTGGGCGTGGTGCTTGGGCCCGGAGATGATCAGCCAGCCGGAACGGAAGCCCGCCACCCGGTACGACTTGGACAGGCCGTTGAAGGTCAGGCACAGCAAGTCGGGCGCCAGCGAGGCGGTGCTGATGTGCACGGCTTCGTCGTACAGGATCTTGTCGTAGATCTCGTCGGAGAACACCACCAGGTTGTGCTGGCGGGCCAGCTCCAGCATGCCCAGCAGCAGCTCCTTGGAGTACACCGCGCCGGTCGGGTTGTTCGGGTTGATGATCACCAGGGCCTTGGTGTTCGGGGTGATCTTCGCCTTGATGTCTTCAAGGTCGGGGAACCAGTCGGCCTGCTCGTCGCACAGGTAGTGCACCGGCTTGCCGCCGGCCAGGCTCACGGCTGCGGTCCACAGTGGGTAGTCGGGCGCCGGGATCAGCACTTCGTCGCCGTTGTTCAGCAGGGCCTGCATCGACATCACGATCAGCTCGGACACGCCGTTGCCAAGGTAGATGTCCTCGATGGTGACGCCTTCGATCTCCTTTTGCTGGCAATACTGCATCACCGCCTTGCGGGCGCTGAACAGGCCTTTGGAGTCGCTGTAGCCCTGTGCGGTGGGCAGGTTGCGGATCACATCCTGGAGGATTTCATCGGGCGCCTCGAAGCCAAACGGCGCCGGGTTGCCGATGTTCAGCTTGAGGATGCGGTGGCCTTCCTCTTCCAGGCGCTTGGCGTGCTTGAGCACTGGGCCGCGAATGTCGTAGCAGACATTGGCGAGCTTGTTCGATTTGCTGAACTGCATGATGGGATCCCGATATGAGAAAACGCGCAACCCACGCCGAAAGGTTTGAAACGGCAGGAAGCGGGTGCCAGACTGAACGCCTGGCACACGAAGCCAACTAATATACGTGCCACCCGCGCCCCGGAAAAGACGGTGCGGGGTGAAATTAAGCCTGCCGAGGTCCCTACATGAAAAAGATCGAAAAAACCCTGGATGAATGGCGGTCGATGCTCGACCCCGAGCAGTACCAGGTATGCCGCCTCAAGGGCACCGAGCGGCCGTTCAGCGGCAAGTACAACAGCGAGCGTCGCGATGGCATCTACCATTGCATCTGCTGTGGCCTGGCGTTGTTCGATGCGCAAACCAAGTTCGATTCCGGCTGTGGCTGGCCGAGCTTCTACGCGCCGATCGAGGACAGCGCGATGATCGAGATCCGTGACACCTCCCACGGCATGATCCGCACCGAAGTCACCTGCGCCCGCTGCGATGCGCACTTGGGCCATGTGTTCCCTGACGGTCCGCCACCGACCGGCCTGCGTTACTGCATCAACTCGGTGTGCATCGACCTGCGCCCACGCGACTGACCGGAGCCCGACCATGGCTGGAACGATGCTGGATATCCCCTGCGTGACCCTGGGCGGCGAGCACAAGAAGCTTGGTGACTTCCCGGGCAAGGCTTTGCTGGTGGTCAATACCGCCAGCCAGTGCGGCTTTACCCCGCAGTACAAGGGCCTGGAGCAACTCTGGCAGGCTTACCGCGAGCGTGGCCTGGTGGTGCTGGGCTTTCCCTGCAACCAGTTCGGCAAGCAGGAGCCGGGCGATGCACGGGATATTGCGCAGTTTTGCGAGCGCAACTTTGGCGTGAGCTTCCCGCTGTTTCGCAAGGTCGAGGTCAACGGCCCGGGCGCTCACCCACTGTTTGTCGAGCTCAAGCAGCGCGCACCGGGCATTCTGGGCAGCCAGAAGATCAAGTGGAACTTCACCAAGTTCCTGGTCGACCCGGCCAATGGCCAGGTCAAACGTTACGCCCCCAGTACCAAGCCGCAGGCCCTGGAAGCAGACATCGAGCGCCTGCTCAGCCGTTGACCGGCACCCAGTGGTCGACCAGCGCCAGTAGCTCTTCGCGGCGGAACGGCTTGGCCAGGTAGTCGTTCATGCCCGCCGCCCGGCAGCGCTCACGCTCCTCGGGCATGGCGTTGGCGGTAAGGGCGACAATCGGAAGGTCGGGCCAGCGTCCGCTTTGGCGGATGCGCCGGCTGGCCTCGTAGCCGTCCATGACCGGCATGTTGCAGTCCATCAGCACCAGGTCGAATTCATCCTGTTGCAGCAGCTCCAGGGCCTCGGCGCCTTGGGTGGCCAGTTGCACCTGGCAGCCGAGCTTGGCCAGCATGCCCTTGGCTACCAGCTGGTTCACCGGGTTGTCTTCCACCAGCAGGATTCGCGCACGGCCTGCCTCCAGGGTAATGGCCGGGTTGGCCAACGGGTGTTCGGGCTCGTGCCCTTGCAAGGTGCGGCGCAGGGTCTGGTACAGGGCGTTGCGTGCCAGCGGCCGGGCCAGTTGATGGAGCGGGGCGAGGGCCATCGACTGTTCGCTGGGCAGGAAATTACCGTAGGCGGTCACCAGCAAGATCGGTGTTTTCAACGCCGGGCGCAGTTGGAACAGGTGGTCTACGTCGTCGGTGATCAGCAGGTCCATTGCCGTGGCGTCCAGTGTTGCGCTGCTGTCATGCCGCCGGTACGCCAGGCCCCAGGCGGGCAACAGGCCTTGCAGCAGTTCGTTGAGCCCACTGCCGGCTGCGCTCAGGGCGGCCACGCGCCCGTGCAACGGCAGCGGCGCAATGGCTTCGGTGTGCACCGCCAAAGGCAGCTCGGCACTGAAGCAGCTGCCAAAGCCCGCCTCCGAGCGAATGTGCAGGTGGCCCTGCATGGCCTTGCACAGGTTGCGCGTCAGCGCCAGGCCCAGGCCGGTGCCGCCGTACTGGCGGGTGATGCCGGCGCCGGCCTGGGTGAAGGGTTGAAAAATTCGCGCCTGGGCTTCTTCGGGTATGCCGATACCGGTGTCGCGCACTTCCAGGCGCACGCCGCCGACGATGGTGACCAGGCGTACATCGACGCGGCCGAAGCGGGTGAACTTCAGCGCGTTGGACAGCAAGTTGCTCACGATTTGCCGCACGCGCGTAGGGTCACCGAGCACGGCGCTGGGGAAGTTGCGGGCAATCAGGCAGGTCAGCTCCACGCTTTGCGCGGTGTTCTGCGACAGCAGGTTGGCGGTGTCTTCCACCATCGAGCCCATGTCGAACGGGATGCGCTCCAGCTCCAGCTGGCCGGCGTCGAACTTGGACAGGTCGAGGATATCGTTCAGCAGTTCCACCAGCACCTTGCCGGAGTCATGGGCAATCGCCAGCTGCTGGCGTTGCTCGCTGGGCAGCGGGCTGTCCAGCGCCAGGGCGATCATGCCTAGCATGCCGTTGAGCGGGGTGCGGATCTCATGGCTCATGTTGGCCAGGAAGGCGGCGCGCGCCTGGGCCATGTCCAGCGCGCGGCGGCGGGCTTCCTCCAGCTCCTGGTTGGACAGGCTCAGGCTGCTGTTGCTGGCCTTCAGTTCGTTGGTACGCGCCGAGACGATGTCTTCCAGTTCGTTCAGGTATTGGGTAAGGCGGTTTTCCGCCGTGCGCCGTTGCTCGATTTCGGTGGCCATGCTGACGAACTGCTGGTTGGCAACCTTCACCAGCACGCCGATTTCGTCGTGCTCGTGGCCGTGCGGGCACTCCAGGCGGGTTTGCCGGGGTTTGCGCGGGTCGCTGCCGCTGAGCGCGCCGATCACCGTCACCAGCGGCTTGGTCAGCATCATGTAGAACAGCGCCAGCAGGATGCCGGTCAACACCAGGCTGCGCGCAAAGCCGTTGAGCAGGGTGATACCGGCGCGGTCCAGGAAGCGGCTGCCGAAGGCGTAGGTGTCGACGTCCAGGTACAGGGTGCCGAGGTATTCCTCGGGCATGTGGGTGAGGTACAGGCGCTCTTTGAGCTGGCGCTGTTCGCCGAACAGAAAGTCGCTGAGCGGGCGGTAGCGGTCTTGCAGGCGTGGGCGCTCGACATCAGCCAGTACGGTATCGTTGTTGTCTATCAGCCGTGCGCGGATGATGGCCGGCGATTGCAACAGGCCGCGGGTGAGCTCCAGTGCCAGTTCCGAGTCGATGTTGTAGGCGATGCGCGAGGCCGGATTGTGGCTGATTTGCAGCAACGCGTGCACTTCGCGGTTGATGGACGCGTCTTCGCTGGCATAATCGATGCCGATCTGGATGAGACTGAGCAATGTTCCCAGGATGAAGCCGACCAGGACTGTCAACCGGGCTTGCTTGTATGACAGGCGATTGGTGAACTTGATATCCATGAGTCCCGAGCCGGTTTCACGTTCCTTGCGCTGCGCAAGCATAGCCGATCAACCCCGGCTACTGGTGGGTCTGTCTGTTCATTTCAGTTGATCGCCAAGCGGGGGCCGCTTTGCGCCCCTTCGCGGGCATGCCCGCTCCCACAGGTACAGCGTAGCCCCCAGGCTTAGCGCAATCCCTGTGGGAGCGGGCGCGCCCGCGAAGGGGCGCGCAGCGGCCCCAAAAAAACTGAAATTGTTAGGAGTCGTCATGGACGCTCGCTTGATTGCTTTTCTGGACCGCGCCGAATCGGTGCTGGCGCGCCTTGAACCCCTGTTGCCAGCCCAGCGCCCGAACATCGACTGGGGCACCACCCTGGCTGCCCGCTGGCAGCGCGATGGCCGCAGCGGCTACCTGCTGCCGCTGGAAGTCAGCCTGGACATCCGCCTGACCGACCTGATCGGCGTCGACAAGCAGCGTGACCAGTTGGGCCGCAACACCCACCAGTTCATCAACGGCCTGCCTGCCAACCACGCCCTGCTGTGGGGCTCACGCGGCACCGGCAAGTCGTCGCTGGTGCGTGCCCTGCTGGCCGAGCACGCCGGTGCCGGCCTGCGCCTGATCGAAATCGAACGCGACCACCTGGCCGACCTGCCGCGCGTGGTCGAGCAGCTGCAGAAGCTGCCGCAACGCTTCATCCTGTTCTGCGACGACCTGTCGTTCGAAGCCGGGGAGGGCGACTACCGGGTGCTCAAGAGCGTGCTGGACGGTTCGCTGGAGCAGGCGCCAGACAACGTGCTGTTGTACGCCACCTCCAACCGTCGACACCTGGTGCCGGAGAAAGAAAGCGACAACGAGAACTGGAAACGCGTGGACGGCGAGCTGCACCCTAGCGAAGCGGTAGAAGACAAGATTGCCCTGTCGGACCGTTTCGGCCTGTGGCTGTCGTTCTACCCGTTTACCCAGGACCACTTCCTGAATGTGGTCGAGCACTGGATCGGCCAGCTGGCCCGCCCCGCGGGGCTGGCCTGGCAGCGTACCGAAGAGCTCGACATCCTCGCCGTGCGCTGGGCCACCGGCCGCGGTAACCGTAATGGCCGTTGTGCCTATCAGTTCGCCCGCTACTGGGTCGGGCTGCAATTGCTGGAGCAAAAGTAAATGATCGACCTCAATGCCAGTGGCGCCGGCCTCGACGGCTACAACCTGCTGGCAGCGCAAGTGCAGGCGCTGTTTGCCGACGAGCGTGACTTCATCGCCAATGCCGCACAATTTTCGGCGTTTCTCTATAACCAGGTAGACGACCTGAACTGGGCGGGGTTCTACCTCAACCGCAACGAACAGCTGGTGCTGGGCCCGTTCCAGGGCCAGGTCGCATGCGTGCGCATTCCGTTCGGCAAGGGCGTGTGCGGGGCGGCGGCGGCAACGCGGCAAACCCAGCGGGTGGAGGATGTGCACGCGTTCCCGGGGCACATTGCCTGTGACAGCGCGTCCAACAGCGAGCTGGTGATCCCGCTGGTGAAGGAGGGCAGGCTGATTGGTGTGCTGGACCTGGATAGCCCGAAGGTCGGGCGGTTCAGCGAGGCGGACCAGATGGGGCTGGAGCGGTTGGCGGCGGTCTTTCTGGAACTGACTGACTGCTGATTGCTCTGCTGCCTTTTCTGGCCCTATCGCCGGCAAGCCAGCTCCCACAGGTATTGCACAGGATTTCAGGTCTGTGGAGAACCTGTGGGAGCTGGCTTGCCGGCGATAGGGCCATCAAATCCACAACAAATTCCGAATCAGTCGTACATCACCTTCTTCTTCCAGGTCTCTTCCTCATCGGTCTTGAGCCCATCGGTCAATTCGTTGTGCTCGTCCTCGGCCGGGGCCATACGGTCCATCACCTGGGCGTTGGCCCGCGCCAGCAGCTTTTCCAGATAGGTCAGCTGCTCTTCATACACCTTCGGCTCCGGCTGCTTGCGCAGGTACTGCACGCCCCGCTCGAACGCCAGGCGTGCCTGGCCCGGCTGGTTCTTCTGCAAGGCCTGCTGGCCGAGGTTGTTGAAGAATTCGATATGCAGCAGCACCAGGATGTGGCGGATCTCCTTGATCCAGTGCTTGGCCTCGGTGGCAGGCAGGAAGCCTTCCTGAGCGGCGCGGGTTACCTGGTTGTGCATCGCCTCCAGCAAGAAGCGCACATCCTTGGCCTTGACCTCGGTGTGGATCGGGTTGGGCGGGTTGTTCACCGGTAGCTTGTCGCCCAGGGCAATCAGCCCTTCCAGTTCGGCGATGCGTGCCTTGAGTTCGGCATTGTGCTTGTCCACCGCCAGCTGGCGCTGGTTAAGGTTCAGCTCCAGGCGGGTCAGCAACAGTTTAAGGGCCGGGGACATGAACTGGCCGGGGAAGGTCTCGGTGATTTCGCCACAGCGGCGCAGGCGGTCGGTCAGCTCGATCCTGGTCCGGACGCGTTCGATCTTGCCGTTCTCGACCACATTGTTGAGGTAGCCGATCACGATCAGCAACGCGATGCCCGCCACGATAAGCAGGGTGATCAGAAGTGGTGTCACCGTTAATGCCTCATTGAAGAAGAATTACACCCATGAGTGTAGTGAGTTCGCCTGGGGACGAACAGCGGCACAGGATTGCTTCATTCTGTATCGACACCCCGGCCCGCATCTGCACCCCAGGCTACCCGGAAGTCATTGATTTAAATAAATTTCTACAAAGGGGTTGACGCATGTTCGAAGCATCCATAGAATGCGCGCCACTTGCAGCGTAAAGCACACAGCGAAACGCGGCAGGGAGTGAAAGCAGGCAGCAATGCCAGCAGTGTGTCCCCTTCGTCTAGTGGCCTAGGACACCGCCCTTTCACGGCGGTAACAGGGGTTCGAGTCCCCTAGGGGACGCCATATTGCGGGAATAGCTCAGTTGGTAGAGCACGACCTTGCCAAGGTCGGGGTCGCGAGTTCGAGTCTCGTTTCCCGCTCCAGTTTCTCCGGCAACGCTTAACGGCGGGGCAGGAAAAGAAAATCCAGGGTGAATCGTGAGGTTCAAGTCTGGTGCACTGAAAAGTGTTGTGTGTCCCCTTCGTCTAGTGGCCTAGGACACCGCCCTTTCACGGCGGTAACAGGGGTTCGAGTCCCCTAGGGGACGCCATTTGCGGGAATAGCTCAGTTGGTAGAGCACGACCTTGCCAAGGTCGGGGTCGCGAGTTCGAGTCTCGTTTCCCGCTCCAGTTTCTAAAACTATGGCGTTCATGACGGTGTAGTAGGTTGTAAAAGTTTCAAATGCGGGAATAGCTCAGTTGGTAGAGCACGACCTTGCCAAGGTCGGGGTCGCGAGTTCGAGTCTCGTTTCCCGCTCCAATACAAAACGCACCAAGGAATTTAACGTTCCTTTGGTGCGTTTTTTTTTGCCTGATCTAAAGCCTGGCCACGGCGATCAAGCCATGGCAGGGCCTGTTAGCGATATTCGATGGTGAAGTTCAATGCACCCTTGGCCTCGCCGGGGGTAACCGTTGCTGCGGTCTGGTAATAGCGGGCGCGAAGGTCGAGGCGCGTGATGCCGGGGGTAAGGCCCACCATATCCACATACTCCTCCAGTTTCAGCGGGGTATTGTCGCTACGCAGTACTTGAATGCCAATGCCTGCGGCGGTCGAGTCCGTCGTCAGTGTGAATAACCCCATGTCCCGGTCCACCGGCACCGACCCGTCTACGCCGTCCAGGCGCATGAACGCGCGGGCAACGCTACCTGCCGGGTCGTCCTCGCAGTCGCTTAGGGTGATAAAGAAATCAACCGGGTTGGTTGTGCTGCCCTGGCCTGTGAAGCTGGCGATGTCGTGAGTGCCAAGTTGCACCGGGTTGGCACTGACCGCGTCAGCCTTGACCGTGCACTGGGCCTGCTGGACCTGCCCGCCCAAAGTCAGCCTGACGGCATCCCCGACATCGCTGACCACGCCCCTGACGACTTCCTGGTTGAATGAGCTGATACCCGCCGGAATCGGGCCGGTCTTGATCAGGGCCATGTACTTGATGGTGAGGTTTTCCATCAGCATGGGGGTAGGTGCCATATCCCTTTGGTTCTCGCCTACATAGGGAACGGCGCCAATACCCCCGTCGTTTGCCCGGAAGGCGTTGCTGGCCGACGCGTTGAGGAAGCCGCCCAGCTCCAGATACAGGCCGACCCCCGGAATGCTGGTTCGCAGCACTTTACCTGTTACATTCCTGCCGTCGACGGGGGGGAAGGTGCCGGGCTCGACAGCTAATGGCGTACCCATGTTGGCTGTCAGGCTTAGTGTCCCATCGTTGTCGCACTTCAGGGCGAAGCCAGGGCCCTGTACGCCAGTGATGGCTGCAGAGTAGATCTTGCTACCCACGGGTGCATCGCGTGCCACCCACTTTACACCACCCAGGTTATGGGTGAACTGCAACGGGCCTACGGTCGTGGGCCATTCGCACCCCAGGGCAAAGGCCTGGCTTGACAGTGTCATCATCGTCGCTGCCGCAGCGATGCCGATGAAATAACGCGATAAAGTGGGCATGGTCGGTTCCTGTTGCACTCCCGCGACAGTGTCGCGGGGGTGGGGTCATGGAGTAGGGCAGCGCAGGGTCTGCAGATGGTAGCCTTGCTCTTCTGGCATGGTTGCCGGGTCGATCTTCAACAGGCAGCGCTGTTCTGCACGTTCGCCCCAGCGCGCTTCCAGGGTTTGTGCCTGGGCATCTGTTGCAATCAGCGCCTGGCCCGCCTGGCCCACTACGGCCAGGTGCTCGCCCTGCTGGTCATTGAGCTGGGTGCCGAAGGGCAGTGGCCGGCCGTCGGCATGCTGCAGGGTCAGGATCAGGCGGCTGACCTGGCGCGCTTTGAACGCCGCCAGGGCGACCGCGCCTCGGCGTGGCACAACCTGAGTGGCGCCGTTTTCGATTTCAACATCAGGGCCGAGCTGGTCGGTTTGCAGGGTGACCTGATTGATCCGGTAGGGACGCATGTGGGGTGCAAGGATGTAGCCACTGTTGTCGGTGCTGCCACCGGGCACGTTGTCGACACCTACGCCGGGCACGTCGGGCACATGCACCAACGCCGTGGTCTCGCCCAGGTATTGCCCCAGCACGATGCCGCCGGCGTGCGCCAGCACCGCGCCACTGGCATTGACCGAGACGCTGCGGAAGTCGTCCGCTTCGGTGTAGCCGGCACCCACGTTGACCTTTTGCGTCTGGTAACCCATCGATACCGACGCCGTCTTGCGCTGCTGTTCGTCGTTGGCCAGCGATGCCAGGTAGCTCAGGCGGTTGTCCTGCGAGCCGCCGCTCAAGCTGGCGCGTTCGCTGAAGTGGCCGTTGCTTTCCTGCACGTCGAAACTTGCCGTCGTTGACGTGCCCCAGTCCAGCGGGATGGTCACGCCCACGCCTACGATGCGGTCGCTGCCGTTTTCGTCGCTCAACGACTGCGAGGCATACAGGTTGATGCTGACCCGGCGATACTGGGTATTGAACTGGAACTGGTACTGGCGCCGCTGGCGGTTGGTGTGCCAGTAATCGTCCTGCGACAAGGTCAGGCTCAGCGAGTTGCGGTTGTTGAACGACTGGTAGATCGAGCTTTCCAGGCGGCTGCGGCGGTTGCCCTGGTAGCGGCTGGAGGCGTTGCGCTGCTGCACGGCTTCGTCGAACTCGCGATAGCCCTCGGTGGAGTAGCGGTAGCCAGCGAAGCGCAGGCTGGTACCGGTCTGGAAGGCTTTGCCGTAGCGCACGGAGTAACTCTGCCCCTGTACCCGGCCGCCTTGCTCGCCAAGATCGGTACGGGCCTGGGTCACATCCAGCGACACTGCGCCAACGGTGCCAAAGTCGCGGGCGATGCCAAGGTTGGCAGCATTGTAGTACTCGCTGCCCAGTAGCCCACCATACAGGGTGGTGCCCCACTGGCCGCCGCGGGCCAGCGTGGCTTGCCACAGTGCAGGGTTGTCGATGCCGTCGGCACCGTCATAGCGCCCGGCCACCAGGTTGTAGCGCCACACGCCTTCGCGCAGCAGGTTGCTGAGGGTGGAGTAGGGCTGAATGAAACGGCGCACTTGGCCGTCCGCCTCGGTGAGGACGATTTCCAGGTCGCCGCTGCTGCCACCAATACCCAGATCGTTGATTTCGTAAGGGCCGGGGGCAACGTAAGTGGAGTAGATCGGGTAGCCGTTCTGCAGCACTTCGAGCTTGGCCCGGGTCTGGGCTACGCCGCGAATGACGGGCGCGTAGCTTTGCATCACGTCGGGCAGCATGCCCATGTCGGTGGCCAGCTGTACCCCTTTGATGGGCAGGCTGCGGAATACGTCGCCACTGCTGAAGGTTTCGCCAAGGGTCAACGTGCCCCACTGCCCGGGCAGGTCGTGCTGGGCATAGGTGTTGAAGTGCACCCAATCCTGGCCTTCGCCGTCGTCGCGCCAGCTCTGGCTGCTGCGCAGGCGCCAGCCGCCAAGGTTGATACCGCCATTGAGGTACAGGTCCTGGCTGCTGTTGGAGGTGCCGGTGCGGCCGCTGAAATGCTGCGCAGAGGCCTGGTAGCTGACGAAGGCGGCGTTGATGCCGTCGTCCCAGCGCTCGGGGGCCACGCTGCCCGCCACATCATGGCGCAGGGCCGCTTGCGGGATGGATAGCGCCAGCCGCAGTTGGCCAGGGTCCAGGTCGTAGGTGGCGTCGGGCACCAGGGCGGGCAGGTCCACACAGCGCTCGTCGCTGGGCAAGGGCTCGGCCAGCCCCTGCTCGCGCAGGCCCAGTTCGCGCAGCAGAGCTGCGCTGAGGCAGGGCTCCAGGCCCTTGCCGTCGCTGCGTTCGCGGAAGTCGATTTCGTGCTTCCCTGCCGGGGCCAGGTTGACCAGCACTTCAACCTGATAGCGGCCGGGCGCCAGGGAGGCTTGAGCGGCCAGGGTGTTCAGGGCGGCTATGCTGGCGTCGCTGGATTGCCCAGGGGTCTGGCGCATGAAGTTGGGGTTGAATTGCAGGGGGCGCTCTTCTGCAAGGGCCATATCAGTAAGCAAAAACAAAAGGCCGCAACCTGCCATGGGAAAAAACAGGGCTGCACCAAGTCGAATCGGCAACTGCCGATACTGTGTGTTTTTTTGCATACTCAGGCACCGTGGGTGTATGTAGCGTGAGGGCCTTTTCTCTGTCAGAGAATTAACTTGATGGTTTCGTCTGGAGAAAAATCAGGTCGAACATTACGACCCTGAATGAATGATTCATGTAGGAAAATTCTGATTTGAGGTGGAGGTAATTCTGGGTTTTATAATTTATTGTATGAAAGGGTGGCCGGTATGTAATTCGGCCACCCTTCGCTGTTAATTCAAAGGTCTATAGCTTGATTTGCCTGTTTCTAACCATCCTCCGGTTGCCGGATTTTTCTGGTAGCCACCCATGGAGCCATAACTGTATATGGTAGGAGATGCAGGGGGGGTAGCAATGGTGATAGCCGGTTCGACAAAAAGTTCTTCTAAGCGGTAAGAACCAATTGAAGAGTTTGAAACAGCGGAGCCCGTGCTACTGACCGAGCTTTGTGGCGAGGTGGATATAACTGCATCAGCGAAAGTTATATTCTTTTTCGTCTGAGTCGCCACGGCGACGCCCATCCCGGTAGCCGTTGTTTGGCTGGAAGTGTCGGCGGTTAATGGCAGCCATATGTCGCGTTTTAAGGGTAGCCGTGCTGGAGCAGTTTTGGAGACACGCATCCTGAAGAAAACATCTCCTTTTCTGGGGTTCGGGCTCGGCACATTCACCGAAGATACACTGTCGGTTTGAGTGCCAACACTTGCGGCTTTACCCGCGCCCCTCGCTGCGAGCTTGCTATACCCCATAAACGTTAACGTACTCACCGCACTGGCAATCCCCAGCCAGTACGCCCACTCACTGGCCGCCTCGTTCATTGTCAGCAGCGCCGCCGCACCCACCACCGTCGAGGCCACGTCAATGGCAAGGCTGCCTGCGCCGAACGCGAAGGCCATGGTCAGCCCTGCCGCCGGTAGAAGCATGAAGCTGACCACCGCAAAAACAGCGCCCAGCGCCACACCAAGCCAGGATCGCCAGTCTGACTTGGCCTTCAGTGGTTTGGGTGGGATGTAGGGCTGCTCCGCGCTGTGTCGCATGCCGTAATGGCCGCTTGGGTCGTGCCAGTTGACCGGGTTGCCGCCGCAGTACACATACGGGTTGATGCCCGCTGCTTCAGGCGCTGCGAGGTCCGGGCTGTGGAAGCGCATCAGCCCGGGGTTGTAGGCACGGTAGCCGCGCCCCAGCAGTGACCAGCCCAACGCACGTTCGCGGGCTTCACCGTTGAAGCCGAGCAGGCCCACCAACTGGTCGTTGTCCGGTGAGTCGCCGTAGGCGGTATACGTGTTGTCGTGCAGTTCATCACTGCTGCATTCACCCAGTACACTGTTTGCCGCGTCGGTTACGAACAGCCGGTTGTCGGCGGTTTGAGCCGGGCGTTGCAAGCCCAGAGGGCGGTCGCCGGCGTACAGGTACTCGGTAAGCAAGTCTGCTTCGCGTGTGCTGGTCACCCGGTAGCCCTGGTAGCGGCGCGATACCTCTGCGTCTTGCGCTTGGCGCACGCCGATCAGGTCGTTGTGGCCGTCATAGCGGTAGCGGTACAGGGGCTGCCCGTCGCTTGCCCGTTTGACTTCGCTCAGGCGGCCATGGTCGTCGTACACCAGCCGGTTGCCTTGCTCGTCGTTCAGCAGGTTGCCTTCGGCATCGGAGTCGAACGCCTGGCTGGCCGGGTAGTCGGGCTGCAGGGAATGCTGCGCCCGTGTCAGGATAAAGCCGTCGTAGGTATAGAAAGCTTCGTCTGCTGCACCGTCGGCAAAATCGGTGAAGCACTCTTTGAGGTTATTCAGTTCGTCGTAGACGAAAAACTGACTCTTGATCGCGCGCCCAGCCGCGTTTTTCGGCAGGGCGCTGCCAGTGCAACTGTGTTCTTCCAGCCGGTCGAGTGCATCGTAGTTGAAGGTTTCCAGCAACAATTGTTCGCCGTCACGGGTGAGGGCGCGGCTACGTAGTTGGTCATCCTCCTGCCATGTCAGCACGATGCTTTGGGTGAGGGTGGAGCCATCCTGCCGGGTGAGGGTTTGTTCGCGTTTGTCCTCGCGGCCTAGAGGGTCGTAAGTTTGCTCGCACACAAGCACCTGTTTGTTGATCAAGTCCTGCGTTGTGGTTTTCCAGAGCCGCCCCAGCTTGTCGTACTCGAATGAGGCGACCAGGTCACCTTGACGGGTCTGTTCCAGTTGGCCCAGGTCGTTGTAGGCGTGGTCCACTCCAACGCCGTCACTTTCGGTGTAGCCCAAGGGCAGCCCCTGGAACGAGTTGCGGTAGTCGCAGTGGTAGCCCTTGGCATCCTGATCTTCCCATTGGGTTTTCAGCAGGTAGCCTTGATCGGTGTAGGTATAGCTGTGCTTGCCCTGTGCATCGCTGGCCGTACTGATGGCCGAGGTTTTGCTGTCGTAATCGAACGTTGTGCTCGGCACTGTGTCCACGTCGATCTGGCTGGGCTGGGCCGAGCGGGTGGGGCGATAGTGGTAGGTAAACGTGCGCTGCGCCGTGGTGCGGGTTTCTACCAGCGAGGTGTTTTCCTTGTAGGCGTAGGTTTCTTGCTGCAACCCGGCCGTCAGCGCCTTCAGGCGGTCGAGGCCATCGTAATCCCGCTGCCAGGCCAGGGTGGGTTGTACACCTTTGCGTTGCTCGACCAGCAGTTGCTCGGCCAGCGGGGCAGCACTGTGTAGCGCGAAATGGCTGAGCACCGCCGATTGGTCGGGCCGTTCGCTACGGGTTACCCGGCCTTCGGAATCGTAGGTGTACTGGTTGACTCGGCTGACCGGCCTGCCGTTTCGGTTGAAGGTGTGTTCTTCACGGGTGCAGCGGGCCAGGCCGTCGTAGCTGAAGTCATGGCGGCCAGCAATCTGGCCTGCTTCGTCCAGCCGGTATTGATAGGCCGGCTTGTCGAAGCGATTGCTTTCGGTAACCTGTTGCTGTTGACGAACCCCCGGTTTGTCCATTGTCTCGACCCAGCGGGTGATGATGTCGCCCGATTCGCCGAACGGCGAAAATTCGCTGTGCTGCATCGCGCCATTGGGCAGCGTGGTCTTGCACAGTTGGCTCCAGGCATCGTATTCGAAGGTGGATGTCAGCTTCAGGGTCTTGCCGTCGTAGTAGTCAAAGGTGGTTTCTTCGCTCATTTGACCAAGTTCATCGTACTTGCGCTGGGCAACAACTTTACGTTGCCGCAAGGGTTTAGCGCCTGGCGCGGTATCCGGAACTTCCGTTTCGCGCTCTTCGGTCACCACCCGGCTACAACCATCGAAGGTGACGAAGGTGCTCACGCCCGTGCTGCCGGTAACCGACTGCGAGGCCAGCCCGGCTGCGCCTTCCTCGGGATGGGTGACCAACCCGTACTGATGGATGACCTTGGCCTCGTCCTCGCCTTGGCCTGGCGCAACAGTTTCTTCCTTCAGGCGTGCGAGCGGGTCGTAGATGCGGCGAATGCTGTTGCCGGTGTCATCTTCTTCGTACACCGTCTGACCATGCAGCCCAGATGCGGCCGAACGGGTCGTTTTCTGCACCAGGTCAAAGCCGCACACGGTTTCATCGGTCCAGTATTCCAGGCCGTGCCCCTCGTCGACGAGCTTGCGGTAGCCCCACTCAATACGTGAAGTGCGGCTTTCGATGGCTCGGCGCACCGGGTTGGCGCTGTCGTCACCGTAACGGGTGGTCACCTGGTAATTCGGCCGACCGTGCAGGAAGGTATTGTCCGGCATGTTCAGGTAGGCCCGTTCCACTTTTATCAGTAGCTGTTCGCGTTCGTCGGGCTGCTGAACATCGAATACTTGCAGAACCTGTTCTTCGCAAGGCGCAAGCCATTCGCTTGCCTGGCCCAGGCTGGACAGCGCCGGGTAGGCCTTGTAGGTCAGCCGGCTCCGTTGGACGGGGGCGTCGCCGGGCAACCCCGGCAGGGGGTAGACAGTCTTGCATTTGATGTTGCGCACAAAACCCTGCGGGTCGGGCGGGCAGGCCCAGGCTTCGCCATGCTCATCGTCGTCCTGCTTCTCGCCGGCCTTGTCATAGTACGCGTAAGTGATGCGTACGCCGGTGGGGGCTACCTCCTCGGTGACATTGCCATAATCGTCATACAGGGTGGTCGCGGTTTCCAGGCGAAGCTTGCTGGCGTCAGCACGTAGTTTGTAGCGTTTGGTGATAGTCTTGGGCAGCTGGAAGTAGCGTGGTTGATCCTCGAAACTGACGCCGGCGCGTTCGTGGAACTCGGTTGTGGTTTCTTCGATACGGCCGTCTTCTTCCAGCGTTTGCCGGGTCAGCAGGTGGTGGCGGTTGAATGTTTGTGTCTGTGTGCGCGCGATCTTGCCCGCCTTCCAGTAATGGGCAGTGACGCTGTAGTGGTAGGAGGCACTTGCCCGGTACAAGTTGTCCTCGCCGTCGTCACGCCAACTGACAGTGCTGTTGCTGCCCACATAACTGTGCTCTACCTCGACGTTGTTGTCCTCATCGAAGTGCTTGTAGGTGTAGGTCGTTTTCAGCGGTGGCTGATCGGCACGGGGCTTTACTTCATGGCTGGTTACCCGTGGCAAGACCCTTTGCGGCTGTGTATTGGGCAACAAGTGGCCCGGGTCGTCATTTTCGCCGTAGCGGATTTCCTCCACGGCCCCCATGGGCGTGGATACTTTCGCAAGGCAGGTCAGGCCGCGGGCGGTGGTATAGCCGAAGCGCCAGTTGCCGCCGGTTTCATCTGGCAGTTTGACCTCCACCAAAGCCCGGTTTTTCAGCTCAAGCCTGTAGCGCATGAAGGGCTGTCCATTAGCACCTGCCCCTGGATGTGCATCGATGGTTACCCCGCCATCGGTGTACTTCAGCTCCAGCAGCAGCGTGCCATTGTCATCGACGATGCTGGCCAGTCGTCGGTTCTCAGGGATGTAGCTGAGCGTTATGCCGTGGCCGGAGGGCGCCCTGACTTTACTCGGCAAGGCGACGGGGTTGAGCACATCGTGCAGTGTCAGTATTTCCACAAGGCCGGACTTGTGAACCACACGGAAGGGGCCTTTGCCGTCACCGGGTTTAGCGCCGTCATCGTAAAAGTAAAAGCTGTGAATTTTTTTTTCGCGAATGATGGGTTGCGTTCCGGTACCTGTCACTTTGTAGCTTTCCCCCGTGTGCAGGGTAAGCATCCGGGTAGCGGGCTCGTAGCGGGTCATTGCCAGTTGCCAGCCAGTGCCGAAGCCCGCGTCTTCGTTGTTGAAAGGGCTGTAAGACAGGCGCAAGGGCAGGCCGGGGCCGGTCAGGTCGTTGCCGGCCGGCACTTGCAGGTCAATAGCCAGGTTGTACTGGCCCGTACGCTGGTCGACATGGTTTTGCACGAAACTCTGGAAGTTGCTGGCGTTGCTGTGTACCCCAGAAGCGTTGGCCATGATCAATTGCTCCCCGGGGCGATGGTTACCACGATGCAGGCAAGTTGTCCTTGCTTGATCGGGTCGCCTCTACCGGTGATTCGGAAGCCACGGCTTGGCGCATTGCTGTCGAGGCCGCTGTTGGTCAGGTAGCCTGGTTTTTCCGGGCTGCCCGCGTAGGTCCAGATCTTGTCGATGCCCATTTTTTCCAGTGAAGCGTTGCTGCGGCTGGTGTCGAGTTCGACCCAGGCACTGTTGGCCTTCTCACAGCGCTCATTATCAGTCAGCAGGAACGTCGATTTGATCGGCACGTTTCGAATGCGAATGGAGTGAGGGGCTCTGCCTTCTGGCGGGCATTGTTTTTTGGGGAGCAGTTTCACGGTAGTGCCGCTGCCCGCTTCCGGCAGCTCCAACCCGCAAGCAGGTTCGGTGTTGTTGTCCACGGTCTGGTAGAGGGCGAGGATGGGGGTCGGATCGGCCAGGGTTGAGCTGGTGGTGCCGGCTGCAACGGCGGCCACACCGCTAACAAGCAACGGTACAGCCAGTACTGCCTGTTTAATGGCTGAAGTAATCGTGGGGCGGTTGTTATGAAGTTTATTCATTTTTCAAGGCTCCCTGTTCAGGTTGTATGAACAGATAAAAGAAGACATGCATTTGCATTGCAGGGCCAATAAAGGCGTGTTGCCTGTCTGGAGCTTATTGAAGTTGCCGCACTGCCGCACCTGTCAGAATTAACAGGTGCGCCGGGATAATCGGCGAAGGCTACAAGAGCACACCTGTTTTTCTGTTTTGTCACCTGGCAGATTTGTCAGGTCTGGCTTTCCCCGGCGTGCCACGTGCCACCTGTTATTTCTGCCAGTAGCCAGCCGCTGTGGTGCACCATGACACTAAGGGTATCTTCAACCCATCAGGAGTATGTTCATGATGCCCCGACGCTCAGTGGACGGCAGGGACGAGCAGTCCCAGCACAACCCCCCGCCTGAAATCCCGACGCAAACTGCGTTGGGTGAGATTGATGTCAATAACCTGAATGGCGACGATCTGGAGTTTGTAATCAAAGACGCTGACATCAAGTTTGGTCAGTACATATATCCGATCTGGCGCGGAATCGCCGCAGACGGTACGCCGTTTGATGAACTGGATGCAATGGTTGAGGTGCCCATAGACTACGACACTACAAAAACGATGACCGCCAAGGTGACCAATCGTTTTGTAGAACCTTTTGACGGTGGGTGGGCATTTTTATCCTACAAGGTTGATGATGCAGATGAGGACACGCTGGATTCAAAACGTGTCTTTTGTTACCTGGGTTTGCGCGACCGTGGTGATGGTGCCGAAACGTTGGCGGTGGCGCAGGCGCGGGAATCGCATGATCGTGTGATTGTCGCTTCAGACCTTGAGAGTGAAGGTGTGCGCCTGCTGGCGCCAAGCTACCGGGCCATGCAGGTCGGCGACAGCATCGAGCTGGTGGCGCGCAAGTTCAATGCTGCAGGGGACGAAGTTACGCCTCCGGCAACTGAGCTGCATGAGGTGACCGAGGCCAATGCCGGTGAGCCGTTGCAATGGCAAGTCGCCAAGTCACACTTCATTCGTGTGCAGGATGGCCGGGCAGAGTTTCAATACACCATTACCCTGGCCGGTAACGGCGAGCAAGTTTCATCCCCTGTGCAGGAAATGGCCGTAGCAAGGGCGGCAAGCCCGGTTGACCTGTTGTCTGAGGCTACAGTCGATGGTTTCACGGGTGCGCCGCTTGACCCGGGCATGTTCCCCGATGGCTTGATCGTTCGGGTGCCTGCATACCCGGGGGTTCAAGTGGGTGATCACGTGTTGCTGCACTGGAAAAGCCCCCGAGCGCTCGAGCCTGAAGTGCAGTTTGCACGCATGGATACGAGCAGCCTGCAAAGCGACGAGACCGTCTTCCGCATTGACGCGGCTTTGCTTGAACCGGGTGAACATCAAGTGTTCTACCAGTTTGCCCGTGCAGGGCACGCGTTGACTTCACACAGCCTGGAGGTCGCGTTCGAGACGGCACGCAACCTTGCAGCGCCAGGCATCGAGCGTGCCGAAGCGGATGAGCCTGGCACGCAAAAGCTTGCGGCGGACTACGCAATTCTTGGCGCTTATGTAACGGTACCGGATGTGCTCCTGCGCCCAGGCGAATACTTTGAGGTTCACTGGGATGGTTATGAGCATAACGGCAAGCAGGTGACCGACACACCGGAGGAGGGTAACGGCCGACGATTCAAGATCGACCCTGGTGTGGTCGCCGCGAACATGCATCAGCCTGGGCAAAATCACAGCAGGCGTTTCAAGGTGTTCTATCACATCGTCGATGATAGCGGTGTGCGCTCTGCACCTTCTGACGCGGTGGACTTGCGCGTCCAGCCGCTGGACATCTTTAACAACATCAAATGCCCACAGGCCGAGACCAGCGGCGAACTTTGGCGGAGCAAACTCACGCCCAACGGTGCAATGCTTGAAGTTTCCGGGAGGCTGCTCTGGCCTTTCGCGGCACCCGGTCAACTGTTCACGCTGGCCATTGAAGATGGCGCCGTATTACGTAATCGAGTGCCGGTCACTGCCGGCGAACACAGCGGTGGGCGCATTCAACAGTGGCTGAATGTTGCAATGTATAACGGGTTGGAAGAAGGCAGGCAGTACACCATCTCTGGGGAGATAAGTTTCGATAAGGGAGACAGTTGGCACAAAATTCTCCCGCTGCTCGTTATTCCCAAAAAGTCTAGATAAATGACTGTGCAACTGGCCGCGCTGGGTAAGTTAGCGGGCGATGTGCCGTTGCGCTGATTAATGCATGAAACATGGAGTCAACTACCAATGAACAGTAAAGAGCCTGTACGCGCTAAAGTTGTGGGCATTCAATCGCTTGATGAGTTTTTGAATAAAATGGACCAGGGGGCGCAAACCTTGAAGTGGGATGCGCTGCTGGTGTTTGACAGGGCGGCGGCGAACGCCCTGCTGACGCAAGAGTACATTGACCGTATCGACATTGAGGATGTGTTTTTCCCTACACTACCTGACGATGTGGTTGATTCAGGGAATGGTATCGAACATGTCCTGCTTGGCCTGGTGCTAGACAAGCCACGGTTGTCTTTCGAGAACGCAACTATCCAGGATTCGAAGGGCAAGTTGCAGATGCGTCTGGTAGGCGGTAAGCATCTTGAGGTAATCGAAACGTTCCGCGCTGGGGAGCCCCACAGGAGTGTATCGGCCCTGACCGTCTACAATGCTGCCACGCGCGGTATCCTGGACATGGAGATAGACCTGAAAGCCGTACAAGGCTCCGTTGATGAGAGCGGCAAGGTGTTGCTTGATTTGAAGGACGGCATGGAGCATCTGTTCAGTGGCGGGGCAACAGGGCCTGAAAAAATACGCTTGGGGTTGTACTTTAAAAAAGTATTGGACGACTGGAGTGAAGATGATGAGCGGATTACGCAATTCCCACTCAGCGAGATGGTCGTTGATAGCAATTCGCCAATAAATCCAGGCGTATTTGGTATTCGCACTCACGCGGCGCCGGGTGCTACTGTGCTCGGCACCGAGAACTTTGGTGAAGGCGCGGTGGTTGTGTTTGTTGCAATGGTAGGCAGTGAACCTGGTACGTACCCCCATGACGATACTGCAATGCTGTACATGTTGCCTGACGCGACCATTCCGTATACCAGTAACCTGTTACTTTCGAATAAATTCTTGGCTCATCAAATTCTCAAGCTGGGTTTTGATCAGCTTGACATTACGCGGGGGCGATTTGATGTAGTGGCATTGCCAGGTGAGCGATTCAAGTTGGTCGCCAATTCAAATGTTACTTTCAGTGAAGCTGTTTGTCTTAAAGCAAAAAGAGATGGGGGTGCGGGGTCTGAGTATTGGGAAACTCATTTGAAGCTAGAAAGTGTTGCGCCTAATCTTTTTTCTTCAGGTAATGAATTCGTATTTGAGCGAAGGTCGCTTGCAGCAAAGTGGACTTCTGGTGGGTTGATTGGTAAGGCTCCAGGTAGATGGTTCGGGAAGTGGGGGAATGGCTCCGATATCTTTGAAGTTTTTGCGGAGGTGGTGGCTGATGTGAAATATAAATTTGTCATTGAAGAGGTGGGTGGGGCGGCGAAGCTGGTTTTTGAATTGGATGAGTACGATTTTTCTGCGGAGTGTACGATTGATGTGCGCGGTTCTGGGTCGCGTTATGGTGCGATGGCAAAAGAAATCGAAGCTCAACTTCAGGGAAAGTTGAACGTATATTATCGAGCGCAAATCGAGAGGCTGAAGGACATCAAGTTCGAAATCGACGCTTTGCGTCTGAACAACTTGCTCTTCCGTGGTGAGAACGTCGTAGCACCGCGCGACGTGGCCCTGCCGACCGACCTGACCCTGCTGGGTAACCTGGCGCCCAAGCGCACCACGATGGTAATAAGCCCTTCGGAGCCGATCGTGGCAAGCGGTGGGATCATCGACTTCAGCGTTCCGCCTACAGGGGAAAGCGTCACCTGGGCCGTTAATAACCTCCCTGGCGAAACCGGCGACACAGGAGCGTTCAAAGACCCGTCGGTGGGACGCTATACGGCCCCCTCCGATGACGCATTGCATACAGAAGGCCAACGTCGACTGATCGTGACGGCCACCAGTGGCGAGCTGGTCAGCAGAGCACTGGTTAGCGTTGTACCAAGCCACGTCACGGTAAACCCCTGGGTGGCGGTAGTGAACGTGGGCAAATCCTTTGCGCTGTCTGCGGGAACGCCCGACGGTGCTGAACTGAAATGGGATGATCCCGAACTGGGCACCGTAGCCCCGGATACCGATCCGCTGAACCCCGAGGGTTACAAGTACACCGCACCGGCAACCCTGCCTAAGCGTGAAACATCAGACCCGAATCACTACAGGGTGCTGCGCCTGGACGAGGTCACCGTTCAACCAGCGGCGGGAGGCGATTCTGCGAGAATCGACATGCTGGTCGTTGGTGCCAAGAACCCCAATTACTGGATGGAGCCAGAACCCAGGAGCGATGGCACCGTCGCGCTTCCGTTCTACAGGCTTAACCTCGATATGGAAAAGGTCAAGGTTCCCGAGCCAATCGAATGGACTGTGCTTCGCGGCAGTGGCTCCGTCGACCAGGCTACCCAAGTCTATACCCCTGGCGCGGATGAGGACGACCAGTACGTAATCATATCGGCCTACCAAGTCAACGACGATACCGCCGACAGGCACGACTACGTCATCTTGCCACTGCCGTTCGTGCCCGTACGCCGTTACGCCGATATCCTCAACCGCGCCAACAAGGAGGTGTGAGATGGAACGTAAGGCTAGTTTGCCGGAAAACCAGGAAACCTCGGTACGCTTCGGTTGGGGTGGCATGCTTGCCCTGGACCGCCGCCTCCTTGACCTTGTGCTTCGTGAACAGTACCTCGACGCACTCGGTAACTTCGGTGCGATGGACCCTATCCACCTGGAGGCCTACCTTGATGGGGGCGAGCGAGCCAGCGTTTCGCTGCAAGGGCTGGTACTGGGTGCGCCGCAGGTCAGCTTCGAGCGTGCAACAGGGTTCGGCACGGCCCTGACACTGCGGATGAATATCATCGCCGGGGAATACATGCGGGTAGTACAGCTTCCTGGCGCCCCCAAGCGCGTCGTGGAGAGCTTTACCCTTACCGAAGCCATGGGCTATCGGGTCGAAGCGCCGCTGGAGTTGCGGCTCGGCCGGCCCAAAGGTAGCCGGTTCACCCTGCTGGAGCTGGACCTTGCCAGCGCGGACAAGTTCTCCACCAACCTTGGGCCAACCGAGGATGCCCGGGAAATGCTTGGCCGGCGGTTGCAGGAATCGATCAGCTACATGCGGGCTTACCAGCACACCTATTCCCTGGGCCGTTTCGTCATGGACGATTACTACCCGCTGAGCCCGGAACAGTTCATGGTGCGTACGATGGTCGCGCCATGGGGTCAAAGCAAAGGCAGCCCTCGGTACGGGGATGGTGCGGTGCTGGTCTTCATGAAACTGGGGATCGACTTGCGCCCGGGCGGGCAGCCAACCCCTGGCACCGACTTACCTTATCCTATTGCCGAAGGTGCGAGCGGTCTGCCGGGTACGCTGATCCTCGTACCGGATATCGAGGAGCTGAAGGCGGGGCAAACGATGGATGTGCTGCGTACTTTCAGCCTGCCCGGTGGCCATGAGTTCGTGACGCGGGCAGCAAGCCCAGGTGTGGATCTTGTCCTGACCGGAATCTGGCAAAAAACAACGGGCGCGGTGACGGTCGAGCCCGCCTTCGCGAATGTGATACCTGGCCAGTCCATCGCGTTCGCTGCTGATGGCGCAGCGGGCCAGGTGTTGTGGTCAGCTACCAACCTGAAGCGCCCAGCGGCGGTTGGCACATTCAACGGCGCCAGCTACAGCGCAAGCCCGGCAGCCAGTTTTGTCGAGGACCAGCAGATGGTGCTGGTAACCGCCACTGCGTCTGAAGCCGGTGACCCGGTGCGTAGCCACGCGTTGGTAGTGGAAAGTGCCCGTGCGGTGCAAGTAGCACCGCGGGTTGCCACATGGGTGCAAGGTGAAGCCCCGATCGAACTCCGCGCCTCCAGTGTCGACGGCGGTAGCCTGCAGTGGAGCCTGGTCGAGGCGGTACTTCTGTCGGAGGGCGATCATCGGGTGCAAACGCTCGATCAGCCGATAGGTGAGCTTGACGACAAGGGTGACGGTCGGGCGATTTTCACGCCCCATCCGCCTGGCGGCGACCGCGATTTCTTCAAGGTCCAGCGGATCCGTTGCACCAACCGGCTGACCGGGGATAGCGCCGAAGGCGCGGTGGTGGTGATCCGCTGGCATGCGGGCCTGAATGTGGTTCCGTTCCATGTGGCGCAGGCCCTGTCGGTTCAGCCTACAAGGTTCACGGTAGTGTCTGAAGACTTCAAGCAAGACCTTGGTCGCGCTGTGACCTGGACTGTAAATGGGGAAGGTGAGTTCCAGGGTGACCTATACATTCCCCCGGAAAGTCCGCAATTGCCGGTTGCGGTTGTGACTGCGTTTGACGGCTTTGAGAGCACCGGCTACGCCATCGTCGAGTTCAGCGAAAGCCGGCAGGGAACAGCTGGTCTGTTGTCATGGGAAGCGATAAACACTTTCGAGCTTAAAGCCCTCGGTGCACCCCAGTGCTACGCCAATGGTTGGCAGCAAGTCGCAGTCGAGGTGACTGTTGCTGCTGCCGATGATCACAATGGTCAACCGGTCGAAATCTCCGACGCCGATATGGCCACGTTGAAGTTCTTGAATGCCGATAGCAATAACGATCTGCCTTTCCTCGCCCCGCTGGAGGAAGCCTTGGCTGCCGGAGATGGTGACGAGGAAGACTGGGCGGTCAACAGGGATGCAAACAACATCCAGCGTCAACCTGCAGTGCAGGCTGGGGGTAGCGCGCCTTTGCAGGCCAGAAATCGCCGATTTTACCTGCATTCCCGTAAGCCGGGGATGATCCGGGTGATTGCGTCGATACAGAACACCTTGACAGGAAAAGTGGTTACGTCTGAACGCACCGGCGAAAAAGGTAAACTGGAATTGCACGGGCAGGACATCCCGTCCTTTACCCAGGAGCTGTACTCCTTCAAGCGTACGCGTGTGGCGGGGGATACGTCACCGTCCGAGGGTGATGAGTTCGCTTACGTCGACACCAGTACCGATAACTGGTTGCTTGAGCACGTGCTCAGAGAGGGCAAGGTGACCAAGTTTGCCCGGCTGTTTATCAATGATACCGATATCAAATCGGGTGTGCGTTGGTCGTGGCAGCCCGGATCGTCCACGCCCCCTATCAAAGACGATGATTTTGTCAGCTTTACCGGGTTCTCTTTCGAGTCGAATAATGGCCAGATCAGGGACGAATTGTTGTTCGACGGTCTCCTCTACCGCATGGCCAGGAATCGGGGATACACATTGCCGAGCCAAGTGCAGGGTGCGAAGCCGGGTGCCGGGCAGTTGATGATCACCCTGGAGCGGGATTCAGGGTTTGTTCTGTCGAGTGGCCTCGAAGATCCGGGTTATCGCCGGGCACTTGAAAAGGACCTGGAGTTCACCCTGCTGGATGTGGAGGGTAACACACATCCGTTGAAGTTTAGTTTTGCCGTCACGGCGGATGAAGAGAGGCAGGGCATTACCCATCGCGATGTCCTGAAACTCTCGATTCGTTAAACAACGGCTCACCTCAGTGCGCCTGTGCACTGAGGTGAGATGCGACACAATCTCCTTCGGATGATAAATAATATGGCTATTGAAACCGTACTTCACTCCAATGCATTCAATGCGTCCGGTTTTGTGCAGAACACAGTCGATCCGCGCACTGGCCAGTATGCGCTGAGTATCAATCTGCCCTCCCTCGTGGGTAACTATCAAGTTGGACCAGAACTGCCGATTCGCCTGGTGTTCAATCCATTCAGCGACAAGAACGCCGGCTTTGGCCAAGGTTGGTATATCGACCTTACCCAATACGTGCCGACCACACGCATGTTGCGGCTGCATACCGGCGAAAGTTTCAAGGTGACCGGGTCTGGCGATGAGCCAGTCATCAAGGAAAGAAAGCTCGAAAGTTTTCGCTTTTTCGATGAAATTGTAGATGGCAAGAAGCAGTATCGTGTGGTTCACAAATCCCACATGGAAGAAGTCCTGAGCGAGTACGGGACCGGGGTCAATAAGGTGGCATTGCCTTCAGAGGTCCGCGCGGCATCGGGCCATCGTATCCTGTTGAAGTATGACAATAACCAAAGGCTGGAGCAGATTGTCGACGGCACGGGCCTGGTATTGCTGGAAATCAGCTATGGCAGCACGGTAATCCTCAAGCTGCACCCCCATGCCAATGATGGCAAGCCGGTCGCAGAGTACAAGCTCAGCCTGGCCGGTGAGGAGTTGCGCCAAGTTGACTTGCCGGGTGAAGCAGGTGGCAACTGGCGTTTTGAATACACCACCGCCAATGGGCTTACTTGCCTGGCCAAGGTATCGACCCCCTACGGCAGTGTGGAAGATATCCGCTATGGGGAGAATGGCGATACCGGCCACCTGCTGCCAGGGGGGGGGACGCGCGTAGCGATACCGCGGGTAACCTCTCATACCGTCAACCCTGGCGCAGGCCAGCCGTCGATGAAAACCACCTACACCTATACCATCTTGTATAAGGGTACTCAGGCCCCGCGCAACTTTGTAGGTAATGGCAGCGGTGTCAGCTGGCGTGACGATGGCGAAGACAACCTCTATCGCGCCGGGTCCGATTACCTGTATGCCAGTATGGCTCACCAATGGGGCAAGGGCGCGGATGGCAAGGACCAGGTGTTGCGCACCACCGAGCGCACTTACAACCGTTTTCACTTGCAGGTGAATGAGGTTGTTGTGCAGGGCAAGAACCAAGTCGCCAGCAGCACAACGTATCACGGCAATACGGCGACTGAATTCGACAATCAGCCGAGCAACTTCCAGCTACCGCTGGAGCAAGGCAGCACATGGTCAGTGCAGGGGGAGGCCTCTCGGGTACGCGAGGAGCCTGCCACCAGAACCGAGTATGACCTGCATGGCAATTTGATTGCTCAGACCTTGCCCACCGGGCAGCGTACCGTTATCGAGTATTACCCTGCCGAGGATGATCCGGAGGGTTTCGTGCGCAACCAGAAGAGCGTGACGGAATACCCTGCGGCGGGTGGCGACGAGCCTGCACCTGTATTGCGTCGGCACTTCGAGTACGAAAAGCTCCCTCGGGTGGGGTACCCGGGGGCCTCGGCCAAACTGCCCGCGTCCGAGTGGTTGGTGCTGACAAAGGAGAGCCTGTTTGAAGTGGTTGGTGAGGTGGAGCAGCCGCCGTTGCAGGTCACTACCACCCGCCCGAACGATGATGCCACCGACCTGCTGCGCCATGGGCGCCCGTTGCTGCAAACCTTGCTCATGGGCGGTAAAAGCACCAACACCGGTTTTACTTACAACACGGAAGACCTTGGTGGGCACCCTGTGCTGGTGACCGAGCAGCAGGTGACTGGTTTCGATCATGGCGAGATCGACCCGGTTACTGGCCTGCCGCGCAATGTTTGCAAGGTGATTACGCTTAAGCATTCGATACTCATTGGCGAGCCCGTTCTGAATCGCGATGACAACGATGTTGAAATCGAGTACGCCTACGACGCTCTGCGCCGTGTGATTCGGGAAACGGTGTCGCCCAATGACGACAAGTACAAGGCGTCCCGCACCTACGAGTACGGGCTTGTGAGCGAGGCTGGTGGCCAGGCCTCGCAAAGTCGAGTGGACGTCAAGGGGGTTGCTGTCCGCTCGTACATCGATGGTCTGGGGCGAGTGGCCAGGGAGGAGCGTCATGATGCCGATGTCGACGGTGGGGATGCCCTTCTGCGTCAGGTCTTCCGCCCGCGTAATGCATTTACCTATGATGAGCTTGGCCAGTTGACCGAAGCAGTCGAATACGATTGGAAGGGCGCCGAGCAAATGCCGCTGGCGACCCGCTATGACTACGACGACTGGGGGCAGCAGCGTTGCGAGATCGGTCCGGATGGTGTCAAGCGGTTCCAGGAGCAAGACCTGATCGGGTCCAACCCTTTCGGTTCGGACCCCAAAGGCAACTTGCCTACCCAGACCGTGTGGAGTGAGTCTGCCGATGGAACGCTGAGCCTGGGCAAGACCACCACCTGGCTGAATTTGTTTGAGCAACCTGCCTTGGTTCGGCGATTCGACCTGGCGAACAAGCTGTATGCCAAACATGAGTATTTCTATGACGGGCTGGGGCGAAATGTGCGCGAAATCGATGCACGCGACACCATTACCCGCTCTAGCCATGATGTATTCGGCCGTCTGGTGGACCAGACCCTGGCAGACAGGTCCGTGGTGCATCGCGACTATGCTGTGCACAGCAGTGAAGACTTGCCGATCAGCATCAGCATCAAACTCAGCGTCGGGGGCATCGTGCTGGGTGAGCAGGTTTTCGACGGCCTGAACCGAATGATTACCTCCGTTACCGGGGGGCGGGTTCGCCACATGCAGTACGAGCCTGGCCAGACCAAACCAAGCAAAGTGAAGACGGCCGCCGGCAATGTCATCGAGTACCAGTACCTTCCGCAGTTGGGTGAGGAACCTCAAGTGCGGCGTATTCCGGGTAGGCAGGCGGACTATGAATTCGACCCGCATAACGCGCGGCTCACCTGGTGCAAAGAGGAGGGCGAGGAACTCACCCGGGCCTATTTCAGCACCGGCGAGATCAAGCAGGAAACCCGTACGATCGGGAACGAGACCTGGTCCATGGAATATGGCACCAGTCTGCTGGGGCGCCAGTTGTTCTACAAAGATGTGCTCGGTCAGACGCAGACGTATGATTACTACGCCAGTGGCCTGTTGGAGCAGACTGCGCTGGGGACTACCAGTAGCCGGTTCTTCTACGATGGGCTGAGCAATACCCAGTGCATTCTCACGCTCGATGGTACGCAAGGGTTGGCCACGGAGCTTGAATATGACCACCAGGGGCGGGAATGCCTGCGCAGGTTCGTGTTCCTGAATACCGTGGTCGAGGCACCGATCGAAGGTTTCCAGTTTGCCAATGATAGTGTGCAGGCACTGGTGGACACAGCAGGGCTGCTGGTACAGGGGGTACAGGAACTGGAGCAGGAATACAGCCAGCTTGACCAGATCACGTCCAAACGCCTGTCCGAGAATGGTAGTGTCTTGCGTGACGAGACCTACAAATATGACCGGCGTGGTCGCCTCGAGGAGTATGCCTGTGAGGGATTGCTTTCCCACAGCCCGAAAGACCCGGCTGGAAAGACCATTCGTCAGCAGTACTTCGAGTTTGATGCGCTCGATAATATCACCTGGGTACTCACCGACTTCGAAGAAGAGGACGGTAGTAAAGGCTCGAACGAGGCCAGCTACCTGTTTGAAAATGACGACCCCGCCCAACTGACAGGTGTGAAAAACACTCATGCTGACTATGCCGACTTCACGCTGGAATATGACGAGGACGGCAACATGAGTGTGGATGACAAGGGCAAGGTGTTGACGTACGACGCCCTGGGGCGGCTGAGCAGCTACGATGGTAGCGGTTACAGCTACGACCCTTTGGACAGGCTGTCAGGCCAGGAGGGATGAAGCACATGCAATGAAGATCGGGCCGTGAGGCCCGATTTTTTTTGCGATGCTTACTTACGGTATGTCCACCCTGAACTGCACATCACTGTTAGCGGAACCAGCGGTTACCTGTGTAGCGATTGCTTTGTAAGCAGCAGAAAACAACATGTCGGTAGGTTTGCTGTCATGCAGGGGGTACTGCTTGGAGGCGATCCCGTTGTCTACGGGCGTACCCACATTGTCCTTGATGATCAAGGCCAACCCCGTGGCGCCACCTGGCTCCAAAGCGTACAGGGTGCCGCTGGCGCCGGCGCCGCCGTAATTTCCGGTAAAGGTTACGCTGGCATTGGCACCGGGGACTAGTATGCAGCCTCTACCGGGGGTAAGGCGCAAACCAAAGGCGCGGTTTGCAGCCTCATCATCTGGCTGCTTGAACTGGGCAGCGCTCACGTTGCCCATGTAGATTCTGCTGGCGGGCAGGCCGGTCGAAGGGTCGATGACTTCAATTGCACAGGTCCCGCTGTGGACCTGGCCAAAGAAGCTGATCGAACCCGTGTTTGCAAGCGCTTGTTGGCTGACCATGGCAAGTCCAATGGCAACGACTAAGGGCTTCATAAAAAGTGTCCTGTTAAAGGTAAGTAGCAATAGCAAACGAGCCCGTAGGGGCTCGATCGGATGTGACGCTGGGGCGGGCTCAGGGCTGGCTCGACAGTGCTTTTTGCATCGGCGGGGTAGCGACCCCGTAGTCATTGATGGTGGTAAAGGTCAACTGCAAGCCATTGAGCGTTTTGATCTGGGCCAGTTCATATACCTGCAGGCCAAATGGCGGCGCCATGGCCATTGCCTGGATCGCTTCCGTTCTACCAGCAGCGCTGACTTCCAGGCGGCCGAACGTGTAATGGTAGGGCGTTGGGTTGTGTACCACGAGTTCGACACGCCCAGGGCCTTGGCGCACGGACCACTTCAGCTCGCCAATGCGGTCCGCGGGCCGGTCTTTCAATTCTTTGGGGCGATAGAAAAGCTTCAGGCGCGTACGCAGTGCAACATTGAGTACGTTGACATCCTCCGGCGTTGCTTCGGGGATCTCCTGAACATTCAGGTAGAACAGCGTTTCCCGATCCTCGGGCAACTTATTGGGCAGGCGGCTGATCTGCACCATTTGCTCTTTGCCGGGGTCCAGGCGGAATAACCCGGGCGAGGTTGCCAGGGGGACGGCTGTATCGGTGTCGTCCTTTGCGGTGTTGACCCAGCTTTGCACCGCGTAGGGGCGGGGGCTGGGGTTGGCGATCACTACGGAGGTGCTGCGTTTGTCGCTGTCGAACACGATTCGCGTGGTATTGACGGTCAGCGCTGCCTGAGCAGTTTGCATCATGCCCGCGAGGCAAATACCCAAGGCAAGGCGGCGCAGGTGAATCTTCATCTGGCGATACCTTTTGAATGGAATGAGGAAACCTCAGGCGGCGTCAGCTCGCCTGAGGTGCTTTCTCACGGGATGTCGACAAGAAACTGCACATCGGTATTGGCTGTACCGGGGGTGACGGCGGCCCCAATGGACTTATAGGCCGCAGAGAAAATCATGGTGGTGGGGTTGACGTTATCCAGTGGGTAATCTTTGGAAGGCGTGGCGTTGTCTATCTGTGTGCCGGCATTGTCCTTGATGATCAAGGCCAGGTCGTTTGCCCCACCTGGCTCCAGTGCATACAGCGCACCACCTGTACCTGCGCCGCCATAGGCGGCAGTGAAGGTCACCTTGGCACTGCTGCCGGGGGTGACGACGCAACCACCACCTGGGGTGACACGCATGCCGAAGGCGCGCGACGCAGCTTCATCGCCTATGGCCGCGAACTGCGAAACGCTGACGTTGCCCATGTTGATACGGGCTACCGGCAGGCCGGTCGACGGGTCGATGATTTCGATCGGGCAAGTGCCGGCGTGCACCTGGCCGTAGAAGTTGATCGAACCGGTATTGGCGAATGCTGCATTGCTGGCAAGGCCAAGCAGGATGGCAAGCGGGATAAGCTTCTTCTTCATGTTGAACTCCACTGTGGAACAGTTGTAGGCAGGGTATTTCGGCCTATGGATTTCTGCCGAACAACTGGACGGCAGGTGAAGAAAAGATTAGGTCGTCAGGTAATAATCGCATGTAGGAAAATACTGATAAGTGTTTGGTAAAATCCTAATGCATGATTCTGCTTCAAGAGTGGGTCGTTTCTTCACGCCCGGCAACTGGCAAAAATGCCAGTGTTCAACGCGGCCTGGTTATGGGCAAATCAGTGCTTTGTTGGTGGGAGAGTGAAGTCATGAGTACGGAGAAAAAGAAAGAAAGCAATGAGCCTGCGGGAACAGAAGTTTTGGACGCATCGGCAGCCGCAGAGGGTTCGGTGTTGCTCGTCATTGGCTATAACGATGTATCGCAGCTGAACAGCTTATGGGCCGAGCGCTATGCACGCAGTGGTCATGATGTAGGCGAGGGTGAGTTGGTGGTTGCCGAACGCGAGATGAACAGAACGACTTGGGAGCTTAGCCTGGTGAATCTGGGCTACCCAAAGTTGCAGTTCGATACGTCAGGGCAAAAATTGAAACTGTACAAGAACCTGCTGACCGACCTGCGGCTGGCGTTGAGTAAACCCAATGGCATGAATGCACGCCAGGCTGTGAAAATCGAGCAGTCGGACGCCAGCGTTGGCAAGGTGCTTGAGGTCACCCTTAACCTTGACAGCAGCCATCTGGAGTACCACAAAGGAGAAGGCAGTGAGGTTCGGGTGCACTGGGCGCAACCTGCTACTTACGTAATTGAAAATGACCGATTGAGTGCCGACCGTTTCAAGCAGCACTACGAGCCGTTGAAACGAATGAAGGTCGCAACCTTGTCAGGGCCAAGGTCTGTTTTTCTTGGCGACGTGTGGGTTTATTTCAACTATGACGATTCGCAGATACGGCCCCAGGTTTTCAACCAGCCTGCTCAGGGATCTGCCCAATCAGATCCAATTCAGGCGCCAGCATACGTAGATTCGGCAGTCGGTTTTCATATCGTGGCATTCCCGATCACCTTGACCCAAGTGCCGCCATTGGATAAAGACTGGGTAGTTGGCCTGTACGCGCCCAGCAAGTCAATGAAGTGGACGGTGGGAGGGTACACGCCTCCGATGGTATACTACGTCGGTGGGTACGTTCTTTCTGACTCTGCGACGGAACAAACCAAGGCCACTACCCAGGCACAGCCACTGCAGTGCTCTCCCCTGATCAGTTTTTGCGATGGTGGAGGCAAGCTGGAAGAGCTCCAGCTGATGCCAGCAGGGGCGCAGGCAACCTGGGGTGCGGAAGGCACACTGCGTGGCGAGCTGCTGCTGCAGGACGGCAAGCACCACTACAAGCCGCCGCAAAAAATGAAACCGGCAGTGCGTTTCAATGAAGGCGGGGACACGTTCATACCTGCCGCCTATCGCGCGTCGCTGGCTACCCCGACCGCCACAGATATCATCAAGGTAACTGCAGGGGGGCAAGCGGCCTATGCTACGTTTGTGATTCGCTGGGTACACCCGACGCACTTTATCCGGGTTGCCAGGCACGTCGGCGGCCTCAAGCTTTCACTGTTTTACCTCAACCTCGATCAAGAGGAAAAAGCGGTTGCAGACTCGCGGGTATCCTGGCAGGTAGTTGCGGGCAATGGCTCGGTTGCTTCAGGCGTTTTCAAGCCGGCCGCAAACAACCCGAGCCCTTACTCTGTCGTCATGGGGGTGGACACGTCCAGCCTGGATGAATGGCGCTGGGGGCTGACGATCATTGCGATGCCGATGCTCGATATCGACACGCTGGTCGATTACTACTCGCGTTGAGCTATGCCCCGGTCAGTGGCGGGTCGAAGGCGGTGTCTGGGCCAGCAGCTGCTTTTCCTGGTGCCAGTCGAACGGCTCGTCATTGCGCTCGGCTTCGTAGCGACGCTCCTCGAGTTGCTGGTAAAGGTCCAGCTCTTCGTCAGGCATGTAATGCAGGCAGTCACCACCGAAGAACCACAGCAAATCGCGGGGTACCAGGTGAGCGATCTGTGGGTAGCGCTGGATCACCTGACAGGTCAGGTCCTGGCCCAGATACTGGCTTTGCAGTGGGTCCTGCGGCAGCAGGGTCAGCAGTTCGTCGAAGCGCTCCAGGAACAGGGCGTGGCTTTCCTCCGGTACCTGCTCGGCGTCACCCAGGGCCACCAGGATGGTGCGCAGGTGGTTCAGCAGTTGCAGGTGGTATTGCAGGTGGGGGGTGGCCATGGGGATGGTCCTCGGGGTGGTTGAAACGGGCGCGGAGTATACGCCGGTAGGGAGGGGGCCGCAAAACGGCCCCCTTGTTTCAGCGTACCTTGCCGTGCTCGGGCAGCAATTGCGCTTTGTTGAAGGCGTCCACATCAATCACGGCCCTGCGGGCTTTTTCGGCCTCGTGCAGCTTCAGGCCTTCACCTGGTTGAAGCGCACCGGCCTGCACTGCGGCATCGATTGCCGACACCCCTGTTGCCGGCAGTACCTTGCCTTCCTTGATCGCCTGATGCAGCGCCTCGTGCAAGGGTGCTGCTTCCTCCAGCAAGTCGCAGGCCCGTTGCAGTGCCGCCACTGGATCTCCATCGGTTTGTGGCCTGAAGCAACCGGCAAGCAACTCCTCCAGCGCTGGGTCGCCTTTGCTACGCCCAATCAGCGCTGCTACCTCGGCGTCCAGTTCATCGCTTGGGCCGGTATGACGACGGCCGAACGGGAACACCAGCACGCGCAGGGCGCAGCCGATGAAGCGGTTGGGGAAATTGTCCAGCAACCGGTCGAGGGCCTTTTCCGCCTGGCCCAGGCTTTCTTCCATGGCCCAGCGCAGCAGAGGCTGCATGTGCTTCGCTGAACCGAGGTCGTGGTAGCGCTTGAGCGCGGCGCTGGACAGGTACAGGTAGCTCAGCACGTCGCCCAGCCGCGCGCTCAGGCGTTCGCGGCGTTTGAGCGCGCCGCCCAGTAGCATCATCGACAGGTCGGCCAGCAGGGCAAAGGCTGATGCCTGGCGGTTGAGGGCGCGGAAGTAGACTTGGCTCAAGGCATCACCCGGCACATTCTCCAGTCGGCCCAGCCCAAGGTTGAACACCAGTGTGCTCGCCGCGTTGCCGGCAGCGAACATGATGTGCTTCATCAGCAGGTCGTCGAATTCCTTCAGCGCCTGGTCGTGGTCTGCACGGCCAGCCAAGGCCATTTCCTTGAGCACGAACGGGTGGCAGCGGATGGCACCCTGGCCGAAGATCATCAGGTTGCGCGAGAGGATGTTGGCGCCTTCGACGGTGATGAATATCGGCGCCCCTTGCCAGTTGCGCCCCAGGTAATTGTTCGGGCCCATGATGATGCCCTTGCCACCGTGCACGTCCATGGCGTGCTGAATGCATTCGCGGCCGCGCTCGGTGAGGTGGTACTTGAGAATCGCAGACAGCACCGAAGGTTTCTCGCCCAGGTCCACGGCCTTGGCGGTCAGCAGGCGGGCGCTGTCCATCAGCCAGGCATTGCCGCCGATGCGTGCCAGCGATTCCTGGATGCCTTCGAAGGCTGCCAGTGGCACGTTGAATTGCTCGCGGATGTTGGCGTACTGGCCGGTGACCAGGCTGGTGTATTTGGCGGCCCCGGTGCCTACGGCGGGCAGGGAGATCGAGCGGCCCACCGACAGGCAGTTCATCAGCATCATCCAGCCTTTGCCGAGCATGGCGTGGCCGCCTATCAGGAAGTCCAGTGGCACGAATACGTCCTTGCCACTGTTGGGGCCGTTCATGAAGGCAGCGCCCAGCGGCAGGTGGCGCTTGCCGATTTCCACACCGGGCGTGTCTGTGGGGATCAGCGCCAGACTGATGCCCAGTTCTTCCTCTTCACCCAGCAGGTGGTCAGGGTCGTAAGCCTTGAACGCCAGGCCCAGCAGGGTGGCGACCGGGCCGAGGGTGATGTAGCGCTTTTCCCAGTTCAGGCGCAGGCCGATAACTTCTTCACCGTTCCATTGGCCTTTGCAAATGATGCCGGTGTCTGGCATGGCACCTGCGTCGGAGCCGGCCAGCGGGCCGGTGAGGGCGAAGCAGGGGATTTCCTCGCCACGGGCCAAGCGTGGCAGGTAGTGGTTGCGTTGTTCGTCGGTGCCGTAATGCAGCAGTAATTCTGCCGGGCCCAGGGAGTTCGGCACCATCACCGTGGACGCCAGGTCGCCGCTGCGGGTGGCCAGTTTCATCGCCACCTGGGAGTGGGCGTAGGCAGAGAAGCCCTTGCCGCCGTATTCCTTGGGGATGATCAGGGCGAAGAAGCCGTTCTGCTTGATGTACGCCCAGGCTTCGGGCGGCAGATCGAGGTCCTGGCCGATCTGCCAGTCGCTTACCATGGCGCAGAGTTCTTCAGTGGGGCCATCGATGAAGGCCTGTTCCTCTTCGGTGAGTTTCGGCGCCGGGTAGTCGAGCAGGATGCGCCAGTCGGGGCGGCCGCTGAACAGCTCACCATCCCACCAGACGGTGCCGGCTTCGATGGCTTCGCGCTCGGTCTGTGACATCGGCGGCAGGGTACGCTGGAACCAGTTGAATACTGGCCCGGTGAAGACCTTGCGGCGCCATTCCGGTAGCGCCACCAGGGCTATTTTCAGCGCCAATACGATCCAGATCAGGGCCAGCAGCCAGCCGGGGGCGCTGCTGAAAATGCCCATCAGCAGTACGTAGGCCGCCATGATGCCGAGAATCTGCAAGGGCGCCAGGCGCCGGTGCGTGAGGTAAGCCGCGCCGATCACCAGCACTATCAACCACAACAGCAACATAATCGGTCCTCCTTGGAACCAAGGGCTTGAGCCGTCCCGGATAGCTTAGACGCAACGCTGTGAACGGCAGGGTCAGAACAGTGACAGGGTGTGGCGGTGGGAGTTTCAGGATATTTTCAGCCTGTGCCGGCCTCTTCGCGGGCACGCCCGCTCCCACAGGGATGTCACAGGGTTCGAGACTGGTGAGGCACCTGTGGGAGCGGGCGCGCCCGCGAAGAGGCCAGTACAGGCGACAAAACTCTGGAGTAGACTGTGCAACCTCCGCATTCATAAGGACGTTGCCATGCTGAAGATCTGGGGCCGCAAGAATTCGAGCAATGTGCGCAAGGCGCTGTGGGTCGCCCACGAACTGGGCCTGGACTTCGAGTCCATCGACGCCGGTGGCGCCTTCGGCGTGGTCAACGAGCCGCACTACCGCGCCCGCAACCCCAATGGCTTGGTACCGATGCTTGAAGACGGAGACCTGACACTGTGGGAGTCCAACACCATCGTCCGCTACCTGTGCGCCGAGTACGGCACAGAGCAGGGCTGGTATCTGGAAGACCCGCGCCAGCGCGCCTTGGCCGACAAGTGGATGGACTGGACCACCTCGTCGTTCGCCGCACCGTTCCGCCCGCTGTTCTGGGGCCTGCTGCGCACCCCGGAAGACCAGCGCGACTGGGTGGCAATCAATGCCGCGCACAAACAGTGCGCCCAGTTGCTGGCCATCGCCGACGAAACCCTGGCCAAACAGCCTTACCTTTCCGGTGACCAGATCGGCATGGGCGACATCCCACTGGGTAGCTTCATCTACGCCTGGTTCGAAATGCCCATCGAGCGCCCGGCGATGTATCACCTTGAAGCCTGGTATGAGCGGTTGAAAGCGCGCCCGGCCTATCAGGCTGCGGTGATGACCGCGCTCACCTGAGCCTTCTTCGATAGTCATTATCAATAGATGTGACTGTACTTGTGCGGCCTGGCCTTGCACCATGGCCGCACTCACTGCGCCAGTGATCTGCCCTGGCGTGTCCTGACCTTTCACTCGGTACGTGACCCGCTATGAGTTCTGCCCTGTCCATTCGACAGCTGACCAAAACCTACGGCAATGGTTTCCAGGCCCTCAAAGGGATCGATCTGGACGTTGCCGAAGGCGACTTCTTCGCCTTGCTCGGCCCTAACGGCGCCGGCAAGTCCACCACCATCGGCATCCTCTCTACCCTGGTAAACAAGACCAGCGGCACGGTCAATGTGTTTGGCCACGACCTGGACCGCGAGCCTTCGGCGCTCAAGCGCTGCCTGGGCGTGGTGCCGCAGGAATTCAACTTCAACCAGTTCGAGAAAACCTTCGACATCGTCGTGACCCAGGCCGGCTACTACGGCATTCCGCCCAAGCTGGCCAAGGAGCGCGCCGAGCAGTACCTGACGCAGTTGGGCCTGTGGGACAAGCGTGATGTGCAGTCGCGTTCGCTTTCTGGCGGCATGAAACGCCGCTTGATGATCGCCCGTGCGCTGATCCACGAGCCACGCTTGCTCATCCTCGACGAGCCCACCGCCGGCGTGGACATCGAGCTGCGCCGTTCGATGTGGAGCTTCCTCACCGAGCTGAACCAGAAGGGCATCACCATCATCCTCACCACCCACTACCTGGAAGAGGCTGAGCAGCTGTGCCGTAACATCGGCATCATCGACCACGGCACCATCGTCGAAAACACCAGCATGCGCCAGCTGCTGGGCAAGCTGCATGTCGAAACCTTCGTGCTCGACATCAAGCAGGACCTGGCCAGTGCGCCGGTACTGCAAGGCTACCCGTGCCGGCTGCTGACCCCGCACACCCTTGAGGTGCAAGTGGAAAAGGATATCGGTATTACCGCGCTGTTCGGCCAGCTGGCGCTGCAGAACATCGAGGTGCAGAGCCTGCGCAACAAGACCAACCGACTCGAGGAGCTGTTCGTGTCCCTGGTGGAAAAAAACCTGTCGAAGGTGGCCGTATGAGTGTGGAACTGCGCACCAACTGGGTCGCCCTTAACACCATCGTCTACCGCGAAGTACGGCGCTTTCTGCGCATCTGGCCGCAGACCCTGCTGCCGCCAGCCATCACCATGGTTCTGTACTTCGTCATCTTCGGTAACCTGATCGGCCGGCAGATCGGCGACATGGGTGGTTTCACCTACATGCAGTACATCGTGCCGGGGCTGATCATGATGTCGGTGATCACCAACTCCTACGGCAACGTGGTGTCGAGCTTCTTCGGCAGCAAGTTCCAGCGCTCGATCGAAGAGCTGATGGTGTCGCCGGTATCGCCGCACACCATTCTGGTCGGCTATGTGCTGGGCGGTGTGTTGCGCGGGTTGGCGGTGGGGGTGATCGTGACCATCCTGTCGATGTTCTTTACCGACCTTCAGGTGCATCACTTGGGTGTGACGGTGGTCGTGGTGCTGCTGACTGCCACCATTTTCTCGCTGCTGGGCTTCGTCAACGCGGTGTTTGCGCGCAACTTCGACGATATTTCGATCATTCCCACCTTCGTGCTGACGCCGCTGACCTACCTGGGCGGGGTGTTCTACTCGATCAACCTGCTGCCGCCGTTCTGGCAGACCGTGTCGCTGGCCAACCCGGTGCTACACATGGTCAACTCGTTCCGCTACGGCATCCTAGGGGTGTCGGACATCAGCATCGGCACGGCGATTACCTTCATGCTGGTCGCCACCGCGGTGCTCTATGGTGTGTGTGTTCGCCTGTTGGTCAGCGGCCGCGGCATGCGGGCCTGAGGCCTTGCAACGGCATTGGCGGCGGCGCCATTGCCGGCCCACCCACCAGCGCCAGTAGAGCATGGTGGCAAAGTAGCCCGCTATTCCCAGTACCACGCCGCACACCACCGAGCCGAGCAGGAAGGGCTGCCACAGCGTCGACAGCTGGTCGGTGATCCACTGGAAGGTCAGTTCGTCGGGCAGGGTGCGTGGCGGCACCTGCATCAGCCAGGCGCCGGTCATGTAGGTGACGAAGAACACCGGCGGCATGGTCAGCGGGTTGGTCAGCCACACCAGGCTGACGGCGATTGGCAGGTTGCCGCGTACCGGAATCGCCAGCGCGGCCGCCAGTAGCATTTGTGCCGGCATCGGGATCAGCGCCGCGAACAGGCCCACGCCCATGGCCCGCGCCACCGAATGGCGGTTCAGGTGCCACAGGTTCGGGTCGTGCAGCAACTTGCCGAAAAAGCGTAAGGACTTGTGTTCCCGAATGCTGGTCGGGTCCGGCATGTAGCGTTTGAAAAGTCGGCGCGGCATGTAGGCTCCCGGAGCGTTGATCGGGGCAGTATGCCCTGATTCGGGTTCAGCCTCGTTTAGAGTTTGTGACAATTGTTGAGCAAGCTTTGCCGATAATTGGGCTATGCCTCAGAGGTGATTTCGCTTCTGGAGCTCTACCTCATGCGCACAGGGATGTTTGCGCTCGCACTCGGGCTGTTGTGCCTGGGTTTTCTCCCCACATTGCCATCGGTCGGATGGCTGGTGCTGCTGGCTGGCTGCGCCGTCGGTAGCCTGTTTACCCGGTTGTGGCCGCTGGGCATTTTTTTGCTGGGTTTGTGCTGGGCGTGCTGGTCTGCACAAGGGGCGCTGGATGATCGCCTTGCTCCCGCACTTGATGGCCGCACGTTGTGGCTGGAGGGGCGGGTGGTCGGCTTGCCGGTCCGAACTGCACAAGGTGTGCGCTTCGAGTTGGAGGCAGCGCACTCGCGGCGCGCCGGGCTGCCACAACGCCTGCAACTGAGCTGGTTCGACGGGCCGCCAGTGCGGGCGGGTGAACAGTGGCGGCTGGCGGTGACTTTGCAGCGCCCGGCCGGGCTGCTGAACCCGCATGGGCCGGATCGGGAGGCGCAGTTGCTGGCGCGGCGGGTGGGCGGCACAGGTTCGGTCAAGGCTGGGCAAATGCTGGTGCCGGTTGTTGGTGGCTTGCGTGACAGCATGCGTCAACGCTTGCTGGCTGTAGAGGCCCACGGCCGGGAGGCAGCACTGGTTGCGTTGGTGCTCGGCGACGGCGCTGGCCTGGCCCGGGAGGACTGGCAGGTACTACAGGCCACCGGCACGGTGCACCTGCTGGTGATTTCCGGGCAGCACATCGGCCTGGTGGCCGGTTTGCTGTATGGCCTGATAGCCGGGCTGGCACGCTGGGGGCTGTGGCCCGCCCGGTTGCCGTGGCTGCCTTGGGCGTGTGGCCTGGCCATGGCGGCGGCGCTGGCCTATGGCTGGCTTGCCGGTGCGGGTGTGCCGGTGCAACGCGCCTGCCTGATGCTGGCGGTGGTGCTGCTGTGGCGCCTTCGCTTTCGCCATCTTGGGGCTTTTCTACCGTTGCTGTTGGCGCTGGTTGCCGTGCTGCTGGTCGAGCCGCTGGCGGCACTGCTACCCGGGTTCTGGCTGTCGTTTGGCGCCGTGGCCACGCTTATCTACTGTTTCGCTGCCCGCCTGGGTGGCTGGCGGCCCTGGCAAGCCTGGACGCGCGCGCAATGGGTGATTGCCATCGGTTTGCTGCCGGTGCTGCTGGCCGTGGGCTTGCCGGTGAGCCTGACTGCGCCACTGGCCAACCTGGTGGCGGTACCGTGGATCAGCCTGGCGGTGTTGCCATTGGCGTTGCTGGGTACGTTGCTGCTGCCGCTGGGCGGGGCTGGGGAACTGGTGTTGTGGCTGGCAGGTGGCTTGTTGGATGTGCTGTTCCAGGGCTTGGCGCTGGTGGCTCAGCAACGGCCGGCGTGGGTGCCGGCGGCCTTGCCATTATGGGCATGGTTGCTGGTCTGCCTGGGCGCATTGCTGTTGCTGCTGCCCCGTGGCGTACCGCTGCGAGGGTTGGGTGGGGTGATGCTGCTAGCCCTGTGGGCCCCCCGGGAAGCGGTACCGTTCGGGCAGGTCGAGGTCTGGCAGCTGGATGTCGGCCAAGGCTTGGCGGTGCTGTTGCGCACTCGGCATCACAATGTGCTGTACGACGCCGGGCCGGCCAGAGGTGAAATCGACCTTGGGGAGCGGGTGGTGCTGCCGACCTTGCGCAAGTTGGGGGTGGGTAGCCTGGATGTGCTGCTGGTCAGTCATGCCCATGCTGATCATGCCGGCGGTGCTGCGGCCATACAGCGTGGTTTGCCAGTCGGTCGGGTGATCGGAGGCGAAGCACTGGACGATGTTGAGCTGCAACATTGTGCCAGCGGCGAGCAATGGGAATGGGATGGCGTGCGTTTTTCGCTGTGGCACTGGGCGGGTGGGCAGAGTAGCAATGACCGCTCCTGTGTGCTGCTGGTCGAGGCGCAGGGTGAGCGGTTGCTGTTGGCGGGTGATATTGAAGCCGGGGCCGAACGGGCCTGGCTGGCGGCAACCGGTTCCCCCCGGATTGACTGGTTGCAGTCACCTCACCATGGCAGCCGTAGTTCGTCCAGCGAGGCGTTCATCGGCGCCACGGTGCCGCGCGGGGTGCTGGTGTCGCGTGGGCGTAATAACAGCTTTGGGCACCCGCATGCGCAGGTGGTCGAGCGTTATGGGCGGCACGGGGTGAAGATGCATGACACGGCTGTGGAGGGTGCATTGCGGCTGGTGTTGGGTGGGCAGGGGGAGGTTGAGGGTATGCGCGGGCAGCGGCGATTCTGGCGGGATGTCGTGGGTGGCTGACCTGGCCCTTTCGCGGGCTCGCCCGCTCCCACAGGTATTGCACTGAACCTGAGGCCGGTGCAGTACCTGTGGGAGCGGGCGAGCCCGCGAAAGGGCCGGCGCAGGTTGCAGGCCAATTCCCTGACCTCCGGCAGATGAGCCCTTGGCGCGCCTATGGTAGAGTGGCGGCCTTTTTCCGAAGGGGCGTTTACTGTGTGGGAATTGGTCAAGTCCGGTGGTTGGATGATGCTGCCGATCATTCTGAGTTCCATCGCTGCCATGGCTATCGTCGTCGAACGCCTGTGGACCCTGCGCGCCAGTCGCGTCACCCCGCCGCACCTGCTGGGCCAGGTGTGGATGTGGATCAAGGACAAACAGCTGACCAGTGACAAGCTCAAGGCCCTGCGCGCCGATTCGCCGCTGGGTGAAATCCTTGCCGCAGGCCTGGCCAACTCGCGTCACGGTCGCGAAATCATGAAAGAGTGCATCGAGGAAGCCGCCTCGCGCGTCATCCACGAACTGGAGCGCTACATCAGCACCCTCGGCACCATCGCCGCCATGGCCCCGCTGCTGGGCTTGCTGGGCACCGTGCTGGGCATGATCGACATCTTCAGCGCCTTCATGGGTTCGCAGATGACCGCCAATGCGTCCGTGCTGGCCGGTGGTATCTCCAAGGCCCTGGTTACCACCGCAGCTGGCCTGATGGTCGGTATCCCGGCAGTGTTCTTCCACCGCTTCCTGCTGCGCCGCATCGATGAGCTGGTGGTGGGTATGGAGCAGGAGGCGATCAAGCTGGTGGAAGTGATCCAGGGCGACCGTGAAGTGGAAGTGGCCGGAGGCAAGGCGTGAAGTTCCGGCGCAACCGCCAGCGGGAGAACGTCGACATCAACCTGGCGTCGCTGATCGACGTGGTGTTCGTCCTGCTGCTGTTCTTCGTGGTCACCACCACCTTTACCCGCGAGACTCAGTTGCGTGTCGAACTGCCCGAGGCTGCCAGCGCCGAACAGGCGCCGGCCGATCAGGGCAAGCTGGTGGAAATCACAATCAGCGCCGAGGGCGTGTACTCGGTGAACAATCACCTGCTGCCCAAGAGCGACCTGGCTACCTTGAGCGAAGCCATCGAGCGTGAGTCGGGCGGCGACAACAAGCTGCCGCTGGCCATCAGCGCCGACGGCAAGACCCCGCACCAGGCTGTGGTCACTGCAATGGATGCTGCCGGCAAGCTCGGTTTCAGCCAGTTGCGCATGACCACTGTCGAGGCGGCCCAGGGCACGCCTTGATGGCTTTCGCCGACCGTTTGCTTGCTGCCTGGTATGCCGGGCACCCGGCCCTGGCGTTGCTGCGCCCGCTGGAGGCGCTGTACCGCCGCGTGGTCATGCGCAAGCGGGCACGCTTTCTCAGTGGCGAAAGCGCCAGCTATCGGGCGCCCGTGCCGGTCATCGTGGTGGGTAACATCACTGTCGGGGGCACCGGCAAGACGCCAATGATTCTCTGGCTGATCGAGCACTGCCGCCAGCAGGGGCTAAAGGTAGGCGTCGTCAGCCGCGGCTATGGCGCCAAACCGCCGCAGTTGCCTTGGCGCGTGCGGGCTGACCAGGCTGCCGATCAGGCCGGTGACGAGCCGCTGCTGATCGTGCAGCGCACTGGTGTGCCGCTGATGATCGACCCCGACCGCTCCCGCGCCGTGCAGGCGTTGCTGGCCAGCGAACCGCTCGACCTGATCCTGTGCGACGACGGCATGCAGCACTACCGGCTGGCCCGCGACCTGGAGCTGGTACTCATCGATGCCGCCCGCGGCCTGGGCAATGGCCGCTGCCTGCCGGCAGGGCCCCTGCGAGAGCCCGTCGAACGCCTGCAGGGCGCCGATGCGGTGCTGTTCAATGGCGCCAGCGCAGACCGCGTCGACGGGTTTGGCTTCTGCCTGCAGCCGTCCGCCCTGGTCAACCTGCGCAGTGGCGAACGCCGCGCGCTTGACCACTTCCCCGCAGGCCAGCGCCTGCACGCGGTGGCCGGTATCGGCAACCCGCAACGTTTCTTCAATACCTTGCTGGGGCTAAACTGGCAGCCGGTGCCGCACCCCTTCGCCGACCATGCACAGTTCAGCGCCCAGAGCCTGGCCTTCAGCCCGCCGCTGCCGCTGGTGATGACCGAGAAGGATGCGGTGAAATGCCGGGCCTTCGCCGCTGACGACTGGTGGTACCTGGCCGTCGAGGCGCAGCCCACACCGGCTTTCAGCGCCTGGTTCGACAGCCAGTTGCAGCGCCTGCTGCACAAGCCCTGAGCCCGTTTTCATTTTCCGGCCACCCGGCCTAAAGGAAGCCATCAATGGACACCAAACTGCTCGATATCCTGGCCTGCCCGATCACCAAAGGCCCGCTCAAGCTCAGCGCCGACAAGACCGAGCTGATCAGCAAGGGCGCCGGCCTGGCCTACCCGATCCGCGACGGCATCCCGGTCATGCTGGAAAGCGAGGCGCGTACCCTGACCGACGACGAGCGCCTGGACAAATGAGCCTGGACTTCACGGTAGTGATTCCCGCCCGGCTACGTTCCACGCGTTTGCCGGGCAAGCCGCTGCTGGCGATTGCCGGTAAGCCGATGGTGCAGCATGTGTGGGAGCAGGCGCGTAAAAGCGCTGCCAGCCGCGTGGTCATCGCCACCGACGACGTCACCATTCTTGAAGCCTGCCAGGCCTTCGGCGCCGAAGTGCTGATGACCCGTGCCGACCATGAATCGGGCACCGACCGCCTGGCCGAAGTGGCCGCACACCTGGGCCTGCCGGCTGATGCCATCGTGGTCAACGTGCAGGGCGACGAGCCGCTGATTCCGCCGGTCATCATCGACCAGGTGGCGGCCAACCTGGCTGCGCATCCAGAGGCTGGCATCGCCACCCTGGCCGAGCCCATCCATGCACCGGAAACCGTGTTCAACCCTAATGCGGTCAAGGTCGTCAGTGACAAGAACGGCCTGGCCCTGACCTTCAGCCGTGCGCCGCTGCCCTGGGCCCGCGATGCCTTTGCCAAGGACCGCAACGTGCTGCCGGAAGGCGTGCCATATCGCCGTCACATCGGCATGTACGCCTACCGCGTCGGCTTTTTGCAGGACTTCGTTGGCTGGGGCCCATGCTGGCTGGAGCAAACCGAAGCGCTGGAGCAATTGCGAGCCCTGTGGCACGGCGTGCGCATTCACGTCGAGGACGCCATCGAGGCGCCTGCCGTGGGCGTGGATACCCCCGAAGACCTGGAGCGCGTAAGGCGCTTGCTGGAGGCTTGATGCGCGTCCTGTTCGTGTGCCTGGGCAACATCTGCCGCTCGCCCACCGCCGAAGGCGTTTTACGCCATCAATTGCAGGCTGCGGGGCTGGCTGACCGGGTGCAGGTGGCGTCTGCCGGCACTGGCGACTGGCATGTCGGCAAGGCGCCCGACAGCCGCACTTGCAAGGCTGCGCTGGCGCGTGGTTACGACCTGTCGCAGCAGCGTGCCCAGCAGGTCAAGGCGGCGCACTTTGCCGAGTACGACCTGATCCTGGCCATGGACGAGAGCAACCTGCGTGACCTGCGCGCCCTGCGCCCGCACACGGCGGCAGGCGAACTCGACTTGTTCCTGCGCCGCTACGGTTGCGCACTGGATGAAGTGCCGGACCCTTACTATGGCGGCGCCGACGGCTTCGAGCAGGTGCTCGACCTGGTCGAGGCGGCGTGCCAGGCGCTGGTGCTGGAAATCAAGGGGCGGCTATGACGGTACAGTGGCAGGAGCAGGTATCGCTCAAGCCTTACAACACCTTCGGCATCGACGTGAAGGCGCGCTATTTCAGCCAGGCGCGGGATGACCAGCAGGTGCGCCAGGCGCTGAGCCATGCCCATGAGCAGGGCTTGCCGCTACTGGTGATCGGTGGCGGCAGCAACTTGCTGCTGACCCGTGACATTGATGCATGGGTGCTGCACATGGCCAGCCAGGGTCGCCGCGTACTCAGCGACGATGGTGAGCGCGTGGTGATCGAGGCCGAGGCTGGTGAGCCCTGGCACCCGTTTGTGCAGTGGACACTGGCGCAGGGCTGTTGCGGCCTGGAAAACCTCAGCCTGATCCCCGGCACCGTGGGCGCTGCGCCGATGCAGAACGTGGGCGCTTATGGGGTAGAGATCAAGGACGTGTTTGCCGGCCTGACGGCCCTGGATCGCGAAACCGGCGAGCTTCGCGACTTCGGCTTGGCCGAGTGTGCCTTTGGTTACCGAGACAGCCTGTTCAAGCGCAACCCGGGGCGTTGGTTGATCCTGCGCGTGCGTTTTGCCTTGAGCCGCACCTTGCAGGCCCATCTCGATTACGGCCCGGTGCGCCAGCGCCTGGCAGAGCAGGGTGTGACCGAACCGACTGCGCAAGCGATCAGTGATGCCATTTGCAGTATTCGCCGCGAAAAGCTGCCCGACCCGGCGCAGCTCGGCAATGCCGGGAGCTTCTTCAAGAACCCGGTGGTGTCGGTTGGCCTGGTCGAGCGTATTCGTGCGCAGTACCCGGGCGTGGTGGCTTATCCCCAGGCCGATGGCCAGGTGAAGCTGGCGGCGGGCTGGTTGATCGAGCAAGCAGGCTGGAAGGGCTACCGCGAGGGGGATGCGGGTGTGCATCGCTTGCAGTCGCTGGTGCTGGTCAACCATGGCCAGGCGAGCGGGGCGCAGATGCATGCGCTGGCTCAGCGCATTCAGGCCGATATCCTGGAGCGGTTCGGGGTTGAGCTGGAGATGGAGCCTAACCTTTACTGATTCATTGTCTGCATCGGCCTCTTCGCGGCTAAAGCCGCTCCCACAGGCATGGCGTTAACCTGAAGCCAGCATAGTTTCTGTGGGAGCGGGCGTGCCCGCGAAACAGGCAGCGCAGTGGATGGCACCGGCTTTGCCGGTGTTCGCGGGCTTGCCCGCTCCCACAGGAACTGCATCAGGCCTGAAGGTGGTGAATCCCCTGTGGGAGCGGCTTTAGCCGCGAAGAGGGCGGTGCAGGCCAGGCACCCACCCAAGAAAAAGCCCCGCCAGTTCGCACTGGCGGGGCTTTTTCATTCAGCCTTGGCTATCAACCGTGATGAGGCTTGTGCTCATCGGCGGCTTCCAGGGCTGGCTCTTCGGTGGCAGCAGCTTCCTGCGCGGCTTTGGCGGCAGCCTCGGCCTCACGCTTGCGGCGGCGCACTTCACGCGGGTCGTTCGGCGCACGGCCGTTGGCCAGCATGACAGTGGCAGGTTCTACCGCTACCGGGGCTTCGACCGGCGCCGGCTCGACTGCCACAGGTGCAGGCTCGGCCACCACTTCTGGCTGGGCTTCAACAACCGGTGCAGGCTGCTCGACAACCGGAGCGGCTTCGACCACGGCCGGAGCCTGCTCGATTTCACCGGCTTCGACCACCGGCGCCTGCGCTGGCTCTTCGGCAACCACTACCGGCTCAGCGGCAGGTGCTGCTTCGATGACCGGCTGCGGAGCGACCTCAACCACTGGCGCAGCAGTGACTTCGGCCACGACTACCGGTTCGCTGACAGGCAGCTCGACCACTGGGGCCACGGCCACTTCTTCAGCCTTGGCGACAGCTTCGACCTGCTCGACCTTTTCAGCCTGTTCAACCGGCTGGGCGGCTTCGCTGTTGTCGGTTTCTGCTGTTGCAGCGACTTCAGCGGTGGCGCGCTCGGCCTGCTGGTTGGCCTGGGCTTCGGCGTCGGCGCTGATGTTGCTGCTGGCGACAGCGGCAGTCACCGCCAGGCCGGCAGCCAGTTCGGCGCCCAGCTCGGTGGCCTGGTGCTGTTGTGGTTGCTCTTCGCTGCCTTCTTCTTCGCTGCCGTCGATCAGCTCGCCATTGGCGTTGCGCTGGCGCTCACGACGGTTGCTGCGACGACGCTGGCCACGGGAGCGGCGGCGCGGACGCTCGCCATCGGCACCTTCCTGCTCGTCTTGCAGCAGTTCTTCGTTTGGCAGTTGCTCTTCGGCCAGTTCCGCAGCCTGCTCGGCCGCTTCCTCGGCTACGCGTGGCTGACGCTCTTCGCGTGGTGGGCGCGGGGCGCGTTCTTCGCGTGGGGCACGCTCTTCACGAGGTGCGCGTTCTTCGCGTGGGGCACGCTCTTCACGAGGTGCGCGTTCTTCGCGTGGAGCACGCTCTTCACGAGGTGCGCGTTCTTCACGTGGGGCACGCTCTTCGCGAGGTGCGCGTTCTTCACGTGGAGCACGCTCTTCGCGGGGTGCGCGTTCTTCGCGTGGGGCACGCTCTTCGCGGGCTACACGCTCTTCACGCGGCTGGCGCTCTTCGCGTTCGGCTGGCGGGGTGGCGTCCAGCGGCTCACGCAGTTCACGTACACGCTCTTCGCCACGGTTACTGCGGCGGTCTTCGCGTGGCTGGCGTGGTGCGCGTTCTTCACGCGGTGCACGCTCTTCGCGAGGTGCGCGTTCTTCACGTGGCGCACGCTCTTCACGCGGGGCACGTTCTTCACGTGGCTGGCGCTCTTCACGTGGCGCACGCTCGGCGCGCTCTTCGCGCGGCTTGCGTTCTTCGTCGCGGCGGCCGTTGCGGTTGCGGCTCTGCTGGCGGCCGTTGCGGCGTTCTTCGTTGCGTGGGCGGTCGGTGGCTGGCTTTTCGGCGGTGGTGACAACCGGCGCAGGGGCAGGCTCTTCCTTGCCGGCGAACAGGCTGACCAGCGACTTCACCAGGCCCTTGAACAGGCTCGGCTCCGGGGCGCTCGGGGCAGGGGCCGCTGGCGCAACAGCTTGTGGCTCTTCCTCGCTGGCCGGTACCGGCGCATTGGCGCGGGCCGGGGCAGTCTTGACTGCGGCTTCCTGGCGAACCAGGGTGCGGGTGGCGCTCGGCTGCGTGGGCTCTTCGGCCTCGGTGGCGGCGATTTCGTAGCTGGACTGGTTGTTCAGCACTTCCGGGTTGTCGTCGCGCAGGCGCTGGACTTCGAAGTGCGGGGTTTCCAGGTGGTCGTTCGGCAGGATGATGATGCGTGCGCGGGTGCGCAGTTCGATCTTGGTGATCGAGTTGCGTTTCTCATTCAGCAGGAACGCAGCTACCGGGATCGGCACTTGTGCACGGACTTCGGCGGTGCGGTCCTTCAGCGCTTCTTCTTCGATCAGGCGCAGGATGGCCAGCGACAGCGATTCGACGTCACGGATGATACCGGTACCGGAGCAGCGTGGGCAGACGATGCCGCTGCTTTCGCCCAGCGAAGGACGCAGCCGCTGACGGGACATTTCCAGCAGGCCGAAGCGCGAAATGCGGCCAACCTGCACGCGAGCGCGGTCGGCTTCCAGGCATTCGCGAACGCGCTCTTCAACGGCACGCTGGTTTTTCGCCGGGGTCATGTCGATGAAGTCGATGACGATAAGGCCGCCGATGTCACGCAGGCGCAGCTGGCGGGCGATTTCCTCGGCCGCTTCCAGGTTAGTCTGCAGGGCGGTTTCTTCGATGTCGCTGCCTTTGGTGGCGCGCGCCGAGTTGATGTCGATGGACACCAGGGCCTCGGTCGGGTCGATCACGATCGAGCCGCCGGACGGCAGGTCGACCACGCGCTGGAAGGCGGTTTCGATCTGGCTTTCGATCTGGAAGCGGTTGAACAGTGGCACGCTGTCTTCGTACAGCTTCACCTTGCTGGCGTACTGCGGCATCACCTGGCGGATGAAGGTCAGGGCTTCTTCCTGGGCATCGATGCTGTCGATCAGCACTTCGCCGATGTCCTGGCGCAGGTAGTCGCGGATGGCGCGGATGATGACGTTGCTTTCCTGGTAGATCAGGAACGGCGCAGCGCGGTCCAGGGACGCTTCCTTGATGGCGGTCCACAGTTGCAGCAGGTAGTCGAGGTCCCACTGCATTTCTTCGCTGCTGCGGCCAAGGCCGGCAGTGCGCACGATCAGGCCCATGTCGCCAGGAACGGTCAGGCCGTTCAGGGCTTCGCGCAGCTCGTTGCGCTCTTCGCCTTCGATGCGACGGGAAATGCCACCGGCACGCGGGTTGTTGGGCATCAGCACCAGGTAGCGGCCGGCCAGGCTGATGAAGGTGGTGAGGGCGGCGCCTTTGTTGCCGCGCTCTTCCTTCTCGACCTGGACAATGACTTCCTGGCCTTCGCTGAGCACTTCCTTGATGTTGACGCGGCCTTCAGGGGCCTTCTTGAAGTACTCGCGGGAGATTTCTTTCAGCGGCAGGAAGCCGTGACGTTCGGAGCCGAAGTCGACGAAAGCGGCTTCGAGGCTGGGTTCGATGCGGGTGATCTTGCCTTTGTAGATGTTGGCCTTTTTCTGCTCACGCGCGCCGGACTCGATGTCCAGGTCGTAGAGGCGTTGGCCGTCCACCAGTGCTACACGCAACTCTTCGGGTTGAGTCGCGTTAATCAGCATTCTTTTCATGTTGTACCGTCGGTTTCCGGGCTGCCGGAAACGGCGTTCGGCACACACGACGTCTCATGGTCGGTGCCAAGGTGCGCAAAGGGTGGCCGGGCCACCCCCGTGTCGAGCAACGTTCGGCACCAGCCGGTTGCCCAGCCTGCCGTTGTCGCGACGACGCGTCCTGTTTGCTGCGGTGCCAACAAGCCCCGGTGGCTTCGAATTGGAATCCGAATCAACCAAGCGGGCCTGGTGCACTCAGTCAGGAGGAGGAATCAACCGTCAGCCGTGGACGCCCGGGGGCATCTGTTCAGGACCTTATCCGCTCGCCGGCCATTGTACTGGGCCGGTGGCCGGACGCGGTGCTACACGGTCCGAGGGCTGTGCATCTCCACCCTGCACGTATCCCTGATAATTCGGGTGCTGCCGCGCGCTGAATCCGCAACGGGTTGCATTTTTCGCCAGTGCAGATACTGCACTGGCGCCATTCATGTCCAAGGCAGGTATTTCCGAAGCATTCGCCGTGCGTTGCGTGGAAGCGACGGGGCGGGCAGAGGTACGGCGAAAAGAATCGGGTAAGCAGGTGAAACACCGCACTTGTCGTTTTTTTTCGGTCTTCTCTACACGGCGCTGGTGGCGATTCCAGACAATTCGGTAAACTGGCGAAAACCCCGTAGGACGGCCTCGCGTCCTGGAGAATTGCGTTGGTCAGGGCCGGCTAGGAGCCTGGTGCCGCTGGCCTGCCGCTTTTGGCGGCGTTCGCGACTATAGCAGCAATGATTAAGTGCTTCAATTCCATAAAAAATTGTTATGATCCCGCCATGACGACCAATACCCCTCCGACTTCCGGCGTTCAGCTGATCGAAGTCGCGCCGGAACTTGCCGGCCAACGCATCGACAATTTCCTTATCACGGCCCTCAAGGGCGTGCCCAAGACCTTGGTCTACCGCATCCTGCGCAAGGGTGAAGTGCGGGTCAACAAGGGGCGCGTCAAGCCCGAGTACAAGATCCAGGCGGGCGACATCGTGCGGGTGCCGCCCGTCCGTCTGCCAGAGCGTGACGAGCCGGCGCCGGTTGCCCAGGGCCTGCTGCAGCGCCTGGAAGCCGCCATTGTCTACGAAGACAAGGCACTGATCGTGATGAACAAGCCGGCCGGCATTGCCGTGCATGGCGGCAGCGGCCTGAGCTTTGGCGTGATCGAGGCGCTGCGCCAGCTGCGCCCGGACGCCAAGGAACTGGAGCTGGTGCACCGTCTGGACCGTGACACTTCCGGGCTTTTGATGATCGCCAAGAAGCGCAGCATGCTGCGCCACTTGCATGCTGCCTTGCGCGGTGATGGTGTCGACAAGCGCTACATGGCGCTGGTGCGCGGCCATTGGCCAACTTCGAAGAAGCAGGTAAATGCCCCGTTGCTCAAGAGCAACCTGCGCTCCGGCGAGCGCATGGTCGAAGTGAACGAGGAGGGCAAGGAGGCGCTGACCCTGTTCCGCGTGCTGCGCCGCTTTGGCGAGTTCGCCACCATTGTCGAGGCGCGCCCGATCACCGGCCGTACCCACCAGATCCGCGTGCACACCCTGCATGCCGGGCACATGATTGCCGGCGACAGCAAGTACGGCGATGAAGACTTCAGCCGCGAGATTCGCGAGCTGGGCGGCAAGCGCCTGTTCCTGCATGCCTACGCGCTGACCGTGCCGCTGCCGGACGGTGGTGAGCTGAAGCTCGAAGCGCCTGTGGATGAGGTATGGGCAAAAACCGTTGAGCGTTTGAGTGCATCCTGACCTATGAAAAAAGGCTATGAGCTACTGATCTTCGACTGGGACGGCACGCTGGCCGATTCAATCGGGCGCATCGTCGAAGCCATGAATGCCGCCGCCGAGCGTGCCGGCGAGGCGCAAAGCAGCGATGAGGCGGTAAAGGGCATCATCGGCCTTGCCCTGGGCGAGGCGATCCACACCCTGTACCCGCACCTGGCGCCTGCGCAGGTCGAACGCTTCCGTCAGCACTATGCCGATATCTACATGGCGCTGGATCAGCAGCCTTCGCCGCTGTTCGAGGGGGTGGTCGAGTCGCTCGATGCCTTCCGCGTCGAGGGTTACCGCCTGGCCGTGGCCACCGGCAAGGCGCGCCGCGGCCTGGATCGGGTGCTCAAGGCCAATGGTTGGGAGCAGTTCTTTGACATCACCCGTGCTGCCGACGAGACGCGTGGCAAGCCGCACCCCTTGATGCTTGAAGAAATCCTCGGCCACTGCGGCGTCGAACCCGGGGGTGCGCTGATGGTCGGAGATTCGGCGTTCGACCTGCAAATGGCCAGCAATGCCGGCATGCATTCGGTGGCGGTAGGCTATGGTGCCATGTCGCTGCAGGCGCTGGCCGAATTCGGCCCGCAGGTGTGTATCGATCATTTTTCCCAGCTGCGCGAGTGGCTGGGTGGTTCCGCAATTCCCTTTCCAAGGTAGGTGAGCATGGCAGACGAATGGAAGGCCCCCGAGGTCGAGCCTGAGGAGCGCGAAGAGCGCAAAAGCTGGAAGCTGCTGGAAAAGACCTTGCTGGCCAGTGTGCAGGAGCAGCGCCGGTCGCGGCGCTGGGGCATCTTCTTCAAGCTGCTCACCTTCGTCTATCTGTTTGGCATCCTGGCGTTGTTCTCGCCACTAATGGATATGGACAAGGCTGCCTCGCGCAGCGCCAGCCATACCGCGCTGGTGGAGGTGCGTGGGGTGATTGCCGATCAGGAGGCTGCCAGTGCTGACAATATCGTCAAGAGCCTGCGCGAAGCGTTCAAGGACAGCAAGACCAAGGCTGTGGTGATGCGCATCAACAGCCCGGGTGGCAGCCCGGTGCAGGCAGGGTATGTGTATGACGAAATCCGCCGCCTGCGTGCCGAATACCCGGCCATCAAGCTGTATGCGGTAATTTCGGACCTTGGCGCTTCCGGTGCCTATTACATTGCCAGTGCGGCGGACGAAATCTATGCCGATAAAGCCAGCCTGGTGGGCTCGATTGGTGTGACCGCGGCCGGTTATGGCTTTGTCGGCACCATGGAGAAGCTGGGTGTGGAGCGGCGCTCCTACACCTCGGGTGAGCACAAGGCCTTCCTTGACCCGTTCTCGCCGGAAAAGCCTGAAGAGACGCGGTTCTGGCAGGGTGTGCTGGATACCACCCACAACCAGTTCATCGCCATGGTCAAGCAGGGGCGTGGTGAGCGGTTGAAGGACAAGGAGCATCCGGAGCTGTTCAGTGGCCTGGTGTGGTCGGGTGAGCAGGCCAAGGAGCTGGGTTTGGTGGATGGGCTGGGCAGTGCCAGCTACGTGGCGCGTGAGATCGTTGGCGAGAAGGAGCTGGTGGATTTCACCGTGCAGGAATCGCCATTTGACCGCTTCTCCAAGCGTGTGGGTGCCAGTGTTGCTGAGCACCTGGCGATGTGGATGGGCTTCCAGGGCCCGCAGCTGCGCTGATTCGGTTTTCTCGGGGGCGCTGTGCGCCCCTTCGCGGGCATGCCCGCTCCCACAGGTTTTTGCATGCTTCGGGCTGTGCGCTATCTCTGTGGGAGCGGGCGAGCCCGCGAAGGGCTGCAAGGCAGCCCCAAAGCCTCAGGGAACCACCACGCCTTCCTTGGTCAGCATATCTACCAGCCGAATCAGTGGCAGCCCGATCAGGCTTGTCGCATCGCACCCGTGTGTGCTCTGAAACAAACTCACCCCTAATCCCTCCGCCTTGAAGCTCCCCGCGCAATCCAGCGGCTGTTCCGCCGCCACATAGCGCTCCACCCGCTCGCGGCTCAATTCGCGCATCGTGACCGTAAACGGCACGCAATCCACCTGGCATTGCCCGGTGGCGCTGTTCAATAGCGCCAGACCGGTCAGAAAGCTCACCTGCTGCCCGCTGCACTCCAGCAGCTGCTCGCAAGCCCGCTCGAAGGTATGCGGCTTGCCCAGCACCTGTTCGCCCAGCACGGCTACCTGGTCCGACCCGATGATCAGATGCCCGGGATGGCTGCCGGCCAAGGCCTCGGCTTTTTGCCTGGCCAGGCGGCGTACCAGGTCAACGGCTGGCTCGTCTCCCCGGCGCTGCTCGTCTATATCGGGGCTTGCCCAGGTGAAGGGCAGGCGCAGGCGGGCGAGCAGTTCGCGGCGATAGGTAGAGCTGGAAGCCAGTAACAGAGGAAGCATGGTAGACTCCTGAATCAGTTGAACAAATTCTATCACGCACGATGCCGCCTAATTTCCTTTGACAGGGGCGGGGGGCATCCCTAGAATGCTGCGCCTATGTTGAATGACCCGATTCCACCTCACGTTGACCCGCGCAAATTGGCCGATCGTGGCGTAACCCTTAACGGTTCGCTGCAACTCGCTGATTTGGAAAGACTCTGCGACCCGCTTTCCGACAATGTCGGTACGGTGCAGGCGAAGTTCGATTTTGAACGAGATGAACAGCACGTGGTGGTTATCCACACCGAGCTGAGCGTCGAGGTCAAGATGGTTTGCCAGCGTTGTCTTGAGCTGGTCACCCTGCCGATCCAGAGCGAATGTACATACGCTGTGGTGAAGGAGGGTGCGAATACCCAGTCGTTGCCGAAAGGCTATGACGTGCTGGAACTGGGCGAAGATCCTTTGGATCTGCAGGCGCTGGTCGAGGAGGAGCTTTTGCTCGCCTTGCCAATCGTGCCTGCTCATCATCCGGAAGAATGCCAGCAGCCGGCGGGCGCAGACGAGCCCGAATCGAGCAAGGACGAGGTATCGCGGTCCAACCCGTTCAGTGTTTTGGCGCAGTTAAAGCGTGACCCAAACGTTTAGGAGTTAATCAATTATGGCTGTTCAGCAGAACAAAAAATCCCGCTCTGCCCGTGACATGCGCCGTTCGCACGACGCCCTGTCGGAAAACGCGCTGTCGGTAGAGAAAACCACCGGTGAAGTACACCTGCGCCACCACGTTTCGCCAGAAGGCGTATACCGTGGTCGCAAAGTGGTCGACAAGGGCGCTGACGAGTAATCCTTGTCCGCTCAGATCATCGCGATCGACGCAATGGGCGGGGACTTCGGTCCCCGCAGCATTGTCCAGGCTAGCATTGCCTGCCTTTCTGCTACTCCCTCGCTGCACCTGACCCTCGTCGGTCAACCTTCCCTCCTTGAAGAGCTTCTCGGCGGCCTTGCTGCTGCGGATCGCGCGCGCCTGCAGATTGTCGCCGCCAGTGAGGTGATCGGTATGGACGAGCGGCCATCCCAGGCGCTGCGTGGCAAGCCGGACTCGTCGATGCGCATCGCCCTCGAACTGGTGCGTGATGGCAAGGCCCAGGCCTGCGTCAGTGCTGGTAATACCGGGGCGCTAATGGCGCTGTCACGCTTCGTGCTCAAGACCTTGCCGGGTATTGACCGGCCAGCCATGGTGGCGGCGATCCCGACCCAGGCAGGCTACTGCCAGTTGCTCGACCTGGGTGCCAATGTTGATTGCAGTGCCGAAAACCTCTATCAGTTCGCGGTGATGGGCTCGGTGGCCGCGCAGGCCCTGGGTGTGCATCGGCCGCGCGTGGCGTTGCTGAACATCGGTACCGAGGACATCAAGGGCAACCAGCAGGTCAAGCTGGCCGCCAGCTTGTTGCAGAACGCCCGAGGGCTCAATTACGTCGGCTTTGTCGAAGGTGATGGCCTGTACCGTGGCGAAGCTGATGTGGTGGTGTGCGACGGGTTTGTCGGCAACATCCTGCTCAAGTCCAGCGAAGGGCTGGCTACGATGATTGCTGCGAGAATCGAGCAGTTGTTCAAGGGCGGTATTTTGTCGCGGGCGGCCGGGGCGATGGCCATGCCGCTGCTCAAGCGGCTGCAGGCAGACCTGGCGCCGGCGCGGCACAATGGGGCGAGCTTTCTGGGGTTGCAGGGCATTGTGATCAAAAGCCATGGCTCTGCGGGTGTACAAGGCTTCCAGAGCGCCATCCAGCGGGCGTTGATCGAGATTCAGGAAAACCTGCCGCAGCGCTTGCATGGGCGGCTGGAGGACCTTCTGCCTTAGCCGGTGCCGGCCCTTTCGCGGGCTTGCCCGCTCCCACAGGTGCCGCGCAGTCTTCGGGTTTGTGACAATCCTGTGGGAGCGGGCAAGCCCGCGAAGAGGCCGCTACAGGCAAACGAAGACCTTGGGCATATCGCCAATGAAGTGCTTAAATGTGACCGCTTGGTCTGCGTCTCCATCCAAGCTTTCAGATTCCGCGCCCGGCCCAAGGCCAGGCGCACCCTATCCGACGACAAGATCATAAGGGCTTGTTCAATGTCTGCATCCCTCGCATTCGTCTTCCCCGGTCAAGGTTCCCAGTCGCTGGGCATGCTCAAGGAACTGGGCGCCGAAAAGCCGGTGATCGTTGAGACCTTCAAGGAAGCCTCCGACGCTCTGGGTTACGACCTGTGGAAGCTGGTCCAGGAAGGCCCGGAAGAACAACTCAATCAAACCGACAAGACTCAGCCTGCGATCCTCACCGCTTCCATCGCGCTGTGGCGCCTGTGGCTGGAGGAGGGCGGCGCCAAGCCGGCTTTCGTTTCCGGTCACAGCCTGGGCGAATACAGCGCCCTGGTTGCCGCTGGCAGCCTGTCGCTGAAAGATGCCGTGCGCTTGGTCGAGCGTCGCGGTCAGCTGATGCAGGAAGCTGTCCCGGCCGGCCACGGCGCCATGGCCGCGATCCTTGGCCTGGATGACGCCGTGGTGGTCGAGATCTGTGCCAAGGCGGCCGAAGACGAAGTGGTCAGCGCGGTGAACTTCAATTCGCCTGGCCAGGTTGTGATTGCTGGCAACAAGGCTGCGGTGGATCGTGCCATGGAGCTGTGCAAAGAGGCTGGTGCCAAGCGCGCCCTGCCACTGGCGGTCAGCGTACCGTCGCACTGTGCCCTGATGAAGCCGGCTGCCGATCGTTTCGCCGATTCGGTCAATGCCATTGAATGGAAGGCCCCGCAGATTCCGGTGGTGCAGAACGTCACTGCCGCTATTGCTGGCGACCTCGATGAGCTCAAGCACTACCTGCTGGCACAGCTGCACCAACCAGTGCGCTGGGTCCAATGCGTACAAACCTTGGCCGCCAACGGTGCGGTCAACCTGGTCGAGTGCGGCCCGGGCAAGGTCCTGGCTGGCCTGAACAAGCGTTGCGCCGACGGCGTGACCACCTACAACCTCAATACCCCTGACGCCGTTGCCGCCACCCGTGCGGCACTGGCCTGATTTGGAGAAGCTTGCATGAGCCTGCAAGGTAAAGTTGCACTGGTCACCGGCGCCAGCCGTGGCATTGGCCAGGCCATCGCCCTCGAACTGGGCCGCCAGGGCGCGACCGTGATCGGTACTGCCACTTCGGCGTCCGGCGCCGAGCGCATTGCTGCCACCCTGAAGGAACACGGCATTGCCGGCACCGGCATGGAGCTGAACGTGACCAGCGCCGAATCGGTTGAAGCAGTACTGGGCGCCATCGGCGAGCAGTTCGGCGCGCCGGCCATCCTGGTCAACAACGCCGGTATCACCCGCGACAACCTCATGCTGCGCATGAAGGACGACGAGTGGTTCGACGTGATCGACACCAACCTGAACAGCCTCTACCGTCTGTCCAAGGGCGTGCTGCGTGGCATGACCAAGGCACGTTGGGGCCGTATCATCAGCATCGGCTCGGTCGTGGGTGCCATGGGTAACGCTGGCCAGGCCAACTACGCCGCCGCCAAGGCTGGCCTGGAAGGCTTCAGCCGCGCCCTGGCGCGTGAAGTGGGCTCGCGTGGCATCACCGTCAACTCGGTGACCCCAGGTTTCATCGACACCGACATGACCCGCGAACTGCCAGAAGCGCAGCGCGAAGCCCTGCAAACCCAGATTCCGCTGGGCCGCCTGGGCCAGGCCGACGAAATCGCCAAGGTGGTTTCGTTCCTGGCATCCGACGGTGCAGCCTACGTCACCGGCGCTACCGTGCCGGTCAACGGCGGGATGTACATGTAACACTGCAACTCAATGTGACGGATTTCGTAAAAAAAGAGTCATACTGCGAGCCTAAAATCCGTTATAAAGCTGCAACCAGATTCCAGGCAGCGGGTGGGGTGGCTAGTGTGAAGGTGCGTTTCGCTTGAAATGCGAACGTCTTTCTATAAAATTAGCCACCGGCCAGCTGCCTGACATATGTCCATTAGGAGTGAAAACTAGGTATGAGCACCATCGAAGAACGCGTCAAGAAAATCGTCGCCGAGCAACTGGGCGTGAAGGAAGATGAAGTGACCAACGAGAAGTCCTTCGTCGATGACCTGGGTGCCGATTCGCTTGACACCGTTGAGCTGGTGATGGCTCTGGAAGAGGAATTCGAGACCGAAATCCCTGACGAAGAAGCCGAGAAAATCACTACCGTTCAAGCTGCTATCGACTACGTCAACAGCCACAAGGCCTAAGACGCTGTAGTCGTCGCTTCTTGACGAGAAAAACCGCACTGCCTTTGCCGGCGTGCGGTTTTTTCTTTGCGAACGCCGTGCTTTTTGGCGGGGCTGCTTCGCTCACTGCGCACCAAGAGCCTGTTGCCATTCCATTCCTGCGCTTGAATGTAATCGCAAGAGACTCTGTTATTAGAAAAGGAGAGTACTGTGTCGCGTAGACGCGTCGTGGTCACCGGTATGGGTATGCTGTCGCCACTGGGTACCGATGTACCGAGCACCTGGCAGGGCATTCTGGCTGGCCGCAGTGGCATTGGTCCGATCGAGCATACGGACCTGTCTGCCTACTCCACCCGTTTTGGCGGCTCGGTGAAAGGCTTCGAGGTCGAGCAATACCTGTCGGCCAAAGAGGCCCGCAAGCTCGACCTGTTCATCCAGTACGGCCTGGCGGCCGGTTTCCAGGCGGTGCGCAATGCCGGCCTTGAGGTTACCGACGCCAACCGTGAGCGCATTGGCGTGGCGATGGGGTCGGGCATCGGTGGTCTGACCAACATCGAAGAAACCAGCCGCACCCTGCACGATTCGGGGCCGCGCCGTATTTCGCCGTTCTTCGTGCCGGGCTCGATCATCAACATGATCTCTGGCTTCCTGTCGATCCACCTGGGTTTGCAAGGGCCGAACTACGCCATCGCTACCGCGTGCACGACGGGTACCCATTGCATCGGCATGGCCGCACGCAATATCGCCTACGGTGAGGCCGACGTCATGATCGCCGGGGGTGCCGAAATGGCTGCCTGTGGCCTGGGCATGGGCGGCTTCGGCGCTTCGCGTGCGCTGTCCACCCGCAATGACGAGCCAAGCCGGGCCAGCCGCCCGTGGGACAAGGGCCGTGACGGCTTCGTGCTGTCTGACGGTGCCGGTGCCCTGGTGCTCGAAGAGCTGGAGCACGCCAAGGCCCGTGGTGCGACCATCTATGCCGAGCTGGTTGGCTTTGGCATGAGCGGTGACGCTTACCACATGACTTCGCCACCCGACACCGGTGAAGGCGCTGCCCGCTGCATGGCCAACGCCCTGCGCGATGCGGGTATTCAGCCGGAAGACGTGAGCTACATCAATGCCCACGGTACCTCGACCCCCGCGGGCGACGTGGCCGAAGTGGCTGCGATCAAGCGCGTGTTCGGTGAGCATGCCTACAAGCTGGCGGTCAGCTCGACCAAGTCGATGACCGGTCACCTGCTGGGCGCTGCCGGCGCGGTGGAAGCGATCTTCAGCGTGCTGGCGATCAACAGCCAGATGGCGCCACCCACCATCAACCTGGACGAGCCGGACGAAGGCTGCGACCTCGACTTCGTGCCGCATCAGGCGCGCAGCATGCCGATCGACGTGGTGTTGTCCAACTCGTTCGGCTTTGGCGGCACCAACGGCTCGCTGGTGTTCCGCCGGTTCGCCGGTTGATGCACAGCTGGGTCGATGGCCAGCCGGCGACTGCGCTCAACCTGCAGAACCGCGGCCTGGCCTACGGTGATGGCCTGTTCGAAACCATCGCCGTGCGCGGCGGCCGGCCCAGCTTGCTGGACGGCCACCTCGCACGCCTGGCGTTGGGCTGCCAGCGCCTGGCGATCAGCGCCGACCTGGCGCTGGTGCGCGACGAGCTTCTGCGCTATGCCAGCCAGCTCGGTGAAGGTGTAGCCAAGCTTATCCTTACCCGTGGCGACAGCCAGCGTGGCTATGCACCGGTTGCCGGTGCTGCGCCGCGGCGCATCCTGCAGGGCAGTCCGTTACCCAGCTACCCTGTCGAGCATGCCGAGCACGGTGTGCGTTTGTTCCCTTGCCAGACCCGGCTTGGGGAACAACCGCTGCTGGCCGGGCTCAAACACCTCAACCGCCTGGAGCAGGTGCTGGCCCGTGCCGAATGGCAGGACAGCGACCACGCCGAAGGCCTGATGCGTGACGGGCAGGGCAGGGTAATCGAAGGGGTGTACAGCAATCTGTTCCTGGTGCGTGATGGCGTGCTGCTGACCGCCGACCTCAGCCGCTGCGGTGTGGCAGGAGTAATGCGCGCAGCCTTGCTGGAACAGGCCGTACAGTTGGGCATCCCGGCGCAGGTCTGTGACCTGCCGTTTGAAACGCTGGAGCAGGCAGATGAAGTATTTGTTTGCAACAGCGTTTACGGCATTTGGCCCGTGCGTGGCGTAGCCGGGCTAAACTGGTCGTCTGGCCCGCTCACCCGTAAACTGCAGGCCGTTGCCCGTACGTTACTGGAAACCTGAATTCGTGAGACGTAAATTCCTGCTGCTGCTGGAAATGGGCTTGATCCTTGCCGGCCTGGCGCTTGGCTGGTCGGCCTGGAAGGTCAACTCGGTCCTGGAGCAGCCCTTGCACGTCACGCAGGAACGCCTGCTCGATGTGCCCAATGGCACCACCCCCAACCGCATGTTCTATCGCATGCAACAAGAAGGGTTGCTCGAGGACGCCTTCTGGTTGCGCTTGTACTGGCGCTTCAACATGGCTGGCACCCCCCTGCACACCGGTGAGTACCGCCTTACCCCTGGCATGACTGTCGAGCAGCTGTTCGATGCCTGGCGCCGTGCTGACGTAGTGCAGTACAACCTTACCCTGGTCGAAGGCTGGACCTTCCGCCAGGTGCGCTCGGCCGTGGCCAAGCATGAAAAGATCAAGCACACCCTGGATGGCCTGTCGGATTCCGAGGTGATGGACAAACTTGGCCATACCGGTGTGTTCCCCGAAGGGCGATTCTTCCCGGACACCTACCGCTTCGTGCGTGGCATGAGCGATGTGGAGTTGCTGCAGCAGGCCTACATGCGCCTGGACGAAGTGCTGGCCAAGGAATGGGCCGAGCGCACCACCGACCTGCCCTATCGCGACCCCTATCAGGCATTGATCATGGCTTCGCTGGTGGAAAAGGAAACCGGTATCCCCCAGGAGCGTGGGCAGATTGCCGGCGTGTTCGTGCGGCGCCTGCGCCTGGGCATGATGCTGCAGACCGACCCCACGGTGATCTATGGCATGGGCGAGCGCTACAACGGCAAGATCACCCGCGCCGATCTGCGCGAGCCAACCCCTTACAACACCTATACCATCACCGGGCTGCCGCCGACCCCGATTGCCATGGTCGGCCGTGAGGCCATTCACGCAGCGCTCAACCCGTCGGATGGCACCAGCCTGTACTTTGTCGCCCGAGGCGACGGCAGCCATGTGTTCTCCGACGACCTCGACGACCACAACTCGGCGGTGCGTGAGTTCCAGCTCAAGCGTCGCGCAGACTATCGCTCCAGCCCCGCACCGCAGCAAGACGCGCAGCCGGACGAACAGCCGCAAGCGCCGCCAGCGGAAGATGAGCCGGCTGCGCAACCAGCACCCGATGAGCCACCTGTGCAGGACGCCCCTGCCGGCGGCGCGCAAGCGGCCGAGCGGCCGGCGCCTGTCGAACAACATTAAGGACTGCCTGTGAGCGGCTTGTTTATTACTTTGGAAGGCCCCGAAGGCGCGGGTAAGAGCACCAATCGCGACTACCTGGCCGCGCGCTTGCGCGAGCAGGGCCTGGACGTTGTACTGACCCGCGAGCCCGGCGGTACGCCGTTGGCGGAAAAGGTCCGCGAGCTGCTGCTGGCGCCCAGCGAAGAAACCATGGCCGCCGACACCGAGCTGTTGCTGGTGTTTGCTGCGCGCGCACAGCACCTGGCGCAGGTGATCCGGCCAGCCCTGGCCCGCGGGGCCGTCGTCTTGTGTGATCGTTTCACAGATGCAACCTATGCCTACCAGGGTGGTGGCCGTGGTCTGTCGGTGGAGCGCATCGCTGCCTTGGAACAATTCGTCCAGGGCGACCTGCGCCCGGGACTGACCCTGGTGTTCGACCTGCCGGTCGAAGTGGGCCTGGCCCGCGCCGCCGCCCGCGGTCGCCTGGACCGCTTCGAGCAGGAAGGCCAGGCCTTCTTCGAGGCTGTGCGCCAGGCCTACCTGCAACGAGCCCGACGCGAGCCGCAACGGTACAGCCTGCTTGACGCTGCTCAATCCCTGGAGGCCGTGCAGCGCGCCATTGACGCACTGTTGCCTGGCATCGTGGAGCGTTGCCGTGGCTGAGGCCTACCCCTGGCAGCAGGCACTCTGGCAGCAGCTGGCCGGTCGCAGCCAACACGCCCATGCCTACCTGTTGCACGGGCCGCGTGGCATCGGCAAGCGGGCCTTGGCCGAGCGCCTGATGGCCCGTTTGCTGTGCCAGCAGCCCCAGGGGCTGGACGCTTGCGGTGGGTGCAAGGCCTGCCTGTTGCTCAAGGCCGGCAGCCACCCCGACAACTTCATCCTCGAGCCTGAGGAAGCCGACAAACCGATCAAGGTCGACCAGGTGCGTGAGCTGGTGGCCTTCGTGGTGCAGACGGCCCAGATGGGTGGGCGCAAGGTGGTGTTGATCGAGCCGGTGGAGGCGATGAACGTCAACGCCTCCAATGCACTGCTTAAAAGCCTCGAAGAGCCTTCTGGCGATACCGTTTTGCTGCTGGTCACGCACCAGCCCAGCCGCCTGTTGCCAACCATCAAGAGCCGCTGCCAACAGGTCGCCTGCCCGCAGCCCGGCCTGGCCCAGAGCCAGGCCTGGCTGGCTGAAGCGTTGCCGGGCAGTGACCAGGCCGAACGGGACGAGCTACTGACGTTGGCCGCCGGATCGCCCTTGATGGCAGTCAGCCTGCAGGCACAAGGTGTGCGTGAGCAGCGTGCGCTGGTCGCCGAGGGTGTGAAGAAACTGCTCAAGCAGCAGCAGTCACCCAGCCAACTGGCCGATGCCTGGAACGGTGTGCCGCTGTTGTTGCTGTTCGACTGGTTCTGCGATTGGTCGCACCTGATCCTGCGCTACCAGTTGACCCAGGACGAGGAGGGGTTAGGCTTGGCAGATATGCGCAAGGTGCTGCAATACCTGGCGCAGAAGAGTCGTCAGGCCAAGGTGCTGGAGGTGCAGGCCTGGATCCTGGATCAGCGCCAGAAGGTGCTGGGCAAGGCCAACCTCAACCGCGCCCTGCTGCTTGAATCGCTGCTGGCTCATTGGCTGCAACTGCCGGGTGTCCGCTGATTTCCATTTTTTCATGTGTGCCGTTATCCCATGCTCGTAGATTCCCATTGCCACCTCGACCGACTTGACCTGAGCGCCCACCAGGGCTCCCTCGATGCTGCCCTGCAGGCAGCGCGTGAGCGTGGGGTCGGACATTTCCTGTGTATTGGTGTCAGTGCTGAAAACGCAGGCGCAGTGAAGGCGTTGAGCGAGCAGTACGCCGATGTCGATTGCTCGGTGGGCGTGCACCCGCTGGACCTGGCGCCGGGTGAAACACCTGCGCTGGAATGGCTGCTGCGCGAGCTGGCCCACCCGCATGTGGTGGCCATCGGCGAAACCGGGTTGGACTACCACTACGAGCCGGAAGCCGCCGAATTGCAGCAGGCCTCGTTCCGCTTGCACCTTGAGGCTTCGCGGCAGACCGGCAAGCCAGTGATCGTGCATACCCGGGCGGCGCGTGCCGATACCCTGGCGCTGCTGCGCGAGGCCAGCTTGCCGCAGGCTGGCGTGCTGCATTGCTTTACCGAAGATTGGGACATGGCCAAGGCGGCGCTGGACCTGGGGTATTACATTTCGTTGTCTGGCATCGTGACCTTCCGCAATGCCGATGCCCTGCGCGAAGTGGCCCGGCAGGTGCCGGTCGACCGGTTGCTGGTGGAGACCGATTCGCCATACCTGGCGCCAATACCGCACCGGGGCAAGCCGAACCTGCCGCAGTATGTGCGGGAAGTGGCGGAATATGTGGCTTCGTTGCGCGGGGCCAGTTATGAGCAGTTGGCGGAGCAGACTACAGCCAACTTCAAGCGGTTGTTCCCGTTGGCGCGGGTAGCTTGATAGCGTACGAGCCTGAGCGCTCTTGCTCTTGCTTCGGCTTTTGTTTTTAAGTGCGCGATAGCCCAAGCGACGCCGATTGCGACTTCAGGAGGCCGAGCGAAGGGATTGCGGAGGGAGGTGACGGGCATGGATGCCCGTCAAGCGCTGAGGCCCCATGGATGGGGCCTGCAGCG
>NZ_JBIBGE010000036.1:0-65316 GCF_042956345.1 Pseudomonas sp. NPDC008258
CCCACAGGAATGATTGGCCCGAAACAAATGTAGGAGCGAGCTTGCTCGCGATGCGCCGCGCGGGCGGCGCTCGGTCTCACAGGCGCTGCATATCTCGTGGCCAACACCTGTCACCCCTGATGCCATCCCAGCAGGACCGAGTTCACCCGCGAACACCGGCGAAGCCCCTGCCATCCGTCAATCCCAAGGGCTCAACCTGCAGACAGCTGTTCCACCAGAAAGTCCACAAACACCCGCACCCGCGCCGGCATCGCCGGGCCCCCGACGAACACCGCATGGATAGGTTCGCGGTCGTCAGGGTTGTAGGCCTCCAGCAATGGCACCAGCCGCCCGCTGGCCAGGTCATCGGCCACCGTGAAGGTGCCGATGCGTGCCACGCCGGCACCTAGCCTTGCCAGTTGCGCCAAGGCTTCACCGCTGCTGCATTCGATATTGCCTGCCACTTTCAGCGAGAACACCTCGCCATTGCGGCGAAATGGCCAGTCGGGTGCCGCACGGCGAAAGTTGAAACGCAGGCAGTTGTGCCGGGCCAGGTCCTCAGGTTCAAGTGGGGTCCCACAGCGTTGCAGGTACTCGGGCGAGGCGACCACCACCTGGCCGGTTTCGCCAATGGCGCGGGCGCTCAACGAGCTGTCCGGCAGATGGCCGAAACGCAGCGCCACGTCGGCCTGGCCGCCGAGGATGTCGGCCACTTCGTCACTGAGCGTAAGGTCAACCAGCACCTGCGGGTAGCGCGTACTGAACGCTGCCAGCAAGGGCACCACGGTCAACCGGGCATGCCCCAGCGCTGCGCTGACCCGCAAGCGCCCACGCGGCACGCCCTGGTCGGTGATGGCTTCTTCCACTTCAAGCATGTCGGCCAGTACTCGCCGTGCACCGCGCAGGTACGCCTCACCCTCGGGGGTGAGGGTAATCGCCCGGGTGGTGCGCAGCAGCAGGCGGGTGCCCAGGCGCTGCTCGGTGCGGGCAATGATGCGGCTGACTGCCGAAGGCGTCAGGCCCAGCGCCCGGGCGGCGGCAGACAGGCTGCCTTCTTGCGCCACCCTGGCAAAAATCTCCATCTCTCCAGACCTTCCGCTGAAGTCCATTTGTGCCTCGCAAGCAAAGGTGGTTTTCAAAAATGCAGTCTAGTGCGCTTTGCAAAGCGATCGTAGCATTCGCGGCATAGATAAGGAGTTTGCCATGCGTATCAATCCACCTCTGGTCGCGCTCGCCATCGGTGCCTTCGGCATCGGTGTCACCGAGTTCGCCCCCATGGGCATGTTGCCCAGCATCGCCACCGACCTTGGCGTTTCCATCCCTGCGGCAGGGCTGCTGGTCAGTGCCTATGCCATTGGCGTGCTGATAGGCGCGCCGCTGATGACCCTGGCCACGGTGAAGATCCCGCGCCGTTACTTGCTGATCGGTCTGATGGTCATCTTTACCCTCGGCAACCTGATGTCGGCGCTGGCCAGCGACTACGCCAGCCTGTTGGTTGCCCGTGTGGTCACCTCGCTCAACCACGGTGCGTTCTTCGGCATCGGGTCGATCGTGGCGGCCAGCGTGGTGCCACCTGAGAAGCGCGCCGGGGCCGTAGCGGCGATGTTCATGGGCTTGACCCTGGCCACCATCGGCGGGGTGCCATTGGCGACCTGGTTCGGTGAAATGCTGGGCTGGCGCACAGCGTTCTGGGGCATTGCCGGGCTTGGCCTGGTGGCGATGACTACACTCTGGTACGCATTGCCCAATGTGCCGGCGCCCAAAGGCGACGGGGCCATGGCCGAAATCCGCGTGCTGGCGCGCGGGCCGGTGCTGGCAGCATTGCTGCTCACAGTGGTGGGCTCCAGCGCCATGTTCACGGTGTTCACCTACATCGCACCGATCTTGCAGAGCGAGGCGGCGGCGTCTACCACCTTCGTGACCGCCATGCTGGTGTTGTTCGGAGTAGGCCTTACCTTGGGCAACGTGTGGGGCGGCAAGGCAGCGGACCGCTCGATCGATCGCACCCTGGTCTTGTCCTTGACGGTGCTGATTGCCGTGCTGCTGGTGTTCCCGCTGGTGCTGGACTGGCCACTGCCGACGGCGCTGGCGATCCTGGTCTGGGGTGCTGCCAGCTTCGCGCTGGTGCCACCGCTGCAGATGCGGGTGATGGAGGCAGCAAAGGATGCGCCCAACCTGGCCTCGGCGGTGAACATTGGCGCGTTCAACCTGGGCAATGCAATTGGTGCGGCGCTGGGCGGGGCGGTGATCAATGCGGGGCTGGGCTACCCGGCGATCTCCCTGGCCGGCGCAGCAATGGCAGCGGTGGGCTTGCTGATGGTGCTGCTGTTTGCCTGGCGTGGGCGGGTGGTTGCTGCCGGGAGTCAGGTCGCGGTGTAACTGGCTGGTACCGAGGGGGCGCTTTGGCGCCCTCTCTTCGTTGAGGTTACGGGGTACCGTTACGGCCATGCAGGTGATAGGCCGGGCGCTCGCTCAAGCGCTCATAGTAGTCGCGCACCGCCGGCAGGTGCGGGTGTTCGAATGGCGTTTCGAACCAGCGGTTGACCGACAGGCCGATCGGGATGTCGGCCAGGGTGAACTGGCTGCCGGCCACATAGGCCCCGGTACTGGCCAGCTGGCGGTCGAGGATGTGCATGTAGCGCGACCACTCCGCGCAACCGGCGGCAAGGGCTTGCGGGTCCTGGTGGGCAGGGGAGTGCCTGACCAGCGACATGAACGCATAGCTCCACGAGCGGTTCAGGTCCGAGGCCTGCCAGTCGATCCACTGGTCGATCCTGGCCCGCGCCTGTGCTTCGCCTGGGTAGAAGGCGGTGGCACCATAGCGGTTGGCCAGGTAGCGGATGATGCTGTTGGATTCCCATAAGGTGAAGTCGCCATCCTGGATCACCGGAACCATGGCATTGGGGTTCAACGCAAGGAACTCGGCGCTATCGGTGGCCTTGAAGCCGGCACCCCAGTCTTCGCGTTCGAACGCGACCTCGAATTCGGCGCAGGCCCACAGGACTTTTCGCACATTGATGGAAGAAGCTCTGCCCAGTACCCGTAGCATGGTGTTCGTCCTTGTGTGGGGGAAGTTGATCGTCCGCCACTGCCGGGAGCTGGTCAAGGGCTGATCGGTAGCAGGCTGCTCTTTGTCAGTATCTTGTAGTCCATTTCCGAAAGTGACCCTTTCCGCCCCCTTGGTCATTGTGAAGGGGGAAGTACCGCCCTAGTCTCGGCGTGCTCGTAACCTCGAGGAATGGACATGGCCATCGACAGGCCAGTCGACCGTAAGGTGATGATGCGGGCCACGTTCTACCTGCCAGGCTTGCCTGGGTGGCCTGAACTTGGCACCCTTGGGCGGTTAGATCGTCTGTATCACCACAGAAGGAAGTTTGCATTGAGCTGGGACAAGGTGGGGAAACTCCTCGTAGCCGTGCTTGTTGGCCTGATGGTGCTTGTGGCCGCCTACGCGTTGCTCAGGGGTAACCCGCGGCTGGAGGCGTCGCTGACCTATGCCTACCTCACTTATCCCAGCCAGTTCAGCGAGCGCATCAGCAAGGCCAGCGAGCAGCTCAAGTACGAGCAGTTGCAGGGGCGCATCAACAGCATCGGCCAGGGTGTGCTAAGCCACGACCAGGTCGACCGGCTGATCGAGATGGCCCAGGCACCGTATGCCCAGCTGTTCGCCAAGCCCTTCGAGGCCGGGCTGGTCGACCACCGTACCGGCTTGGTTATCGAGCTGCGCAACAGTGGTGATGCCCAGGTACGCCAGGTCAGGATCCGCCTGCCAGCCAAGGGCTTGGTGCAGGTGCGCGATGCTGCCGGTAACGACACGCTGCTGGAGGCCGCGACTGCGCAGGTGGACATCCCGGCCGTCGAACCGGGTGGTGCGTGCAAGGTGTGGGTGTATTTCGATGCGGATTACTCGCAGATCCGCCAGGGCGGGGTCAGCATCAGCCACGCCGACGGCATGGCCGATGTGCAGGTGTACCACGAGGTCATTGGTTTTCCGGCCTGGGTGGCCCGCTACAGTGGCGAGCTGATGGTGCTGCTGGGCTTGCTGGTGGCCAGCGTGCTGGGCTTGAGCTGGATTTGCCTGGCCCGCCGCAACTCGCGATAAAAAGCTTCATCTGCTGTTGGTGGCAAGCGCACCGCATACCCTGTGGGAGCGGGCGTGCCCGCGAACACCGGCAAAGCCGGTGCCATCCACTGCGTTGCCTGTTTCGCGGGCACGCCCGCTCCCACAGGGTCCCTGCTAGGTCAATGAGTTATGTGCTGCTCCTGGCACGGGTCAGGGTACACCTCGGACAACGATACCTGCCGGTCAACAACCACCGTCATGCAGCGCCAGGCTCTGGCGCAGCTGTTCGAGCATGGCCAGCCGCAACGCCTGCGGAGCCTGCACGCGGATCGAGCCGGCCTGCGAAAGCAACCAGCTCATCAGTGCCCGGTTGTCGTCGACGGTGGCCACCAGCGCGGCGCCGCCGTTGGCCAGGGCGGTAAGCTGCATGTCTGCAGACAGCGGCAGCGCCTCCAGGCGCCGGGCCAGCGCATCATCGACCCAGGCATGCAGCTCGATGTGTTCCGGCGGGGTGAGCACGTCAGGTTGCAGTTGTTGTGCTTCGCCCAGGCTCAAGCCCGGTTGCCAGTACCAACCATAGGGCATGCCTTTGCTGTTGCACTGCAGGGGGAACAGTGCCGAGAGTTCGACCAGGTCGCGCTCGACGGTGCGTTTGCTGGTGGTATGGCCCACCGTTGTCAGGGCAGCCTGCAACTGGGTGGAACTCATTCCCGGGTGACGGCCAGGCAGCAACTTGAGCAACTGCCACTGGCGGGCGATGGTGTGACGGGTAGGGTGGCTGGGCAAAGGGCTCGTCCTTGACGGCAGGCACCAGCCTGCCTGGGTAGTGGCGTTTAGCTATTGCGCAGCATACCTTGTGATGTAATGGGATCCAAGTTCTCGCAGGTCACCACCGTATTCGCGGCTCAAATGCGTCAGGTGATGACCCGCTGCAACGCCTCGACAAACACCTGTTCCGCCCGGTTGAACCGTTGCTCACGGTTCCACAGCAAGTGAATATCCACATCGGCAATGCCTTCCTGCGGCGGCAGTTTCCACAGCAAGCCTGCTTGCACATCTGGCGCCACCACATGTTCGGGCAGGCAGCCGATGCCAAAACCGGCAATCACCAACCGGCGCACTTCCTCCAGGCTTGGCGATGACGCCACGATCCGCCCGGCAAACCCTTGCTGGTCACGGAAAATGGTCAGCGGCGACAACATGCCGCCAATCTGGTCGCTGGTAAAGCTGACGAAATTCTCCCGTAGCAGGTCGCCTTCATCCTGGCCGAACAGTGCGTGATGCTTGCCACAAAAGAACGCATAGCGCTGGCGCAGGAACAGCCGTTGCTCCAGCCGTGGCTGTGCACGCCGGGTGAGGCTAAGGCCTGCCGTGGCGGTTTTCTCTTGCAGGGCGGCAACGATGTCGGAGCTGCGCATCACGTCTATTTCCAACTCCACCCGTGGATGCTGGCGGTGGAAGTGGGCGAGGAAGTCGTCGAAGCGTTCGCTGTCGATGCGGCTGATCATCAGCAGGCGCACCTTGCCGACCAACTCGTCCGCTGGTTGCTCCAGCAAGCCACCGATCTGCGACATTTGCCCATACACCTCGCCGGCCAGCTGGAACAGTTGCTCGCCCATTTCCGTCAGCACGAAGCGCGGCCCACGGCGGGCGATGAGCTGGCGGCCGAGCTGCTCTTCAAGGCGCTTGAGGGCCTGGCTCACTGCTGGCTGGGTAAGGTGCAGGCGGGCGGCGGCGCGGCTGATGGACAGTTCCTGGCCGATGACGCGGAAGGTGCGCAGCAGGTTCCAGTCGAGGCGGTCGTTGAGCAGGCGGTCGGGCATGGCGGGGCTCGATGATAAGCGTGGTTAATAGTTCGAATAATAAATAGAAATTTGACTAATCATAGCCCTGAGCCGAAAAATCGCCGCCATTGAGCCTGCTGGATCGCTGGTGGCTGCTTCGCGGGTTTACCCGCGAAGCAGCCACCACCCATTCAACAGGTCAAGCGCCACCAGAGCGCCACCGTGCCCTAGCAACTCCTGCCAGAACAACAAGCAAAGGAGCCTTCATGAAGCCCACCGCTTCCCCCCAACCGCGCCGTGCTGCCGCCGCCGCGTTCATCGGCACCATGATCGAGTGGTACGACTTCTACATCTACGCCACTGCCGCGGCACTGGTATTCGGCGCATTGTTCTTCCCCTCGGACAACAGCCTGTTCAGCACCATGGCCGCGTTCGGCACCTTCGCTGTCGGCTTCTTCGCCCGGCCATTGGGTGGCATCGTGTTTGGCCACGTGGGCGACCGGATTGGCCGCAAGAAGTCGCTGGTCATCACGCTGCTGATGATGGGTATCGTCACCGTGTGCATCGGCCTGCTGCCGACGTACGCACAGATCGGCGCCATAGCGCCGATGCTGTTGATCCTGCTGCGCATCGTCCAGGGTATTGCCGTGGGTGGCGAGTGGGGCGGGGCGGTGCTGATGGCCGGTGAGCATGCGCCCAAAGGCCGGCGCAACTTCTTCGCCTCGTTCGCCCAACTGGGCAGCCCGGCGGGCCTCATCTTGTCGTTGCTTGCCTTCGGTGCTGTCACGCGCTTGCCGGAAGAAGACCTGATGAGCTGGGGCTGGCGCGTACCGTTCCTGGCCAGCGCGCTGCTGCTGTTGGTCGGTCTGGCCATTCGCCTGGGCGTCAACGAATCCCCCGAGTTCATCGCCAGCCGCGAGCAGGCGCTAAAGGCCCGACGCAAGGAGCAAGCGCCGGTCTTCGAGGTGCTGCGTACCGCCTGGCGCCCATTGCTGCTGTGCATCGGTGCCAACACCTTGGGCATTGCCGGGGTCTATTTCACCAATACCTTCATGATCAGCTACACCACCCAGCAACTGCACCTTGAGCGTTCGCTGATCCTGGAGTGCCTGTTCTTCGTGGCGATCATCCAGTTCTGCGTGCAACCGCTGGCTGCGTGGCTGTCGGAAAAGATTGGCGCTACACGCTTTCTGGCTTTGATGGCGCTGCTGGCCATGGCCTCGCCTTACCCCATGTTCGTGCTGGTCAGCTCGGGGCAGGGCCCGCTGATTGTGCTCGGCATCGCCCTGGCGGCAGCGTGCATGGCCTCGTTCTACGCGGTGATTGCCGGCTACGTCAGCGGCATGTTCGAAACCCGCGTGCGCTACACCGCTATTTCCCTGGCCTACCAGATCTGCGGCGCCATCGCTGGCGGCCTGACCCCGCTGATCGGTACCTGGCTGGCCCATACCTTCAGTGGCCAATGGTGGCCGATGGCGGTGTTCTACACCCTGATCGCCACCATTTCGCTGGTCTGCGTGCTCGCCCTGGCGCGCCAGTACGCCCGTAGCCAGCGCGTAGAACTGGCCTGACCGAATCCCTTTATTCTGGAGTACCCGCATATGTTGAAAAGCAATGGCGAACGCCTGTGGGCGAGCCTGATGGCCATGGCCGAAATCGGCGCCACCGCCCGTGGCGGCAGTTGCCGCCTGGCCCTCAGCGACGAGGACAAGGCCGGCCGTGAACTGTTCAGCCACTGGTGCCGCGAGGCGGGCCTGACCCTGTCGGTGGATGCCATCGGCAACCTGTTCGCCCGGCGCCCCGGCAGTGACCCCCAGGCTGCCCCGGTGATGATGGGCAGCCACCTCGACACCCAGCCTGAAGGGGGGCGTTTCGATGGCGTCTATGGTGTGCTGGCGGGCCTGGAGGTGGTGCGCCGCCTCAACGACCTGAACATCCAGACGCGCAAACCGCTGGAAATCGCGGTATGGACCAACGAGGAGGGCGCACGCTTCACCCCGGCCATGTTCGGCTCGGCGGTATTCACCGGTAGCCTCGCACTGGCCGATGCACTGGCCATCCGCGATGCCGACGGCATCAGCGTGGCCGACGAACTGCAACGTACCGGGTACGCCGGCCAGCGCCCGTTGGGGGGCCAGGTGGATGCCTATTTCGAAGCGCATATCGAGCAAGGCCCGATCCTTGAAGACAACGCCAAGGCCATCGGCGTGGTCAGCGGTGGCCAGGCCATCCGCTGGCTGGACGTGACAGTCGAAGGCATGGCGGCGCACGCCGGCACCACGCCGATGCCTCTGCGCAAGGATGCCCTGTATGGCGCGGCGCGGATGATCCAGGCGGTCGAGCAACTGGCAGCCGACTTCGCCCCCGAAGGCCTGACCACCGTAGGCGAACTGGCCATCGCCAAGTCTTCGCGCAATACCATTCCCGGCTCGCTGCAATTCACGGTCGACCTGCGCCACCATCGCGATGAAGCCATCGAGGCGATGGAGCGTGATTTGACTCTGAAGTTGCAGGCTATCGCCAGCCAGCGTGGCCTGCAGGTACGCCTCGAACGGCACTGGGTCAGCCCGGCTACACCCTTCGATGCGGACTGCGTGGCTGCGGTACAGCAAGCGGTGGATGGCCTGGGGTATGCGCAGCAATCGATCGTCAGTGGCGCGGGTCACGATGCCATTCTGTTGGCGCGTTACTGCCCAACGGCGATGGTATTCATCCCCTGTGTCGGCGGCTTGAGTCACAACGAGGCTGAAGATGTGCTGCCCGACGATGCTTGCCAGGGTGTTGATGTGTTGCTGAACGCTGTACTGGCTCGCGCGGGTCGCGTCGATCAAGCAAGGGCCTGATGGGCTGTGCCTGCTGGCTTGTTCGCGGGTGAACCCTAATGCCTGTCAGTTAAGCAATTAGGGGCCGCGTTGCGGCCCATCGCCGGCAAGCCACAGGGATCGCGTCAAGGCTGGCAGGTGTTGGCCATAAGGTATGCAGCGCCTGTGAGACCGAGCGCCGCCCGCGCGGCGCATCGCGAGCAAGCTCGCTCCTACATTTGTTTCGGGCCAGTTACGCCTGTGCCATGCGCGCGCGACCGCCTTGTTCGTTCGACGCAATATCGAGTCATGCGCCAAAGCGTTCGCGCGCAAATCCCACAGGAATAATTGGCCCGAAACAAACGTAGGAGCGAGCTTGCTCGCGATGCGCCGCGCGGGCGGCGCTCGATCTCACAGGCGCTGAAGATGCCGTGGCGAGCACCTGGCAACCCTGATGCCATTGCAAGAAACCATAGAATCTCCCACAGGTATGGCGCATGGCTTGAGTTCAGTGCAATCGGTGTGGGAGCTGGCTTGCCTGCGATGGGCTGCGCAGCAGCCCCGGCAGTCTCAACTGGCTGGCATTAGAGTGAGCCAGCTCCCATAGGTACGGGAAATGCAGCCTGTTAAATCCCACCCCGGCGCACATGCTTCACCAGCACCTTCTCCAGCAACTCCCACATCGCCGGCTCGGTACTGAACGCCACATTGAACCGCATCCACCCGGTCGCCTTGGCATCCACCATGAACAACTGCCCAGGCCCGAGCATGATGCCTTTCTCCAGCGCGTCATCCAGCAACGCCGCGCTGTCCGGGATCGCCGGGTGGCGGGTCCAGATGTACATGCCTTCATCCGATTCGGTGAACAGTTCAAAGCCCAATCGGTGCAAATGCCGGCCAACTTCCTGGTGCGCCTCGGCCAACCGCTGGCGCAGCCGCTTGAGGTGCTTGCGCCAGCGGCCGTCGATGATCGCGGCGTATACCACACGCTCCATCACCTGCGAGGTGGTCAGGCCCGAGCGCATCTTCAGGTGCAGCAGTTTTTGCATCAGCTCGGGGTTGGCGAGCATGTAGCCCACCCGCACGTTGGGCGAAATGCTCTTGGAGTAGCTGCCCACGTACACCACCTGCTGCAAGTGGTCGAGGCTGGCCAGGCAGGGCTGCGGTTCGGCAACCATGTCGGCGTACAGGTTGTTTTCCACCAGGCGGAAGCCGTGCTGGCTGGCCAGTTGCAGCAAGCGGTGCAGTTGCGGCAGCGGGGTGCGCGAGCAGGTTGGGCTGTGCAGGTGCGGCTGGGTGAAGAACGCCGTCGGGCGGTGATGGGTGAGCAGTTGCTCGAGTTGGTTCAGGTCGTAGCCGGCCGGTGTGCGCGGCACGCCGACCAAGGTGGCGCCTTGGGTACGCAAAATGCTCATCAGGTTGGGGTAGCCGGGATCATCGACCAGCACCACGTCGCCGGGGCGCACCAGCGTGCGCGCGGCCAGGTCCAGGGCCTGGCTGGCGCCGTGGGTGAGCATCAACTGCGCCGGGTTGGCGACGATCGACAGGTCTTGCTGCAGGTTCTGCGCGGTCAGTGCACGCAGCTCCATCAGGCCCATGGGGTCGCCATAGCCCGACAATTCCAGTGGGCTGCCGGCCACCTGGCGCAGCCCTCGGCGCAGGCCGTCTTCGTACATCCAGTCGTTGGGCAGCCAGCCGCACCCGGGTTTGTACGGTAACTGGCGGATCTCGAAGATCTGTTGCAGGTACCACTCGGAGTTGAACGTTGGTCGACTGGCGTCGGCCTCGGTTGTGTGCGGGTCCAGCAGTTCGCCCGCCGCCCGGTTGACGAAAAAACCCGCGTTGCCACGGCTGACCAGCAGCCCCTGGGCCACCAGACGGTCGTAAGCCTCGACCACGGTGAAGGTACTCACCGAATAGCTCGCGGCAAAGGCGCGGATAGACGGCACTTTGGCGCCCGGCTTGAGGGTCTGGTTGTCGATCAACTCACGCAGCCCGTCGATGATCTGGTTGACCAACGGGGTGGAGGAGTCTGGATGTAGTTCGAACATTCGGGGCCTTCAGGGTGCGTATCGCCTGGCGTTTGCAGGGTGTACTGCATGGGCGACCTGTACAGTGCAGTGCGAGATTCATGCCACTGTGCATGGCTCTCTGCGTCGGACATTTTTACATTAGGTGTCGGATATCGCCACATAAAGCATGTTCAGTTCGCTTCAGGCAGTCGCCCTGGGGCGCGTCAGCAGGCCGCCATGGAGGGCCTGCGTGTGTTTGCTCACACCATCCTGCCCGCATTAGCACTGATGTACAGGTGAAACCGCCAGCCATCGGGGTTTCACGGTTTTCCTTGGATAAAAAGAAGCACGGGGTACACAACTGATGGACGCAACATCCACAACCACCACCGCGAAAAGCGGGCACGAGAGCAAGCTCAGTGCCTCGCTGAAGTCGCGCCACCTGACGATGATGTCGATCGCCGGGGTTATTGGCGGCGCCTTGTTCGTCGGTTCCGGCAGCGTGATCCACAGCGCCGGCCCAGCCGCTGTCCTGGCCTACCTGGCGGGCGGCATCCTGGTGGTGCTGATCATGCGCATGCTGGGTGAAATGGCGACCTCCTCGCCAGACACCGGCTCGTTCTCCACCTACGCCGACCGCGCCATTGGCCGCTGGGCCGGTTTCACCATCGGCTGGCTGTACTGGTGGTACTGGGTCATCCTCATGGCCTGGGAAGCCTATGTGGCGGGCAAGATCCTGCATGGCTTCTTCCCCGACGTAAGCGTCAACGTGTTCGTGCTGGCCACGACCCTGTTGCTGATCACCGTCAACTTCTTCAACGTCAAGCACTACGGTGAGTTCGAGTTCTGGTTCGCCTTGATCAAGGTGATCGCGATCGTCTGCTTCCTGATCGTGTGTACCGCTGCCGTGATGAACGTCTGGCAGTTCGGTGAAGTACGCGGCATCAGCCACCTCACCGCCGAAGGCTTCATGCCCAACGGCATCACCACCGTGATTGGTGCCTTGCTCGGGGTGATGTTCGCCTTCCTGGGTGCTGAAATCGTTACCATCGCTGCCTCCGAAGCCAAGGACCCGGCCGCGCAGATCGTCAAGGCCACCAACTCGGTGGTGTGGCGTGTGTGCCTGTTCTATGTGGGTTCGATCTTCCTGATCGTCTGCCTGGTACCGTGGAACGATCCACACCTGGGCGTTTCCGGCTATGGCGCCTACCGCCGTACCCTGGAACTGCTGGGTGTGCCGTATGCCGAGCTGCTGATGAACTTCGTGGTGCTGACCTCGGTGAGCAGCTGCCTGATCTCCGGCCACTACACCGCTTCGCGCATGCTGTTCTCCCTGGCCCAGCGTGGCGACGCGCCGTCGTTCTTCAAGATCACCCGCGCCGGCACCGGTGTACCGGTGTACGCGATCATGGGTTCCTGCGCCGTGGCCGTGGTGTGTGCGCTGATCAACTTCAGCGAAACCCTGCGCCCGAAAGACGTGCTGGATACCCTGATGAACACCACGGGCATGATCGCCCTGCTGGTGTACCTGGTGATTGCATTCTCGCAGCTGCGCATGCGCCGCAAGCTGATTGCCGAAGGCAAGGAAGTACGCCTGAAGATGTGGCTGTTCCCGTGGCTGACCTACCTGGTGATCGCGTTCATCGTGGCCGCCCTGGTCACCATGGCCTTCATGCCTGACTACCAGATCCTGGTGATCTCCACCGGTATTGCTGCGGCAGTTGTGGTGGCGATGGGTGTGGTGCACCAGATCCGCTCTGGCAGCAAGCAGCACTAAGCGTCACTCGCTTTTCGAAACGGCCGGCTCCCTTGGGGACCCGGCCGTTTCGCGTTGTTGGGCCTGGGCTTTTTCTGCGGGCATGTGAAAGCGCTGGTTCATCCACGGCGAGCCGAGCAGGGCGGCGGCGGCAATCAGGGCCAGGATGGCGAGGGCGATGTAGGTCTTCATGGGCATGCGCATGTAAGGGATGACCTGAAGCATAGCCAGCCAGTTCCGGCAGGGTTGCCGGCCAATGGCTGACAAATGCCTGCGCCGCCCTCTACAATGCGAAGCATTATCACTTGGCGCCGGCCCTTCATGTCCAACACTCCGCCCAACCAGGAACTGCTTGACGCGCTGGCGTTGCACTATGACGAGCTGGTCCGCTATATCCGCCAGCGCTTTCGCGACCGCCATTTTGCCCGCGACCTGGTTCACGACGTGTACCTGCAGATTCTCGACAAACCACCCCGCCAGCGCATTTCGCTCCCGCTGGCATTTCTACGCAAGGTCACCTTCAATCGGGCCATCGACCGGGTGCGCGCCGAATCGCTGCGTGCGGCTCACCTGGCCGCCGCCAGCCATGACGAACCGGCCCTGGACAGTTGGGACGGTGCTCGCGAGCTGGATTTCGAGCAACAGCTGCATGCCCTGCTGGCGATCATCGAGGCCCTGCCGGCACGTCAGCGCCAGGTGTTCCTGCTGCACCGCATCCATGGCATGGCTCAGCGTGATATCGCCGCCGAGCTGGAGATTTCGGTCAACATGGTCACCCAGCACTTCAACCGGGCGCTGCGCACCATCGCCAGCCGCTGGGAACCGGCCCGGCGCCTGCATGGCGAGGAATGGGCATGAGCCAGGGCAAACGTGAAGGCAAGCCCCAGGCCGATCCGCTGGAGGCGTTCAGCGATGCGCTGCGCGAGCGGGTGGCGTCCCGCGAGGCGTTGCTCGCCGAAGGCAAAGCCATGACTGCACGCAGGCGCAAGGCCGGCAAGGCGGCCAAGGCCAGCCTGTTGTCGTTGCTGCTGGCTGGCAGCCTGTGGTGGCTGGACCCTGCCTGGCATACCGAGCAGGTCAGGGTGGCAGTGGGCGCACAACGCGAGCTGGTCTTGGCGGACGGCAGCCAGGTGCTGCTGGACTCCGGCAGCCGCTTGCAGATTGAACATCGCCTGCGCAGCCGGCAGCTGGAGCTGGTCGAAGGGCAGGCACGCTTTACCGTAGTGCATGCCGAAGCACCGTTCATTGTCCGCAGCCAGGGCGTGCGGGTGCGTGATATCGGTACGGTGTTCGACGTGCGCAGCGATGTGCGGGGCGTTCGGGTAGGGGTGCTGGAGGGGGCGGTAGAGGTCGGTATGGGGCGCGGTGCGGTGCAGCCACTGCGGGCCGGGGAGCAACTGCTTGCGGCTGCTGGCGAGTTGGGCGAAGTGCAGGCCGTGGCGCCGGCAGCGATGGAGGCCTGGCGCAGCTCGGTGTTGCGTTTTGACGGCACACCTTTGCGCGATGCGATTGTGGATTTGCAACGGTACAGCGAGTTGCCGCTGCGCTTGGCGGACGAACGCACTGGTGGGTTGCGCTTGTCGGGTGAATTCGACAGCCGACAGGTACGGGCACTGCTGGAGCAGTTGTCAGCCGTGTTGCCAGTGAAGGTGGTACGCGCTGCTGATGGTGGCTTGGTCATTGGTCAGACTGATTGATCGCCTGTACTGGCCCCTTCGCGGGCTTGCCCGCTCCCACAGGGTATCCGTGGCATCGGATTCGATGCTGTACCTGTGGGAGCGGGCAAGCCCGCGAAGGGGCCGGTACAGGCAACCAATAATTATTTTCATCCACACATCAACATTCGCCCATGCCCAACCGCCATCCCCATGAAGTCACTTGAATCGTATGGGGAACACATGGGTAACCACTTTTCACCGCTGACGCTGCTGGCTGCCAGCCTGCTGACCTGCGCCAGCGTCCAGGCGCAGGATGCCACCTTCAGCCTGGACATCCCGGCACAACGCCTTGACCACTCGCTAAACGCCCTGGCCCAGCAGACCGGCACCCGCATCCTGTTTTCCACCGATGCTGCCGAGGGCCGCCAGGCGGCGGCCGTGCAGGGGCGCATGAGCGTTGCCCAAGCCTTGCAACAGCTGCTGGCCGGCTCGGGCTTGCAGTTGCAACGGGCCGGGGAGGGGTACCTGATTGGCTCGCCAGCCAGTGGCTCGGCGCTGGAGCTGGGCGCTACCAATATCGACAGCCAGCGTTACGGCAACAGCACCGACGGCACCGGCGCCTACACCCTGGGCACTACGCGCGCCGGTACAGGCCTGGACCTGTCGCCGCGCGAAACGCCGCAGTCCATCAGTGTGGTCACCCGCCAGCGCATGGACGACCAGGGCCTGAACGACCTCACCGAAGTGTTGCAGCAAACCCCGGGGCTATCGGTCCAGAGCCTGGGCAGTGAGCGATTCAACATCTACTCGCGCGGCTACTCGGTAGACAACTACCAGTTCGACGGCATCCCCACCACCCTCGATATCGTCAGCCAGGTATCCGCGCAGAGCCTGGCCGACATGGCCATCTATGACCATGTGGAGGTGCTGCGCGGTGCCACCGGCCTGCTGACCGGCGCAGGTGACCCGTCTGCCACCATCAACCTGGTGCGCAAGCGGCCCACCGCCGCGTTCAAGGGGCATGTCAGCGCCGGTTTGGGGTCATGGAACAAGTACCGCACCGAGGTCGACCTGTCCGGGCCGTTGACGCCTACTGGCAATGTACGTGGGCGCATGGTTGCCGCTTACCAGCAGAACGACAGCTTCGTCGACCATTACCACCAGGAAAAGCAGGTGTTCTACGGCATCCTTGAGGCCGACCTTACCGACACCACGTTGCTCACCGTGGGCGCCGACTACCAGCGCAACCGGCCAGAAGGCTCGTCTTCAGTGGCGTTCCCGCTGTTCTACAGCAATGGTGAGCAAACCGACTTTTCCCGCTCCACCAACAGCGCCGCGCGCTGGAGCAGCAACCCCCAGGACGCGCTGAACACCTTCGCCAGCCTCGAACAGAAACTGGGCAACGACTGGAGCCTGCGGTTGGCGGTGAACCAGATGTACATCAACCGCGACGATTACAGCCTGGCGACTGCCAGCTGGGGCTTCCCCGACAAGCAGACCGGCGAAGGCGTGCGCCTGTACGGCGGTGCCGGCAGCACCTGGCAGAAGCAGGTGGGCGTGGATGCACAGCTCAAGGGCCCATTCCAGGCATTCGGTCGCGAGCATGACCTGGTGCTGGGCTACAACTTCTCCCGCTACCAGAACCATCACGACCCGTTGCGTGGCACGGCGATCGAGGGCACCCGGGTCAACTTCTACACCTGGGACAACTACACCACCAAGCCCAACACCGGTAACGGCAAGCTGTACGACGGCGATACCAGCATTTACCAGAGCGGTACCTACCTGGCCACGCGGCTGCGGCCCACCGACGATTTGTCTGTCATTCTGGGCGCCCGGGTCAGCAACTACCGGTACCGCTACGACCTGGAATACGCGGTAAATACCGCCCTGAACAAGGTCACCGCCAACCGCGACAGTGGTGTGGTCACCCCGTACGCCGGTATCGTCTACGACCTCGACGAGGTTCACTCGGTGTATGCCAGCTACACCAGTATCTTCAAGCCGCAGACCGTTCGCGATGCCAGTGGCAGTACCCTTGACCCGCGTGAGGGCGACAACTATGAGGTGGGCCTGAAGAGCGAGTTTTTCGGCGGCCGCCTGAATACCAGTGTCGCTGCCTTCGAAATCAAGCAGGACAACCTTGCCGAAGTCGACCCCGGCAAGGTCGTGCCGGGTACCACCACTTCCGCCTACCGAGCGATCTCTGGCGCCACCACGCGCGGCTTCGAAGTGGAGGCCAGTGGTGAGCTGCAGCCAGGCTGGAACCTCAGTGCCAGCTACAACCACAGCATCATCAAGGACGCCGATGGCGAGCGCATCAACACGGTGTTCCCGGCCAACATGGTCAAGCTATGGAGTACCTACCGTCTACCGGGCGAACTGGACCGCCTGACCGTGGGCGGTGGCATGAACTGGCAAAGCGGCATCCACTTCACGGCTGCGCCCACCGACCTGGGCAAGACGGTCAAGGCCAGGCAGGGCCAGTTCGCGGTGTTCAACCTGATGGGCCGCTACCAGATCACCGAGCAGCTTTCGACCACGCTGAACGTCAACAACCTGTTCGACAAGAAGTACCTCAGTGCGCTGGATACCACGTTCTACAGTGGTTATTACGGCGAACCGCGTAACGTCATGGTCTCCACCCGCTGGGATTTCTGAAGGCAGATACGGGTCTGTGGGAGCGGGCGCGTCGAACCGCCGCGAAACAGGCAACGCGGTGGATGGCACCGGCTTTGCCGGTGTTCGCGGGCTTGCCCGCTCCCACAGAGGTTGCGCAAGCTTTCAGATTTTTAAATAAGACAGTTCCACAATGATCGCGGCAGGTGCGTGGGAACGGTCCGACCTGGCGACAGATGGCATATGCTAGACACATCGCCCGCCCAAAGGAGCCGCCCATGGCCTGGTCCGCCACCCAGTATTCCCTGTTCGAAGATGAACGCACCCGCGCTGTGCGCGACCTGCTCGCTGCCATCCCGACCCCGCCCCGACCGGTGCGCCACGCCACCGACCTGGGCTGCGGCCCTGGTAATTCCACCGAAGTGCTGCTGCAACGCTACCCCGACGCCCAGGTAACCGCACTGGACAGCGACCCGGACATGATCGACAAGGCCCGCGAGCGCAAACGGCTGTGCATCCCCCGGGTTCGCACGGCCATCGCTGACATCGCGGGCTGGTCCGCCCCCGAGCCACAGGACTTGATCCTGGCCAACGCCTCGCTGCAATGGGTACCCGACCACGCCTCGCTGTACCCGCACCTGGTTCGCCAGCTCAGCGAAGGTGCCAGCCTGGCCGTGCAAACCCCGGACAACCTCGACGAACCGGCCCATCGGCAGTTGCGCGAGATTGCCAGCCGAGGCCCGTGGGCGGCAAAGTTCGCCGACTTCCACCTGCCACCACGGCACGGTGCGGCGTTTTACTACGACCTGCTCAGCCCGCTGTGCGCACGGGTGGATGTGTGGCGCACCACCTATCACCACCCTTTGCCGGGTGGCGCCGAAGCGGTGGTGGAATGGTTCAAGGGCTCGGCGTTGCGGCCTTATCTGGCCAGGCTTGATGAACAGGAGCAGGCCGACTTCCTGCAAATGTACCTGCAAGCCATGCAGCAGGACTACCCGCCTGCCACCGACGGCAAGGTGCTGTTGCCGTTCCCGCGGTTGTTCGTGATCGCTACCCGGTAGGGTGGCGCCAGCGCCAGGCCACGTAGCTGTAGATACCCAGGTTGAGCAGCAGCACAACACTGCCCAGCAGCAACTGGATGTGCGGCGTCAGCCCGGCGGGGTAGATCAGCGGCCAGATGTAGTGCTCGACGAAGCCGCCTTGGTAGCCTGCGTCGCCGGCCGCGCTGCGCATGCGGTTTTCCCAGGTGGTGAGCGGGCAACCCAGGTGCAGGCACTCCACCGCCAGGCCCCAGGCCAGGGCCGGCAGGTGCAGCAGCAGGGCAGGGCGCCACTTGAGCACCAGCAGGCCGCCGAACAGCACCAGCAGGATAAAGGCCAGGTGCAGCAGGACCAGGGTGTCGGCGGCCAGGCGGGAGAACATGGGGGGAATGCCGGGGATTGAGGTAGTCCTAGCATAGTCGGGTTGCCTGTAATGGCCTCTTCGCGGGCTCGCCCGCTCCCACAGGATCTCCACAGCTCCAAATGTTGTGCATTCCCTGTGGGAGCGGGCAAGCCCGCGAAGGGGCCGGCACAGGCTTACACCCCTTCCTCGACCATTTGCAAAAAGGTCGCCACCACCCGCCGCGTGCGCTGCTCGCTCAGGCATACCAGCGTCTCGGTCAAATGCCGCTGGCAATCCACGATCGGCAACGCACACACCCGCGCATCGGCGCCAAACTCCGCTGCCGACACCACCCCCACACCAATCCCCACTACCACTGCTTCGCGCGCCGCCTCGCGGCCTTCCACCTGGATCGCCGGGCGAATCCGCAAGCCGGCCCGTTGCATTTCTTCTTCCAGCGTCTGGCGCGTCACCGAGCCGGGCTCGCGCAGTACCAGCGGTGTGTCGTCCAGGTCGGCCAGGCTGATCGAGCCTCGGCTGGCCCACGGGTGGTGATGCGAGACGAATGCGACCATCGGGTCGCGGCGCAGAGGCAGGCAATGCAACCGTTCATCGTCCACATCCCGGCCCAGCAGCGCCAGGTCAGCCTGATAACTGAACAGCCGGGCCAGCGACTCGTCGGTGTTGCCGGTTTCGATCTTTACCTGGATGCCCGGGTAGCGCTGGCAGAAGCGGGCAATCTGCGGCAGCACGTGCACCGGTGCGTCCACCGCCAGCACCAGGCTGCCGGTGTGCAGCGCACGCGAATCCTGCAACAGGTCATGGGCTTCGGCCTCGCAGGCGAACAGCCGCTGGCTGATGCCCAGCAGGCGTTCGCCAAGGTCGGTGAGCTGCACTGAACGCTTGTTGCGGTGGAACAGCAATACGCCGAAGCGTTCCTCCAGCTTGCGCACCTGGTCCGACACCGCGGGCTGGGTAAGGAACAGCTTTTGCGCCGCGCGGGTAAAGCTGCCGTGCACGGCCACGGCATGGAAGGCCTTCAGTTGTGCGTGGGAAACCGACATGACCACCTCAGTAAAAAGCTGAGCTTATGTGTGAAATACGATAAATCGATTTTATTTATCTTAGCGCAACTGTTTCCATGCATGTCAGCCCGACGCTGGCACCACGAATGCCGCCAGGGCCGTGGTGCCTACACGGTGCCATCTGACCCGATGACAGCCTCGTCATCGCTGTGCGTAACACAAGAACAAGACAGGCGTTTCTTCACATTCTGCCGGCACACTCAAGCAAGAGGTCAGACTTACATGAATCAATCCCTAGCCGCGTTCAAACGCTGGCGCATCCAGATTTTCGCCATCACCTGGCTGGCCTACGCCGCCTTCTACTTCACCCGCAAAGCGTTCTCGGTTGCCAAGCTGGGCATCGCCGAAGACCCCAGCTTCATGCTCGACAAGGCCGCCATGGCCAACCTCGACGCCATCTACCTGGCCGCGTATGCCGTAGGCCAGTTCACCTGGGGCATGCTTGCCGACCGCTTCGGCCCGCGCGTGGTGGTGCTGGGGGGGCTGCTGATTTCCGCGGTGGCGGCGGTGGTGATGGGCAGCTACGCCACCTTCCCGATCTTTGCTACCTGCATGCTGGTGCAGGGCCTGGCACAGTCCACTGGCTGGGCCGGCTTGTGCAAGAACATCGGCAGCTTCTTCCCGGCCTCGCAGCGCGGGCGGGTATTGGGGTTGTGGAGTTCCTGCTATGCCTTCGGCGGCCTGGTGGCTTCGCCGTTCGCCGGTTGGTGGGCCTATACCCTTGTCGGTAGCTGGCATGCGGCATTCTTCTCCAGCGCCGCCGTGGTGGCGCTGGTTGCCGTGCTGTTCTTCCTGCTGCAACGCAACAAGCCTGAAGACGTCGGCCTGCCGGCGGTGGAGCCCGAGCCGCAGAGCATGGCCCCGGCCGGCAACCTGTGCAGTGTGTGGGCGCCGCTGAAGGAAATTTTGCGCAACCGCACGGTGCTGACCCTGGGCCTGGCGTACTTCCTGTTGAAGCCTGCGCGCTACGCCATCCTGCTGTGGGGGCCGGTGATCGTCTTCGAGCAGATGCCCGAGGTGGGCAAGGTTGGTGCGGCCATTATCCCGACCGCCTTCGAACTGGCCGGGCTGCTTGGCCCGATCATCATCGGCCTGGCCTCCGACAAGCTGTTCGGCGCCCGGCGCATGCCGGCGTGTGTCATCAGCCTGGTGCTGCTGACCGTGACCCTGGCGGGCTTCATGGCGGCCATGCATACAGGCAACGTGATGCTGGTGGTGGCCTTGCTGTTCGTGATGGGCCTGACCTTGTACGGCCCGGACTCGATGATCAGCGGCGCTGCGGCCATTGACTTCGGCACCGCCAAGGCCGGCGCTACCGCGGCGGGCTTCGTCAATGGCTGCGGCTCGGTGGGGGCAGTACTGGGCGGGCTTCTGCCGGGGTACTTCGATGGCGTCACAGTGTTCATCGTGTTCGCAGGCTGCGCGCTGTTCTCGGCGCTGGTACTACTGCCGCACTGGAACAGCCGGCCGGCCAGCACCCCGCAAAGTACCGATGTTGCACCGAATACCAGCATGGCAATCAAGCCACTGCGTACCTGAAAGGAAAGCGCGAATGAGACCCTTCTGGCTGCAACAGGCCCTGGATTCGGCGCAGGAGGCGGTGTGCCCGCCGCTGCAAGGTGATATCCGCTGCGATGTGTGCATTGTCGGTGGCGGCTACACCGGCCTGTGGACGGCACTGATGCTCAAGGAAGCGGTGCCGGCGCTGGATGTCGTGCTGATTGAAGCCGATATCTGCGGCGCGGGCGCCAGTGGCCGAAACGGCGGCTGCGCATTGTCCTGGTCGGCCAAGTACTTCACCCTCGAGCGGCTGTTCGGAGTGGCCGAGGCGGTGCGCCTGGTGCGCGAGTCGGAGCGCAGCATTGGTGACATCGGCGCGTTTTGCGCGGCCAACGGCATCGACTGTGACTACCGCCTGGACGGCACGCTGTACACCGCGACCAACGCGGCTCAGGTTGGCGCAACCGACGGGGTGATTGCTGCGCTGGAGCACAAGGGTATCAATTCGTTCCGCCGCCTGCCGCTGGCGCAGGTGCAGCGCCTGGCCGGTTCGGCGCGGCACCTGGAGGGCTGGTTCTCGCCCGCCGCGGCCACGGTGCAGCCTGGCAAGCTGGTGCGTGGCCTGCGCCGGGTGGCGTTGCAGCGCGGCGTGCGCATCCATGAAGGCACGGCCATGACCGGCCTGGAGCACGGCGCCCCGGTGCAGGTGCGCACGGCCCACGGCACAGTGCGCGCTGACCGCGTGGTGTTGGGCCTGAATGCCTGGATGGCGCGGGCCTTCCCGCAGTTCGAGCGCAGCGTGGCAATCGTTTCCAGCGACATGGTGATTACCGAGCCGTGCCCCGACCTGCTGCGCGAGATCGGCCTGGACAGCGGCGTCAGCGTGCTCGACTCGCGCATTTTCGTGCACTACTACCACAACACCTCCGACGGCCGGCTGATGCTCGGCAAGGGTGGCAATACTTTTGCCTATGGTGGGCGCATGCTGCCAGTGTTCGACCAGCCGTCGCCCTACCGGCCGCTGCTGCGCGAAAGCCTGGGCGGGTTCTTCCCGGCACTGGCCGATGTACCGCTGGCCGCCAGCTGGAACGGGCCGTCGGACCGCTCGGTAACCGGTTTGCCGTTCTTCGGCCGGTTGGACGGGCAGGGCAATGTGTTTTACGGCTTTGGCTACTCTGGCAGTGGCGTCGGGCCGTGCCACATGGGTGGGCAGATCCTTTCGTCGCTGGCGTTGGGGCTGGACAACCCATGGACCCGCTCACCGTTGGTCAAGGGGCCAATGGGGCTGTTCCCGCCAGAGCCCATCCGCTACCTGGGTTCGCTGATGGTGCGCAACGCCATCCGCCGCAAGGAGCGCGCCGAGGACCACGGTTTGCGGCCGCGCCGGCTGGATGTGCGGCTGGCGCGGTTTGCCGCGGCGGCGGGCAAAGCCGATAAAGGCTGATGAGATTTCTTGTCGATCCCGTGCCTGAGGGCGTATAAACTGCACCCACTTTTGGCCGGTCGCTTCCTGAACCGGCCGTTGAAACAAGAGAGTCGACATGGGCGCACAGTGGAAAGCCAAGCATAGAGAAACAGCAGCCAATGCCAAAGGCAAGGTCATGGGCAAGCTGTCCAAGGAAATCCAGATCGCTGCCAAGTCGGGCGCCGATCCCGACATGAACCCGCGTCTGCGCCTGGCCATCGTGCAAGCCAAGAAGGCCTCGATGACCCGCGAGACGCTGGAACGGGCGATTCGCAAGGGCGCCGGCCTGGACGGTGACTCCGTGCAGTACCACGCGGTCAGCTACGAAGGCTTTGCCCCGCACCAGGTACCGCTGATCGTCGAGTGCCTGACCGACAACGTCAACCGCACCGTTGCGCAAATCCGCGTACTGTTCCGTAAGGGCCAGCTGGGTGCGAGCGGTTCGGTGGCCTGGGACTTCAACCATGTCGGCCTGATCGAAGCCACTCCGGAAGGCGACGCCGACCCGGAAATGGCGGCTATCGAAGCCGGCGCACAGGACTTCGAGGAAGGTGAAGAAGAGGGTTCGACCCTGTTCATTACCGACACCACCGACCTGGACGCCGTGCAGAAGGCCCTGCCGGACCATGGCTTTACCGTGACCTCGGCAAAGATCGGCTACACCCCGAAAAACCCGGTGAGCGCGGCCAGCCTGAGCGCTGAAGCACTGGCTGAGGTTGAAGCGTTCCTCGAAGCGATCGATGAGAACGATGACGTGCAGAACGTTTATGTCGGCCTGACTGACTGATTTGTGTATCCGGGGCCGCTTTGCGGCCCTTCGCGGGCTCGCCCGCTCCCACAGGTTCACCGCAGCATTCAATACAGCGGTGAACCTGTGGGAGCGGGCGAGCCCGCGAATAGGCCCTTGAATGCCACCGCGGGCAGCCTGAATGAATCCCACCTTCGCCTCCCTCAGCCTCGCCCACCTGCGCACCCTCGACCACCTGCTCCAGCTGAAAAACCTCAGCCACGCCGCCGAGCGCCTGGGCGTCAGCCAGTCGGCCCTGAGCCGTCAGCTGGCCCACCTGCGCGATGCCTTCGATGACCCGCTGCTGGTGCGCCAGGGCCGTGGCTACGTACTGAGCGAACACGCCGAAGCCCTGGTCGAACCGCTGCGCCAGGTCCTGGAAGAACTGCACGCCTTGCGCCAGCCCGCCGTCTTCGACCCGGCACGTTGCGAGCGGCGCTTCTGCCTGGCCGCTTCGGACTATGTGGCCGAGCACATGCTGCCGCTGCTGGTGGCTGCACTGGAGCGTGAAGCACCGGGTGTATCGCTTGAGTACCGTACCTGGCAGGCCGGCCAGTACGCCTTGCTGGCCAGCGGCGAAATCGACCTGGCCACCACCCTGTTCGACGAATCGCCGCCCAACCTGCACGGGCGCCTGCTGGGCGAGGATCGGGCCGTTTGCCTGATGCGCCTCGACCACCCGCTTGCAGCCCATGCCGCGCTCAGCCAGGCCGATTACCTGGCGCACAAACATGTGCGTATCTCTGGCGGGGGCGACAAGGACAGCTTCATCGACCGCCACTTGCGCGCCCAGGGCCTGCAGCGCCGTGTGAGCCTGGAGGTGCCGTTTTTTTCCGCCACCGTAAAGGTCATTGCCAACAGCCAGGCCGTGGCCACTGTGCCCGAGCACATCGCCCGGCAACTGTGCCGCCTGCATGACCTGGCCTGGCGACCGCTGGCCTTCATCGACCACAGCCAGCGCTACTGGGTGGTGTGGCACCAGCGCCTGCAAGCTTCTGCCGAGCACCGCTGGTTGCGTAACCGGGTGTTCGAGCTTTGGCGCCAGTCACAATTCGGCGTGCAGGGTGGGCATGCGGGTTTGCCATAGCAGGTATGCGCGAAGCGGGGTTATTCGGTTTGGCATAGCTGCCTAGACTGGGGGCATTGTGTTGTCTGTACCGGCCCTTTCGCGGGTAACTCACAGGGTCTGAAAACTGTGGAGTACCTGTGGGAGCGGGTTCACCCGCGGAAAGGGCCGGCACAGGCAGTGAATGAACCACAGGAGCCGCCAAGTGACCCCCGAACAATTCCGCCAGTATGGCCACCAACTGATCGACCTGATTGCCGACTACCGCCAAACCGTTGGCGAGCGCCCGGTCATGGCCCAAGTCGAGCCCGGCTACCTCAAGGCCGCGTTACCCGCAACCGCGCCCCAGCAAGGCGAACCCTTCGAGGCCATCCTCGACGATGTCAACCAGCTGGTCATGCCCGGGCTGTCCCATTGGCAGCACCCGGACTTCTACGGCTATTTCCCTTCCAACGGCACGTTGTCCTCGGTACTCGGTGACTTCCTCAGCACCGGCCTGGGCGTGCTGGGCCTGTCGTGGCAATCCAGCCCGGCGCTGAGCGAGCTGGAAGAAACCACCCTCGACTGGCTGCGTCAGTTGCTCGGCCTCTCTGGTCAATGGAGCGGAGTGATCCAGGACACCGCTTCGACCAGCACCCTGGTGGCGCTGATCAGCGCCCGTGAGCGCGCCACTGACTACGCATTGGTACGCGGCGGCCTGCAAGCCGAAGCCAAGCCTTTGATCGTGTATGTCAGCGCCCACGCCCACAGTTCGGTGGACAAGGCGGCGTTGCTGGCCGGTTTTGGTCGCGACAACATCCGCCTGATCCCAACAGACGAACACTATGGCCTGCGCCCACAAGCGTTGCAGGCGGCGATCGAGCAGGACCTGGCTGCCGGCAACCAGCCCTGCGCTGTGGTTGCCACCACGGGTACCACCACCACCACGGCCCTCGACCCGCTGCGCCCGATTGGCGAAATCGCCCAGGCTCATGGGCTGTGGCTACATGTGGACTCGGCCATGGCCGGTTCCGCGATGATCCTGCCCGAGTGCCGCTGGATGTGGGACGGCATCGAGCTGGCCGACTCGGTAGTAGTCAACGCGCACAAGTGGCTGGGTGTAGCCTTCGATTGCTCCATCTACTACGTACGTGACCCGCAGCATCTGATCCGGGTAATGAGCACCAACCCCAGCTACCTGCAATCAGCAGTCGATGGCGAGGTGAAGAACCTTCGTGACTGGGGTATTCCACTCGGCCGGCGGTTCCGTGCGCTGAAGCTGTGGTTCATGTTGCGCAGCGAGGGCGTTGAGGCGTTGCAGGAGCGCTTGCGGCGCGACCTGGGCAATGCCCAGTGGCTGGCGGGGCAGGTTGGGGCTGCTGCCGGGTGGGAGGTGTTGGCGCCGGTGCAGTTGCAGACCTTGTGCATTCGCCATCGGCCGGCGGGGCTGGCCGGGGAGGCGCTGGATGCGCACACCAAAGCCTGGGCGCAGCGGCTGAATGCGTCCGGGGATGCGTATGTGACGCCAGCGACGCTGGATGGGCGGTGGATGGTACGGGTTTCGATCGGAGCGCTGCCTACTGAGCGCGAGCATGTCGAGAAACTCTGGGAGAAGTTGCAAGACGTGGTCAAAGGCTGAGATCGGCGGGGCGCCTCGCGGGTAATCAGCCTTCTGCAAACACTGCCCGCAGGTGTGCCCTGTAGCTGTCGAACGCGGCAATTGCCCCCGCCACTACCTCTGCCTCTTCCTGCTCATCCAGCACCACGCTATCGAGCGTGGCAACAAACTCGCGCCACTGTAGCGCTCGGCCACTCGGTGGCGGCGCCAGGTGGCGGGCGCCCAGGTCGGCATCCAGCCCCAGGCGCTGGGTGTGCTTGAACAGGAACGCTGCGCCCAGGTTCGACCCTTCACTGCAATACAACCAGCCCAGCGCCTGGGTCGGGCTGGCGCACACTGGGTGAGGGAGCGTTGGCAGTGGCAGGCCCAAGTCTCGCAAATCAGCCTCGACTGCCGCAAAGCGCGACAGCTCGACCAGCCCGGGCAGGCGCTGGTTGAGCTGTTCGTCCTGATACAACGCCAACAGGCTGCCGTGAAACCGGTATTGCACCTGCAAGAAGCGGCCATAGCGCTCACGGTCCTGGAACGGGCGTGCGGCCATCACCAGTTGATCGACGCTGTCATGGTCCCGGCTGCTGGCCGCCTTCAAACGTTTGCAGCGGCCTTGCTCCATGAAAGTGACGGGGGCAGCGGTCATCGGCGTATCCTTGGCAAGTGGTCAGTAAGCGCATGATGCTTGCCATCGCTGGCGGGCGGCAAGCACCGCACTTGCAGGTTAGCCCAGGGCCGCCGCCTGTTGCAGGTTGAGCGAGCGGGTTTCCGGTGCCAGCGCCCATGACAGCAGCAGGCCGAAGAAGGTGATGGCAGCCGCCACGTACATGGTCTGTGCGATGCCCAGCACATCCAGTGACATCGGCACCAGGTAAGTCCCTACCGCAGCCCCGATGCGCGAGATGGAGGTGCCCATGCCCACAGCGAAGGCGCGAATCTCGGTGGGGAAGATCTCGTTCGGGTACACCAGCGTAAGCACCTGGGCACCGCCAATGAACAGTGCATACAAGGCAAAGAACAGCAGAATCCAGATGCCCGCGCTGCTGTGCAGCGCGCCCAGGCACAACAAGGCCATGCCCGACACCAGGAAGCTGTACAGCAGCAGGTTGCGCCGGCCGATGACGTTGATCAGCCGGGTGGCGAGTATGCAACCGACCACGAAGAACAACGTGATCAGTACCGAACCGATCGAGGCGCTGTCGCCTTTCACGTTCAGCGCCGCCAGCACCTTGGGTGCAAACGCGTACACCGAGAACAGCGGGATGATGCAGCAGGTCCAGAACACGATGACAAACAGCATGCGCTTGCCATAACCGGCATACAGCAGGCTCCAGATGTTCACCTTGTGCTGGGTGCTTTGCTCGGGCAGGTTGCGCAGGGAAAAATCGTTGCCGTACACCGCCTTGATCACCTGCTCCGCCTCTGCACTGCGGCCTTTGCTGAGCAGCCAGCGTGGTGATTCGGGTGTACCGATACGTACCACGAAAAGGGCAAGGCCGATGCTGGCGGAGCTGGCCAGTACCAGGCGCCAGGCGTCCTCGGCGCCACTGCGCAGCACCAGCTCGCCGACAATGTAGGCCGCTGCGGCACCGGCAAACCACAGGATGGTAAGCATGGCCAGGCGGGGGCCGCGGTACTTCCTGGGCATGAACTCGACCAGCAGCGAGGTGGCTACCGGGTACTCGATGCCAACGGCGATGCCGATGACCAGCCGCAGCAGGAAGATGGTCAGCGCCGAGTCGGCCCAGAACTGCCCAAGCGATGCAACGATGAACAGGGTGGGCCCGACGAAGAACAAGCGTTTGCGTCCAAGCCGGTCGGTCAGCCAGCCGCCGAGAAAGCCGCCGAAGAAAATGCCGATCAACGCCGAGGCAGCGATCAGGCCTTCCCAGTAACTGTTCAACGACAATGCCGTGCTGATGTGCGCCAGGGCGACGCCGATGATGCTCAGCACATAGCCATCGACGAACGAGCCGCCGCCAGAGCGCAAGGTGAGCAGTTTGTGGAACCTGTTTAGCGGTACATCTTCAACTGAAATTGCAGGATTTGTCATTCTTGTCTCCCGATATGGGTTTTCGAGTAGGAAGGGGGCAGCGCGGCAGCCAAAGCGGAGCCGTGAAGCCATCTCGAAAATTCAGTGATCGATGGCTATATGCTTGTTTTTATTGTGGGTACCGGTAACGGCGTGTTCAGCAACCTTCCGCTTGTGCTCCTTGTCTCTCAGATTTCATAACGCACTTCCTTGGAAGGTGGGTGGCCGAAGAACGCACTGTAGGACCTGCTGAAATGAGTACACGACACAAAGCCGCAGGCGATGGACACATCGAAGATCGATGCGTTGGAGTTCTGGATCAGGCGCCGCGCTTCGGTAATGCGCAGCTGGAAGTAGTACTTCTGCGGGGTGGTCTCCAGTTGGTCCTTGAACAGCCGCTGCACCTGGCGTACCGACAGGCCGACGGCCTGGCACAGTTGCCCGGGTGGCAGTGGGTCCTCTAGGTTGGCCTCCATCAGCGTGATGATTTCGCGCAGGGGCCGGCTGACCTTCGGTTGCAGCGGCTTCTGAATACTGCGGAACCTGCTTTGATCATGGTCCAGTGTGTCGAGCACCGCATCGGCCAGCGCCTGGTTGCAACCGATGTTCAGCCACTGCAGCATCATTTCGAAAGCGCCGGCCGGCGACGCGGCGGTCAGCCGGTCGCGGTCGAGCACCAGCGCATCGTGGGTGACCATGGCGTGTGGCACGCGTTCGGCCAGGGCAATCCGCTGTTCCGGGTGGATCGCGCAGCGGTAGCCATCGAGCAGCCCAGCACTGCCCAGGTACCAGGCGCCGTTCCACAAGCCGCCAAGTACCACGGGGAACCTGGCCAGCCGTTTCAGCAGCGCGGTCAGCCAGCCGGGTACCGTACGGGCGGCACGCAGGCCGCCGCAGACCACCATGATGTCGAGGTCGCACAAGCGCACATCGGTCAGCGGCGTGTCTGGCCGGATGGGTATGGCCAGGTCGCTCATGACTTCGTTGTGGTTGTGGCTGAAGGTGTGCACGCGGATCGAGCCGGGGGCGATCAGGTTGGCAGTAACCAACACATCCAGGGCCTGGGTGAAACTGGGCAGGGAAAAGTTTTCCAGTAGCAGAAAACCAACCCGCGAGGGCGCGGGCCGCGCTACCGAGTGTGCCATGAAGCCCAGGTTGCGCTCTTTGAATGTGTGGCTGAATGCTCTTGTCGTTATTGTCATGGGTCACCCAGGCGCTGGCGTACAGGTCGGGGCTAATGTAAGAGCGTGCCGGATATAAAGTCCAACGACATTTACACAGTTAGAACAATAACCTCATGTTATTGCATGGGTGGCGATGTTTCGCATAACCCAAGGTAATGCGTAAAGTAATTTAAGTGCGGATGTGTTTTTTCGGCTGCTGTGTACGATTGAGTTGTCCAGTACGCGGAATGAGGAGCGCACATCAGGATGTCGCAGCGGCAAGTTGACCCCGATACCGTGTTACTTCGCATGCCTTCGTTGCGTGCTGTTAAAGCATTTGTTGCCGCTGCCAAGTACCAGAGTTTTACCCGGGCTGCAGAAGCGCTGTGCGTGTCGCAGGCAGCCATCAGCCGCCAGGTGCGCGAACTGGAAACCTACCTGAGTGCGCGGTTGTTCGAACGCGTGGGCCGTACGGTTGAGCTCACGCCTGCCGGTTCGGTGTTTTTCGAGGCGTCGCAGTTGTCGTTCGTGAACATTGCCCAGGCGGCGGAGCGCATTCGGCGTACCCCCCAGGAAAAACAGGTGCTGACCATTTGCTGCTCCCCGGCGTTTTCCGCCTTCTGGTTGTCGCAGCACATCAATGTGTTTCGTGCCGACAACCCGGATATCGAACTTAGCCTGATCACTACGCAGAACTTCCAGACGCGCGAGCCGGGTGTGGAGCCGGATGTGATCATCTCCAAGTTCGCCAATCCGGGCGAGGGCTACACGCTGTACCCGTTGTGCCATGACGTGATTTACCCGGTGTGCACGCCTGAATACCTGCGCCAGCACCCTGGGATCGACACCCTGGAGGGCCTGCGCAACAGCGCATTGCTGGACTTGAGCCCCTATGGCCGGGCGGGCGTGGCCGAGCATGTGGACTGGCGCGTGTGGCTGGCATTCCACAACGTGGATATCGATGGGCGTGGCGCCGATAGCCCGCCGTTGTTCCACGCCAACGACTACAGCCTGATCATCAACATGGTGCTGGCCAACCAGGGCATTGCACTGGGCTGGAACCAGTTGGTAGCCGGCCTGGTCGAGCAGGGCCGGCTGACCAGGCCGGTGAGTGAGCAAATGACGTTGCGCAATAGCCTGCATTACCTGGCCTGCCGGGAAAAAGACAATGACGACACCTGCGTGCGGGTGAGGGACTGGATACTTTCAGAGTTTGCCCGGTAGGTACGTTGAAATAGCCAGACTGATGCATGACGTTGAGTAATGGGTTTGGCGTTGAAAATGTCGTTTGTAGTGGTCGCCAGGCGTGGCTTAGTGTGCTGTGAAGTTGCAGGGTGTTAGTTAAAACAACAAGGGTTTGGTCATTGCCGCCCATTGTCATGAACTGCGAGTGGCTGGAGGATAATAATGAATAGCAATGAAACCGTCATCGGTCTGATCAATCAGCGCAAGCCGCGCCATGTATTGCCCCGTGAACTGTATCTGGACGCTGACGTATACCGCCACGACCTTGAACAGATCTGGCACAAGGACTGGGTGTTTGCCGGCCATACATTCGAGATCCCCAAGGCAGGCCAGTATTTCACCCTGCAGATTGGCGACTACCCGGTAGCGGTGGTGCGTGGCAAGGATGGCGAGGTACGCGCCTTCCACAATGCCTGCCGCCACCGCGGGGCCAAAGTGTGCGAGCACGCCAACGGTAAAGTGGCCAAGCTGGTGTGCCCGTACCACAAGTGGACATTCGAGCTGGACGGCAACCTGATCTATGCCGGCAACATGGGCGCGGACTTCGACAAGACCCAATACAACCTCAAGCCGGTGCATGTGGAAATCGTCCACAGCTACATTTACGTGTGTGTGGCGCAACAGGCGCCGGACTTCAACAGCTTCCGTGCCTCGGTAAGCCCCTTCATCGCCCCCCATGGGCTGGAAAACTGCAAGGTGGCCTTCGAGTCCAACCTGATCGAGAAGGGCAACTGGAAGCTGGTGTTCGAAAACAACCGTGAGTGCTACCACTGCGACGGTACCCATCCGGAGCTGCTCAACTCGTTCGTCGAGAACCTGTCGGTGGCCGGCGTGGGCGGTGATGACGACCCTGAACTGGTGGCCCACTGGACCCGTTGCGAGACGGCCGGCATGCCCAGCCGCCTGGTCATGGACCCGCTGGGGCGCTTCCGCATGACCCGCATTCCGCTTTCTGCGGGTGCCGTCAGCTACACCATGGATGGCAAGCCCGCCGTGAACGGGCGGCTGGACAAGAGTGGCGAGGCAGATATCGGCGCGCTGTTGTATTTCAACTATCCGTCTACCTGGAACCACTTCCTGGGCGACCATGCGCTCAGCTTCCGCGTGCTGCCGATCGGGCCGGGAGAAACGCTGGTAACGACCAAGTGGCTGGTGCCGGAGTCGGCGGTGGAAGGGGTTGACTACGATCTGGATCGGCTGACCAAGGTATGGCTGGCGACCAACGACCAGGACCGCCGCCTGGTGGAAGGTACGCATGCGGGTGTGTCGTCGCCGGCCTATGAACCCGGGCCGTTCTCGGAAAATGCTGAAAACGGCGTGTGCCAGTTCGATGACTGGTACTGCGCGACCATGCTGGAGCGCTTGAGTGGGCGCGTGCTGTTGAAATCGGTGGTTTGACCCACTGGGCAACATGGATATCGCTGCGGATGGCACCGGCTTTGCCGGTGTTCGCGGCTAAAGCCGCTCCCACAGGTACCGCGTTAACTCAAAGCTTGCGCAATCCCTGTGGGAGCGGGCATGCCCGCGAAACAGGCGACGCGGTGGATGGCACCGGCTTTGCCGGTGTTCGCGGCGGTTCGACGCCTCGACGCGCCCGCTCCCACAGAGATTGCGCAGGGCTCAGGCTTATGCAGTCCTGTGGGAGCGGCTTTAGCCGCGAAGGGGCCGGTACAGGCAATACAGTAATCATCGACTGATTTACCATGGCAGCGCTTTCACGTTACCAAGGAATCAGCCATGAGTACCCCCCAGTTCCGCACCCCCACCGCCGCAGACGCCGAGCGCTGCTACGCCATTGAAATCGGCGCCTATGAAGGCGACGAGGCGGCCACCCTGGAGAAGATCCGCACCCGGGTCGCACAGTATCCGCAAGGCTTCCTGATCCTGGAAAGCGCAGGCGAGATCGTTGGTTTCATCAACAGCGGCTGCGCCCACGAAGTTGTCATGTCGGATGAAGACTTCAAGGAACTGGTCGGCCATGACCCGGCAGCCTTGAACGTGGTGATCATGTCGGTAGTGGTAGACCCGGCACACCAGGGGAAAGGGTACGCCAAGCTGTTGATGGATGAATTCATCACCCGCATGAAGGCGTCGGGCAAGCAGACCATTCACCTGATGTGCAAGGACCAGCATGTAGCGCTGTACGAGAAACTGGGGTACCAGTATGTGAAGCCGTCGCCGTCGGACCACGGCGGCATGGCGTGGCATGAGATGCTCATGGTTTTGTAACCGCATCTACGCTTCAGGTTTAGCGGCCAAACAGGCTGTGGATCACTTCCCACAGGGGCCTGCTGAGTGATCTTGATTCATTACCGACAAAAGGACCTGAACCTTGGCCAACCCGGCAGCCGCCCATACCTCTCGCCAAGCCACTTGCATCGCCTTGCTGGTCGCCATCACCTTTTTCATGGAAAACCTCGACGCTACCGTCATCGCCACGGCACTGCCGCAAATGGCCAGCGACTTCGGCGAAAACGCTGTAAGCCTGAACATCGGTATCAGTGCCTACTTGCTGGCGGTAGCGGTGTTCATTCCATTGAGCGGCTGGGTGGCCGACCGTTTCGGCCCGCGGCAGGTGTTTGCCGGGGCCATCGGCCTGTTTACTGTCGCTTCGTTGCTGTGCGGCATGGCGCCGAATCTGGAATCCTTCGTCGCCGCGCGGGTACTGCAAGGCATTGGCGGTGCCCTGATGGTTCCGGTGGGCCGGCTGGTGGTGCTGCGAACAACCGAGAAGAAAGACCTGGTGAAAATGCTCGCGGTGATCACCTGGCCCGGCCTGGTCGCGCCGGTACTGGGCCCGCCGCTGGGTGGCCTGATTGTCACCCACTGGTCGTGGCCGTGGATTTTCTACCTGAACATCCCACTTGGGTTGCTGGCCATTGCGGCGGCCTGGTGGTTGATTCCCAATGCGCGCTCAGCTGAGACGCGTCGCTTTGACACGCTGGGCTTCGTGTTCCTGGCATCGGCTTGCGCAGCGTGGCTGGTTGGCCTGGAAATGCTCGGTTCGCTGGCCGGTGGCAGCCTGGGTGCCGGGCTTGCGCTGGTGTCGCTGGGCGGGTTGCTGACCTGGCTGGCGATGCGTCACTGTCAGCGCCATCCTGCCGCGCTGTTGCCACTGGATACCCTGGCTATCCCTACGTTCAGGGTCAGCATCGTGGGCGGTACCTTGTTTCGTCTGTCGATCAGTGCCTTGCCGTTCCTGATCCCGTTGCTGCTGCAGATCGGCTTTGGCCTGTCGCCAGTGGATGCGGGGCTGCTGGTGCTGGCGATCTTTGCTGGCAACCTGGCAATGAAGCCGTTCACCACCGGCTTGCTGCGGCGCTATGGCTTTCGCCGCGTGTTGCTGGTCAATGGCCTGACTGGCGTTGGCTGCATCCTGGCTTGCCTGGGCTTGCAGCAGGGCATGCCGTGGTACTGGATGGCGTTGGTGTTGTTCGTGGGCGGGCTTTCGCGTTCAATGCAGTTCACCACCTACAACGCTGTCGGCTTCGCCGATGTGCCCAAGCCGCAGATGGGCGAGGCTTCGACGCTGTTCAGCATGTGCTTCCAGTTGGCGATGGCATTGGGGGTGGCGGTGGTGGCGCTGTTGCTACGCGTGGCGATGATGGTGCGCGGTGCTGAAAGCGAACTGACAGTCAGCGACTTCCACTGGGCGTTGATTGGCGTTGCGTTGATTGCCTGTGTGGCGTTGGCGGATGCCATGCGTTTGCCGAGCAACGCCGGGGAGCAAGTCTTGCGCACCTGACGGCAGCGGCGCGGGCCTACAACGCATCACGTAGCTGGATGACGCCATCAAGCGCCAGCGCCTGTGCCGAGTAGCACAGGCCGATGCGTCGGCGCAGGTCCAGTTGTGGCATAGGCGCCATGTGCACGCCACGGTGCTCGGCAGCCAGTGACTCTGGCACGATCGCGGCGCCCAGGCCTGCGGCAACCAGCTCCAGGGCCAGGGCGAAGGTCTCTGCTTCTGCCACCAGCGTGCCGTTGTAGAAAGGTTGCAGGCGCTGATGGCTGGGCTGCGCCGGGCAGGTGATCCACTGGGCCTCGGTGTTTACCTGCGGCGCAGTCGCCAGTACGAACCGGTCGTTGTGCAGGGGCAGGAACAGCTCATCTTCACAACGCAACTCCTCGCTGGCTAGCCGCACCGCACCCATGCAACCGGTTACCAGTTGCAGACGCACCGCAGGCTGGATGGCCGCCGCGGCCAGCACCACCTTGCCCAGCACTGCCGCACTCACATCCTGCTCGACACCCATCTGCAACGGCGTGCGTTCACGGTCGCCCTTGAAGCGGCCAAGCAAGCGGTTGGCATCGGCGACCATGCGCTGTGCTTCGGGGTACAACGCACGTGCGTCCTCGGTCACCTCCACGCCGCGGGTCTGGCGCACGAACAGCGTGGTGCCCAGGGTTTGTTCCAACGCCCTGATGCTGCCGGAAAGCGCCGGTTGGCTAAGGTGTATCGAGCGTGCGGCGGCGGTGATATTGCGTGCTTCGAACACGGCGATGAAGGCGCGAAGCTGGCGGTAATCCATTGGGGTACCCATAAGTGATGCTGATGGCTGCGAAAGGAATTTCCCGTTTTTCGCAAAAAATTCTGGCTTCTATACTCGCTCTATTCCTAACCCATAGGCAAACTGGATAACAGGACGGTGACCATGACCCACTCTCATAAACCCTTGGTAGTCATTACCGGTGCCAGCTCTGGCATTGGCCTGGCCACTGCCAAACTGCTGTCCAGCCACGGCCACGCGCTATTGCTGTTGTCCCGCCGTTTGGCGCCGATGCAGCAACTGCAATTGCCAGACACGCTGGCGCTGGCGGTCGATGTAACCGACCGCGCTGCCCTGCTGGCCGCCGTGGCCGAGGCCGAAGCGCGTTTTGGCCCGGTAGATGCGATCATCAACAATGCGGGCGTGATGCTGCTGGGCAACATCACCACCCAGGATCCGCAACAGTGGGACCGCATGCTCGACGTCAACGTACGCGGGCTGCTCAACGGTATTCATGCGGTGGCCAGCGGCATGGTCCAGCGCAAGCAGGGCACTATCATCAATGTCAGTTCCGTGGCCGGGCGCAAGGCCTTTCCAAACCATGTCGCCTACGTCGGCACCAAGTTCGCCGTCACTGGCCTGTCGGAAAACCTGCGCGAAGAGTTGGCACCCAGCAACGTACGGGTGATTACCATCGAGCCGGGCGCGGTGGACACCGAACTGCTCAGCCACACCACCGATGACGCCATCAAGGACGGCTACAACGACTGGAAGCAGGAAATGGGCGGGGTACTCACGGCCGAGACCATTGCCGAGACCATCGCCTTTGCCTATGGCCAGCCGCAGTCGGTGTGCATTCGGGAAATCGTGGTGTGTGCTACCCGCCAGCAGGCGTGACGGGGGCCGCAAACGCGACCCCAGTGCCAGTCTATTTGCCGCTGACCAGCTGAAGCGCCAGTTGGTTGTGGCGTTCCAGCACGCGTGGCAGGTCGACGGTGGCCAGCTGGCCGTCCTTCACCACCACGCGGCCGTTGATCACGCTGGTATGCACTTGGGTAGGGGTGCAGAACACCAGTGCCGCCAGCGGGTCGTGATGGCCGCCGGCATAGGCCACGTTGCCCAGGTCGAAGGCGACGAAGTCGGCAACCATGCCGGGGGCAAGGGCGCCGATGTCATTGCGGTTGAGCACCTTGGCGCCGCCCAGGGTGGCGATTTCCAGTGCTTCGCGTGCGGTCATCGCGTCGGGGCCGAAGCCAACCCGCTGCAGCAGCAGGGCCTGGCGCACTTCACCGATCATGCTGGCGCCATCGTTGGACGCCGAGCCATCGACCCCCAGGCCCACGGGCACACCGTGGTCGCGCATCTTGCGCACCGGGGCGATGCCCGAGGCCAGGCGCATGTTCGAACACGGGCAGTGGGCGACACCGGTGCCGGTACGGGCGAACAGCTCGATGCCGTGCTGGTCCAGCTGCACACAATGTGCGTGCCACACATCGTGGCCGACCCAGCCGAGGTCTTCGGCGTATTCGGCGGGGGTCATGCCGAACTTTTCGCGGCTGTAGGCGATGTCGTTGACGTTCTCGGCCAGGTGGGTGTGCAACGACACCCCGTACTGGCGCGCCAGCACCGCCGCTTCGCGCATCAGGTCACGGCTGACCGAAAACGGTGAGCACGGCGCCACCACGATACGGCGCATCGAGCCGTGGCTGGCATCGTGGTAGTCCTCGATCAGGCGCTGGGATTCCTTGAGGATATCAGCCTCCTTTTCCACCACCGAATCAGGCGGCAGGCCGCCCTGGCTCTGGCCCACGCTCATGCTGCCGCGCGCGGCATGGAAGCGCATGCCGATCTCGGCGGCAGCGTGGATGCTGTCGTCGAGCTTGCAGCCGTTGGGGTAGATGTACAGGTGGTCGCTGGAGGTGGTGCAGCCGGACAGGATCAGTTCGGCCATGGCGGTCTGGGTCGACACCGCGATCATCTCGGGGGTCAGGCGTGCCCAGATCGGGTACAGGTTGGTCAGCCAGTTGAACAGCTCGCCGTCCTGGGCGGCCGGCACCACGCGGGTGAGGCTCTGGTACATGTGGTGGTGGGTATTGACCAGGCCCGGGATGACCACTTTGCCGGCCATGTCGAGGATGACGTCGGCATGCTGTGGCAGGGTATCGCTGGGGCCGACCTGCTTGATCAGGTTGTCTTCGATGAACAGGCCGCCATTCTTGATCTCGCGGCGTTCGCCGTCCATGGTGACCAGCAGTGCGGCGTTTTTGACCAGTAACGTTTTTGCAGCATTTGTAGATGACATGGCTAAAGCCTGCGCAATACGCACCGGCGATTACCGATGTCATAGGCGCAGGGCATTGTAAGCAAGGTTTTTGTAGATTGTATACAGCCTCTGTCAGCCTGTGCTGGCCTCTTCGCGGGCACAGGCTTGACAAGCGGTGCGTCACTCAGCCATCTGCAACTCCGGCAACTTTACCCGGAACGCCCGGGTAAGCCCCATCAGCACCACCAGTCCCATGCCCATCCAGCACAGGCCGATGGTGAACGACAGGCTGGTCAGGCTGCTCCACAGCCACAGCGTGCTGAGAAAGCCCAGGCCTGGAATGGCGCCATACAGCAGGACGTTGCGGCCGCCGCTCAGCTTCTGGTCGACCAGGTAGTGCTTGACCACCGCCAGGTTCACCGCCGAGAAGGCGAACAAGGCGCCAAAGCTGATCATGTTGGCGACGGTGTCCAGGGTGATTACCAGGGCGATCAGCGACAGCAGGCTGACCAGCAGGATGGCTGTGGCCGGCACGCGCTTTTTCGTCACCAGCTGGCCGAACACCCGCGGCAGCGCACCATCACGGCCCATGGCGAACAGCACGCGCGAAACGCTGGCCTGGGAGACCATGGCCGAGGCGAAACAGCCCGCCACGTAGGTGGCGGTGAAGGCGGTCACCAGCAGCTCGCCGCCTACCCGGCGCATCACATCCACAGAGGCCGAGTCCGGGTCGGCAAAGCTGCCCCAGTCGGGGAACACCATCTGCGCGCAATACGACACCACCAGGAACAGCAAGCCGCCAATCAGCGACACGGCCAGGATCGCCATCGGAATGCGATAGGTCGGGTTGCTGGTTTCTTCGGCCATGGTCGAAACCGCATCAAAACCCAGGAACGACAGGCACAGCACGGCCGCGCCGGTCATGATCAGCGGCACGCTGAAGCCCTCGTGGTGGAAGGGGGACAGCAGCGACACCGGCTCCGCCTGGCCAGTGAGCTGGAGAACGGACAGGGCAACAAACACCACGATGAACACCAGTTGCATCACAACCAGAATCCAGTTGACCCGGGTGATCGACTCGATGCCGATCAGGTTGAGGAAGGTAACCAGGGCGATGGAGCCCGCCACCCATACCCAGGCGTGGATGGCCGGGAAGTATTCCGACATGTAGATGCCGATCAGCAGGTAGCTCAGTAGCGGCAGGAAGATGTAGTCGAGCAGTAGCGTCCAGCCGGCAATGAAGCCGATGTGGCTGCCGAAGGCCTTGCGGGTATAGGTGTAGACCGAGCCGGAATAGGGGTGGGCCTGGACCATGCGGCCGTAGCTGTAGGCGGTCAGCAGCATGGCGGCGAGGGTAAGCAGGTAAGCGGTGGGCAGGTGCCCTTTGGTCATCTGGGTGACCAGCCCGTAGGTGGTGAATACCGCCAGGGGGACCATGTAGGCCAGGCCGAACAGCACCAGGGCGGTCATCCCCATGGACTTGCGGAAGCGGCCGGTGCCGGGGCCGGGTTGCGAGGGGCCATGCATGGCGGGGTTATGGGCTGTACTTGTTGTTGTATGCATTGCTAACTCCTGGAAAAGGATGCAGGGCACCGCAGTACGCGAGCAGGCTCGCTACCGATGGTGGGTGTGCAAGGAGGTCGAGCGCAGGGCTCGCAGCGCTGGGGCAGTTTGATGCTCCCACACCCTGTAGGTGCCCGGAATCACCCTTTGGGGTGAGCCGCCGTGGGTTGCCGCAAAGGGGCCTTGGCCGCTCACCCCAAAGGGTGATTTCGGTGCAGGCAACGCCATGGGAGTATCTGGTCAACCACGCACCGCACAGGCGGCGGTGCCACTACTTGAAACGGCAGGCCCACAGTGACTAATCAATTGCTTTCAGAACAGTGGTTCGAGCACCTGGCCAAGGTCACCGAGGCGATCGGCCGGCCGGGCTTTGCCGCCAACCTGTTTGCCGCACTTGGCGTGATCCGCCCGATCCAGGCGACCACGGTGTACCTGTACCCGCATGACGGCATGCCTTGTGCGCTGTTCGAGCAGGACGACAAGGCGCCCTGGCAGCCCGAGGGCAATGTCAGCCGCTACCTGTCAGGCTTCTACTTGCTCGACCCGTTCTACGGTGCCTGTGTGGAGCAGGTCGAGTCCGGGTGCTATGGCCTGTTCGAAGTGGCGCCCGACCACTTCGAGGTCAGCGAGTACTACCAGTCGTTCTACCGGCACTCGCACCTGGAGGATGAGCTCAACTACATCCTCCAGGTGGCGCCGGGGCAGAGCCTGGCGGTGTCGCTGGCGTTCACCGACAAGCTGGATGCGCAAACCCGCGAGCTGTTCGGGCGCATCACGCCTTGGGTACTGGCGGTGCTGAGCAAGCACTTCGCCGGGCTGGACAGCCGCACCGGGCGCTTCGAGAACGTCCTCGAACAACGTATCCATGCCGCGCTGAACAACTTTGGCAGCTCGCTGCTGACCGAGCGTGAATGCCGTATCGCCCAGTTGATCCTGCGAGGCCACTCGACCAAGTCCCTGGCCGAACGCCTGGGAGTGTCGGAAGACACCATCAAGTCGCACCGCAAGAACGTCTACGCCAAGCTCGACATTGGCACCCAGTCCGAGCTGTTTTCCCTGTTCATCGACGCGCTGGCCAATGCCCAGGGCGTGCTGGGCAAGGACCCGCTGGAAAGCTATATGGGCAAGCTGCGCTGAGCGCCGGCCGCCCTGCAACCCCCACCGCAAAGGAAAACCAACAATGAACGCGCCTTTCGCCCCGCAACGCCAGACCCGTGACTACCAGGCAGCCGATGCCGCGCACCACATCCATGCCTTCCTCGACCAGAAGGCGCTGAACGCCGAAGGGCCGCGGGTGATCGTTGGGGGTGAGCGCCTGCACCTGTGGGACAGCGAGGGCAAACGCTACCTGGATGGCATGTCTGGCCTGTGGTGCACCCAGCTTGGCTACGGGCGCCGCGACCTGACTGCTGCCGCTGCCACGCAGATGGACCAGCTTGCCTACTACAACATGTTCTTCCACACCACCCACCCGGCGGTGATCGAGTTGTCCGAGCTGCTGTTCAGCCTGCTGCCCGGGCACTACAGCCACGCGATCTACACCAACTCCGGCTCTGAGGCCAACGAAGTGCTGATCCGCACCGTGCGCCGCTACTGGCAGGTGATGGGCCAGCCGAACAAGAAGGTCATGATTGGTCGCTGGAACGGTTACCACGGCTCGACTTTGGCAGCCACGGCGCTGGGCGGCATGAAGTTCATGCACGAAATGGGCGGGTTGATCCCGGATGTCGCGCACATCGATGAACCCTACTGGTATGCCGAGGGTGGCGAGCTGACCCCGGCCGAGTTCGGCCGCCGTTGCGCCTTGCAGTTGGAGGAAAAGATCCTGGAACTGGGTGCCGAGAACGTTGCCGGCTTCATCGCCGAACCGTTCCAGGGGGCCGGTGGCATGATCTTTCCACCGGAAAGCTACTGGCCGGAAATCCAGCGTATCTGCCGCCAGTACGATGTGCTGCTGTGCGCTGATGAGGTGATTGGGGGCTTTGGCCGCACCGGTGAGTGGTTTGCCCATGAGTACTTTGGCTTCGAGCCCGACACCCTGTCGATCGCCAAGGGCCTGACCAGCGGCTACGTGCCCATGGGCGGGCTGGTGCTGAGCAAACGCATTGCCGAGGCCTTGGTGGAGCGGGGCGGGGTATTTGCCCACGGCCTGACCTATTCCGGCCACCCGGTGGCGGCGGCGGTGGCCATTGCCAACCTGAAGGCGCTGCGCGACGAGGGCATCGTGGCTCAGGTAAAGGACGACACCGGGCCGTACCTGCAGCGCATCCTGCGCGAGGTGTTTGCCGACCACCCGTTGATCGGCCAGGTGCAGGGCGCCGGGCTGGTGGCAGCGTTGCAGTTTGCCGAGCACAAGCCAACGCGCAAGCGTTATGCCAACGAGAACGACCTGGCCTGGCAGTGCCGCACCTTCGGCTTTGAAGAAGGGGTGATCATTCGCTCGACCCTGGGCCGGATGATCATGGCGCCAGCCCTGATTGCCAACCACAGCGAGCTGGATGAGTTGGTGGAGAAGACCCGCATTGCCGTAGACCGCACGGCCCGCCTGGTCGGCAAGCTCTAAACCGCTCTCATAGAACTGCGCATCACTTACTGATTTAGCAGAGTCCCTGTGGGAGCGGGCGCGTCGAGGCGTCGAACCGCCGCGAAGAATCCAACGCGGTGTATGGCACCGGCTTCGCCGGTGTTCGCGGGCATGCCCGCTCCCACAGGCAACGCGTCGCCCATTACAAAAAAGACTGCTCCAAAGGCTTAAGGAGTACAAATGTACACCCTCGAATTCTGGCAACAACGCGCTTTGGACCTGTACCTGCCGGCCAGCGCGCTGATCGACGGCAAACCCGTCAACGCACAGGGCGGCGCCACGTTCGCTGCCATCAACCCCGCCACCAACACCGTGCTGGCCCAGGTTGCCGCCTGCGGCCAGACCGAGGTCGACCTTGCGGTGGCCAGCGCACGCCGGGCCTTCGAACAAGGCCCCTGGGCGCGCATGGCCCCTGGCGAGCGCAAGAAAGTGCTGCTGCGCCTCGCCGAACTGATCATGGCCAATCGTGAAGAACTGGCCTTGCTGGACTCGCTGAACATGGGCAAGCCGGTCATGGACGCCTACAACATCGATGTCCCGGGTTCGGCCCATGTGTTCGCCTGGTACGGTGAGGCGCTGGACAAACTCTACGACCAGGTGGCGCCCACTGCGCCCAACGCACTCGCCACCATCACCCGCGAAGCGCTCGGTGTGGTTGCCGCTGTGGTGCCCTGGAACTTCCCGCTCGACATGGCCGCCTGGAAGCTCGCACCCGCATTGGCTGCCGGCAACAGCGTGGTACTCAAACCCGCCGAGCAATCACCGTTCTCGGCCCTGCGCCTGGCCCGGCTGGCGCTGGAGGCCGGCCTGCCGGAAGGCGTGCTGAACGTGGTGCCGGGCCTGGGCGAGCAAGCCGGGCAGGCGCTGGGCCTGCACCCGGATGTGGACTGCCTGGTGTTCACCGGCTCCACCCAGGTGGGCAAGTACTTCATGCAGTACTCGGCGCAGTCCAACCTCAAGCAGGTATGGCTGGAGTGTGGCGGCAAAAGCCCCAACCTGGTGTTCGAGAACTGCCAGGACCTGGACCTGGCAGCGGAAAAGGCCGCATTCGGTATTTTCTTCAACCAGGGCGAGGTGTGCTCGGCCAATTCGCGGTTGTATGTGCAGCGTTCCATCCATGACGAATTTGTCGAGCGCCTGCAAGCGAAGGCCCGCCAATGGATGCCGGGCAACCCGCTGGACCCGGCAAGCCGTGCCGGTGCCATTGTCGATGCCGAGCAGGCCGGGCGTATCGAGGCCGCCATTGCCCGCGCCGGGCAAGAGGGTGCACGGCTGGTGAGCGGCGGCCGACGCCTGACCATCGACGGTTCGGACAACTACATCGAGCCGACCATTTTTGCCGATGTTGATAGCCGCATGACCCTGGCGCGGGAGGAAGTGTTCGGGCCGGTGTTGGCGGTCAGTGCCTTCGACACCGAAGAGCAAGCCGTGCGCCTGGCCAACGACAGCATCTATGGCCTGGCGGCCTCGGTGTGGAGCGACGACTTCAACCAGGTGCACCGCGTGGCGCGGGCATTGAAGGCCGGTACGGTGTCGGTGAACACGGTCGATGCGCTGGATGTGACGGTACCGTTTGGTGGGGGCAAGCAGTCGGGGTTTGGCCGCGACCTGTCGCTGCACTCGTTCGACAAGTATTCGCAGCTCAAGACCACTTGGTACCAGCTGCGCGCCTGATCATCTGATCATGCACCGCGTCGCCTGCTTCGCGGGCTTGCCCGCTCCCACACATCCGTCACAGCTTTCAGGCTTGTGCTGGACCTGTGGGAGCGGGCGTGCCCGCGAAGAGGCCACCTCAGGCGCCACAGCGGGTTCGGTCAGAAGTCCACGCTAGCCGACAACTGATAGGTTCGCGGCGCCCCCAGCCCCAGGGTCTGGGTCAACGGCACCCCCCAATAATCCTTGTCCCCCAGGTTGGCAATATTCGCGCGCAAGGTAACCGGCTTGCTGGCGACCTGGGTAACGTAGCGGGCGCCAACGTCGAATATCGTGTAACCCGGAATCGACAGGCTGTTGTCGGCATTGATGTACTGTTTGGACTGCGACGTCACATTGCCGGTAAGCGTAAGCCCATCCAGGCCGGGGATGTCCCACTCCATGCCCAGCTTGCCTTGCAGCTTGGGGTAGGCGGTGGCGGTCTTGCCGTCGTTGGCGCCGCCCTGCGTCTTGGTCAGCTTGGGGTCGACATAGGCCACGCCGCCCATCAGGCGCACGTCGGGCAGGGGGGCGCCGAAGAAGCTCCATTCCACCCCACGGTTACGTTGCTCGCCACCGAACGAAAAGACATTGGTGGCCGGGTCGGTGTAGCTGCTTGGCCGCTTGATTTCGTACAGCGCCAGTGTGTGGCTGAATGTGCCCAGGTCAAGCTTCAGGCCGATTTCCTTCTGCTTGGATTTGTACGGCGCGAACACGTCGCCATAGTTGGCAGCAGTGATCGGTGCGGCAGCGCCCTTGCTCAGGCCTTCGATGTAGTTGGCGTAGAGCGACAGCTCATCGGTCAGCTTGAACAGGATCGCCCCGGCGGGTGTGGTGGCGTGGGTGTCGTAACCTGGCTTGTTGCGTGCGCCGGTGTTGGTGTTGTACGTGTCGGTGACCACCTCCTGGCGACGCACGCCGAGGGTGAGCTGTACGCGGTCATCCAGCACCGACAACGTGTCGGCGATGCCGTAGCTTTTCAGGTCGTTCTCGGTGTGGGCAATCAGTGGCCAGGCCTCTGACACTTTCGGGCCCCAGACCGGGTTGTAGATGTTGGTCGTCCAGTTCGAACCGGCGGCGCGGCGGCCAAAGTCCTTTTGTTCATCGCTGTACTGGGTAGCGTTGAGCGACCATTGGTGGCTGATGCCGAAGGTGTCGAAATGCCCGCGCAGCCCGACTTCGGCAGAGGTCTTGTGGATCTCCATCTGCAACTGGCCCATCGCCGTGGTGAAGTCGCCGGCGCTGTTGTTCACGGTGGCCGTCAGGGCGCCACTGTAGCGATAGTCGGTCTTGCTGGTACCGATCGCACCATAGGCCAGCACCTGGTCATTCAGCTCATATTCGCCACGCAGGATGACGCCTTTGTCCTTGGTTTCCACATAGGCCCAGTCGGGGTTGAGCAGCGTTTCGTTGCTGGGCGGCCTGGGCACCGGCACGCCAGCGGCCAGGCCCATGCCGCGGTTCTGGCCGTTGAGATGGTCGTCGGTATCGAACAGGTCAAGCGACAGCCTGGCGCGTTCACCACGCCAGTCCAGGGCCAGTGAAGACAGCACGTTACGCTGGCTTTGGTCATCGATGGCGGTATCACCGTCGCGGTACATGCCGTTGAAGCGCACACCGAACTGGTTGCCCTCGCCGAAGCGCCGGCCTACATCGATATGGCCGCCAAGCTGGGCGTCGGAGGCATAGGTGGCGGTAAGCCGGGTCAGTGGCGTGTCACCGGCGCGCTTGGGAATGAGGTTGACGATACCGCCCACCGAGCCGCCCGGGGGCATACCGTTCAGCAGCGCCGACGGGCCTTTGAGTACTTCGATACGCTCGTACATTTCGGGCGAGGCACGGTAGAAAGGCGCCATGCCGAACAGGCCGTCGACGGTCATGTCGCTGACGTTGGTCTGAAAACCCCGGATCGAGTAGTTCTCACTGTAGGTGCCGGTCAGGCCGTTGCTGAAAACCGACGGGTCGGTGGCAGCGATGACGTCAGTGATGTCGCGGGCTTGCAGGTCCTGGATGTAGGTGTCGGTGTAGCTGATGGTGCTGAACGGGGTCTCCATGAAGTCCTTGTTGCCCAGCAGGCCCACGCGGCCGCCCGTCGCCACCTGGCCGCCGGCGTACACCGGGGGCAGAGGGTCGGCGGCGTTGGCCTGGGCATCGATCACCGTGGCTTGCAACTCCGACACGGCTGGCTTTTCTTCAGCCGCCTCGTGAATGGCAGGTGTTTCGGCGCGCGCGGTGATGGGCGCTAGCGCACAGCCGCCAATGGCCATACCGATGAGGACTGCTTGGGACAAAGGGGTGCGCTGTAGCGCGGGCGACGGGTGAGCAAACAGGGGGCGATTGGACACGCGATGGCTCCAGGAAGTGTGGGTGGCAGTTGTGTTTTTGGTTTTAAGAAGCGAAGACGTAAGGCAAACGAGAATCACGCGCTATCACGTCGTTAGGCGACGGCATGAGGCATGGCTCAGTCCTGATAGCCCCTGATCACGTCGTCTGCGATCAGGGCCAGTGATGTCGGGCTGGCGGCCGTGACGTACCAGGCCTGCGGGTCGACGAACACCACGCGGCCATGCTTCCAGGCGTTGGTCTGGCGTAGCAGCGGGTTGTCGAGTGTGGCTACGGTCATCAGCGGGCGGTGCTCCATCACGGCAGTGCGGTCCACCACGTAGAGGATGTCGGGGTTGGCCTGCTGGATGAACTCGCTGGAGATCGGCTGGCCATGCAGGCCGGTGTCCAGCGTGGTGGTGGCCGGTTTCACGCCCAGGTCATTGAAGATGAAGCCGTAGCGCGACTGCACACCGAAGGCGCTGAAGGCGCCGTTGTTGTGCAGCACCACCAGCGCCCGTTCCGGGCGGTCGCGGGTGACATTGCGCGCCTGGGCCAGCTTGGCTTCCAGTTCGTCAACCTTGCGCCGGGCCAGGTCCTGCTTGCCGAATACGTCGCCAAGGCTGGTCAGGTGCTGTTTGACCACCGCGACATGCCCGGCCTCGCTGTCGCGGTAATCCACATCAAAGTGCAGGGTCGGCGCCATTTCGCTCAGTTCGCCATAGTGGCTGGCCTGCAGCGAGGTGATCAGGATCAGGTCGGGGCGGGCAGCGTGTACCCGCTCAAGGTTCGGCTGCACGATCGAGCCGACATCTGCGGTTTGCGCGGCGTCTTTGTAACGCGCCAGGAACTGCGGCACGAAGTCCTTGGGCATACCGGCCACGGCCACGCCCAGCTGGTCGAGGAAGTCCACTTCGTTCATGTCCAGGGCCACCGTGCGCTGTGGCAGCTGGCTGATCACGGTGGTGCCCAGCTTGTGCTGCACGGTAACCGGCAGGTAGTCGCCCTGGTGCGTGGCGTTCACGGTTGCCGTTGTGGCCGTCGTGGGTTCGTTGCAGCCGTGCAGGGCCAGGGTGGCGCCAAGCAATAGCGCCAGCGGCCAGCTGGTGGGGTAGTTGCGGTTCATCATTGTGCTCCGGGTGGGTTGAAGTAGTTGCACAGGCGGCCGCGCGCGCCGTGGGTGATTTCGAACTCCAGCCCGTATAGCGCGTGCAGCTGTTGTTCAGTCACCACCTGCTCGACGCTGCCGCTGCAATGCACCCGGCCGTTGTGCATGGCGACGATATGGTCGGAGTAGGCGGCGGCGAAGTTGATGTCGTGCACCACCAGGATCACCGTGCGGCCGAACTCGTCACACAGGCGGCGCAAGGCGCGCATGATCTGCACGGCATGGCCCATGTCCAGGTTGTTCAGTGGCTCATCGAGCAGCAGGTAGTCGGTCTGCTGGGCAATGGTCATTGCCAGGAATGCCATTTGCCGTTGGCCGCCGCTGAGCTCATCGAGGTAAGCCTTGCGCAGTGGCTCAAGGGATAGAAAGGCGATGGCCTGGTCGATGGCCTGGCGGTCTTCACCCGTAAGTGCGCCGCGGCTGTACGGGAAGCGGCCGAACGCGACCAGTTCGTCGACGGTCAGGCGCAGATTGAAGTCGACCGACTGGCGCAGGGTGGCGACGCGCCGGGCGTAGTCGCCGATGGCGATGCTGTTGATGCTTTTCCCGTCCAGCTGGATGTCGCCGCTGCTCGGTTCCAGCAAGCGGGCAAGCATCATCAGCAAGGTGGTTTTACCCGCGCCGTTGGGGCCGATCAGCGAGGTCAGCTGCTGGCGCGGGAAGCGGGTGCTCACTCCGCTCAATACGGCCTTGCTGCCGTAGCGTTTGTGCAGGTCATGGACAGCTATCATGCGGCTCCCCGGTTTCGCACCATCAGGGCGAGGAAGTAGGTGCCACACACCAGGTTCACGAGGATGCCGACGGTGGTCCTGTAGTTGAAGACATGCTCGACCAGCAGCTGGGCGGCAATGAACACGGCAATGGCCACCGCGCTGCCAAGGGCCAGTGTGACCTGGTGGCGGAAGGTGCCGGCCACGGCGTAGGTGATGTTGGCGACGAACACGCCCATGAATGTCGTGGGCCCCAGCAGGCTGGTCGAAACAGCCACCAGCGCCGCGATCACTGCCAGCAGCAGGCGCACCTTGCGCCCGTAGTCCACGCCCAGGGAAATCGCCTGGTCGCGCCCTAGCGCCAGTACATCCAGCACCGGCACCGCTCGCGCCAGCAGCAGGCACAAGCCCGCCACCAGCACAGCCGAATACAGCAGCAATTGCGGCGGTGCCCGGTTGAACGAAGCCTGGGTGTAGCCCAGCAGCATCGAGAATTCGCCAGGGCTGACTTTCAGCTGGACGAACTGGGTGAAGGTGGCCATGACCATGGTCAGCACCAACCCGACCAGCAGCAGGAAGTAAACGTTGCTTTTGCCGTCGCGAAACAGCCAGCGGTGCAGGGCCCACGAGTAGCCGAGCATCAGCAGCACCGAGAGCAGGAAGTTGCCGCTACTGCCGAGCACCAGCAGCCCCTGAACCCCCATTGCCAGTACCAGCAACGCCTGCAGCAGCAGGTACACCGCCTCGTAGCCCATGATCGACGGGGTCAGGATGCGGTTGCCGGAAAGGGTCTGGAAGGCGATGGCAGAACAGGCCACGCACACGCCGCCGATGACCATGGCGGCCAGGCGTGCGAGGCGCTTGGGGATCACGTAGGCGAAATCGGGCCCGGCGTTGGCAAATACGAATACCAGGGCCAGCACGACCACTGCCAACCCCACGCAGTAACGGCCCCTCATCGCTGCCTCCAGATAATCAGCCCAAGGAAGATCAGCCCACCCAGGCCGCCCGCCGTCAGGCCGATGGGCACTTCGAACGGGTAGATCAGCAGCCGCCCGAGCAGGTCGCAGACCAGCAGCAAGGTAGCGCCGCCCAGTGCCACCAGCGGCAGCGTGCGGCGCAGGTTGTCGCCAAAACGCATGGCTACCAGGTTGGGCACCACCAGGCCGACGAAGGGGATGGCGCCGACGGCGATTACGCTGGCCGACACCGTCACCGCCACCAGCAGCAGGCCCAGGGTGATGTTGGCGGTGTAGTTCAGGCCCAGGCTGGTGGCCATGCCTTCGCCCATCCCCAGCACGGTGAAGCGTTGTGCATACAGGTAGGTGACCAGCACGATCGGCACGATCAGGTAGAGGATTTCGTAGCGGCCCTGAACCACCTTGGAGAAATCACCCAGCAACCAGCCCTGCATGCTTTGCAGCAGGTTGAAGCGGTAGGCGTAGAACTCGGCCAGCGCACTCAGCACACCGCCGTACATCAGGCCGATTACCGGAACAAGCACGGCGTTGCGGGCGCGGATGCGGCGGATGATGGCGACGAACAACAGGCTGGCCGCAAAGCACACGGCCAAGGCGAACAGCATGCGCAGCAACGCCCCGGCTGCTGGCGCCAGGCCCAGTGACAGCAGGATGCCCAGGCGTGCGGCGTCCAGCCCACCGGTGGTGCCCGGCTCGACGAAACGGTTGCGCACGATCTGCTGCAGGATTACCCCGCACACCGCCAGGCCCACACCGACCAGCATCAACGCCGCCAGGCGTGGCAGGCGGCTGGCGGTCAGGGTCAGCCAGGCATCACCGTGCAGGGTAAACAGCTGGGTCCAGGCCAGCTCACGGGCACCTACCGCCAGTGAGGCGACGCACAACAGCAGGAACAATGCCAGCCAGGTTACGCGCATCAGTCATGGCCTACATGCGGTGCGGCGATGCGCCAGCCGCTGGCGGCGTGGCGCTGCTCGAGAAAGCGCGCATAACGGCCGCCACGGGCGCGCAGTGCTGCCGGCGCGCCTTGCTCGACAACCTGGCCCGCTTCCAGCACCACGATATGATCGGCCATGGCGACGGTGCTGAGCTGGTGTGCGATGACCACCAGCGTGCAGCGCCCACGCAAGCTGTGCAGGGCCTGAGCAATCAGGGCCTGGTTCTCGGCATCGAGGGCTGCGGTGGCTTCGTCTACCAGCAGCACGGGCGTTTGCCTGATAAACGCGCGGGCGATGGTCACACGCTGGCGCTCGCCGCCAGACAACCGTGCACCCCCTTCACCTACGGGCGTATCAAGGCCGCCAGGCAGGCGCTCGATGATGCTCGCCAGCCCGGCCATGTGCGCCGCCTGCAACACCTCGGCGTCGCTGGCGTCGGGTTTGCCGATGCGGATGTTGTCGGCAATGCTGCCCTGGAACAGCCAGGTATCCTGCAGCACCTGGCTGACGGTGGCGGTGAGGCTGGCGCGGGCCATGTTCCGAACGTCCACGCCGCCAATCTGCACGCTGCCCTGGGTGGTGTCGAAGAACCGCGCTATCAGGCGCAGCAGCGACGTCTTGCCCGAGCCCGATGGGCCGATGATCGCAGTCATGCTGCCCGCCGGGATATGCAGGTTCACGTCATGCAAGACCTCCGGGCCTTCGGCGCTGTAGCGCAGGCTCACCCCTTGCAGGTCGATAGCGCCATCCAGCGGCTGCTGGATCGTGGCGGGCTCCGGCAATGGCCTGGCTGCCAGGATGCGTTCGATCTCCTTGAGTTGGCCATGCGCCCCACGCAGGATCTCGACATGGCTGGCGACGTCCTGCAGCGGGTCGATGAAACGGCACACCAGCGCCAACGCCACGATCACCGCCACAGCGTCCTGCGGCTGGCCACCGGTGTGGCTGGTGAACCACAGGCCGGCGGCTACCAGCAGCGTGGCGAATGTCATCTGCACGGCCCAGCTGTTCAGCAATGCCGACAACGAAGCCCGCACGATCAGGCCCGCGCCGCTGCTGTGCTGGCATTCCAGGCTTTGCTCCAGCAAGCGCGTTCCGCCCCCGGCACCATTGAAGGCGCGCAGCACTGACTGCGCCTGGGCAAATTCGACCATTCGCATGCTGGCTTCGGCGAAGTGCTGGTTAAAAGCCTGGTCGGCGCTGCGCCCCAGGCGGGCACTGAACAACAACACGGCTGCCAACGCCGGCAATGCCAGTAGAGCGATCAGCCCCAGCGGCGGGTGCAGGGTGAACAGCGCAAGCAGCAACACCAGTGGCGTGACGCTGCCACTGATCAAGGGTGTAAGCACATGGGCAGGCAACTGGGCCACGGCCATCGTGCCTTGGGTGATCACGTGGCCAAGCCGCGCCGTGTTCTGCGGGGTGAACCAGCCCAGCGGCAGCTGAGCCACGTGCGCGCCGATGTAATGGCGGCCACCTTGCAACACGGCCACGGCCAGGCTGATACCTGCCTGCTCCACGCGGCGTCGCCAGGCCCAGCACAGCACCAAGCCGGCTGCCAGTACGGCCAGCCAGGCGCTGGCAGCACGTACTTCGTTGTTCAGCAGGTGCAGCATGATCGGCGCCAGAGCACTGATGGTCAGGCCACTGAACACCCCATACAACACGGTCATCAGCCAATAGCGGCGCCATGCCGGGGCGCTGTCGCCCAGCAGTCGAATGAAAGTTTTCAGCATGCTGGCAGCGCCTTGTCCATGGTGTTCTGATAGCGGCCCTGTTCCCACAGCCGGGCATACAGGCCTTGGCGCGCGAGCAATCCGGCGTGTCGGCCTTGTTCGCAGAGGGCGCCCTGGTCGATCACCAGGATCTGGTCGGCGTTCATCACGGTGTCCAGCCGGTGGGCGATGACCAGCAGGGTGCGACCCTTTGCAAAGCGCGACAGGGCATCCTGGATCGCCGACTCGCTTTCGGCGTCGGCGGCTGCGGTGGCCTCGTCCAGTATCAGCACAGGCGGGTCGAGTAGCACGGCGCGGGCGATGCTGAGGCGTTGCTGTTCGCCTCCTGACAATTGCGCGTCTTCCCCTATCACCGAGTCATAGCCACGCGGCAGCTGCAGGATGCGTGCATGAATGTTGGCCAGGCGCGCCGCCGTTTCGATCTGCTCGCGGGTTGCAGCCGGTTGGCCCAGGGCGATGTTTTCGGCCACGCTGGCATGGATCAGCCGTACGTCTTGCAGTACGAAACCGATGCGCCGGTACAGCTCGCGGCTCTCGACTTGCCGCAGGTCGACACCGCCCAAGGTGATGCGCCCGGCATCGGGGTCGAAGAAGCGCAGAAGCAGGCGCGCCAAGGTCGACTTGCCGGCGCCGGAGGGGCCGACGATGGCGGTGGTGGTACCGGGGGCCAGGTTGAAGCTGACGTCGTTCAGCACAGGGGTGCCAGGCACGTAGGCATGGCTCACCCGTTCCACGCGTATTTCGCTGCCGTTGGGCAGGCTGCCAGCAGCAGGAGCCGGCAGCACCGGCGTGTCCAGCAGGGCCTGCACACGCTGGGCTGCTGCCACTGCGTTGTTCAGGTCATGGGTGATGTAGTGCAACAACTGCAACGGTGCGCACAGCCCCGGCGTGACCAGGGCGAAGGGCAGGATCTGAAGCGGCTCGATCCGGCCCAGGGCCACGAACAGCATGCCGGCCAGCAGCACCACGCCCAGTACTGTCACAGGCGCTATCAAGGCATTGGCCCGGGCCATCGCCGTAACCAGTGGGCGGGTGAAGCCGGTGAAGGTGTCGGCGAAGGCATCGACCGCCGCACGGTAGCGGTCCTGGGCATTGCCGTGGTCGCCGAACGCTTTGACCAGCGGCATGCCATTGATGAACTCGACCACAGCATTGTCGATGCGTGCCATACCCGTGACCACGTCACCCATATGCGCTGCGCTGGCCTTGATGGCCCGGTGCAGAAACAGGAAGAACGCAGGGAAGGGCAGCAGCACGACCAGTGCCAGGCACCAGTCCGTGGCGAACAGGTAGGCCACCGACACTGCCACGGCGCCGACGGCGCGGCCCAAGGTAGTGAAAAAGTGCGCGGTCAGGCTATGCAAGGTGCCGATGTCGTCCTGCATGGCACGTTTCACCTCGCTCGACGCTCGTTCGCTGAACCAGCCGAGCGGCACTTGCATCAGGCGCTGGCCAATGGCAACGCGCAAGTGATGGGTAATGTGGTTGTCGGCCTGGTGCGCCAACAGCTCGGCGGCGGTTATCAAGGTCATCCCTGTGAACAGGCTGGCGACGCTGGCCGCGATGGCCCAGCCAATGGCGCCCGATGAGCCAGATTCGCTCAGGGCCAGTTGTGCGATGTGCGCAACGCCTGCCAGAGGGACCAGGGCCAGCATCGCTCCCGCTGCGGACAACAATGCCGCCAGGGCCAGCCGCCCGCGAATGGGATAGAGCACACGGCGCAGAGGGCTACGCACCTTGCCGCCGACAGGGGCGGCGTCGAGGGGGGAGGATGAGTCAGACATGAAACGGGCCTGGGAAGCTGAAAACGAATTAGTTGCATGACTATAAACTAATTTGCGAAATCCCGACAAGACAGCTACAAGACTGTCTTCAAGAAGCCCGGAGGACCCGATGCAACCACCTGAACGTACGTCTGGACGCGGTCGCCCGCGCACCATTACCCGTGAACGCATTGCTGACGTCAGCATCGCCATTGGCTTGCCTGGCCTCACTTTCGTAGGCGTGGCAGCTGCGTTGGGGGTGAGTCACATGGCGTTGTACAAGCACGTGGCGAACATTGAGGCACTCAAGTGCCTGGTGGCCGAGGAGATCTTCCAGCGTTGGCAGATCCCCAGGGCGCAGGGCGACAGTGCAGAAGGCTTGCAGGCCTACCTGATGCGCTTTGCAACGTCGGTGCAGGCGTTCGTCAAGGCTCACCCAGGGCTGACGCCCTATGTGATCCGCAGGCTGGCGGCAACCGAGGCGATGATCGACAAGATCAACGACCACCAGGCGCACATCGCCCAGGCATACGGCCTGAGCCTGGAGCAGGCGCGCTGGTTGCTGTCCACGGTGGCGTTCCATGGTTTTGCGGTGGCCGATACGGTGTACACCGTGTCGGGGCGTGAGCCGCTGCTGGATGCCGACCGGGCAGGGGAGGAGTCGGAAATGGAGGTGGAGTTGAATGAAGGGATGCAGGCGTTGATTGTTGGCGTGCTGGTGATGTTGGAACAACGGGCTCGCAGGTGATCAGGCTCTGGGCCGCTTTGCGGCCCTTCGCGGGCAAGCCCGCTCCCACAGGTTAAAGGTGAGCCCGAAGCCAGTGCAGTACCTGTGGGAGCGGGCTTGCCCGCGAAGAGGCCCTGACAAGCGCTGAAATTGTTACCTGGATTTCTTCGTTCGTCCCGGCAAAACTCCCAGCCGCACTCTACACTCCTGCCAGGACGGGCCAGGGCTAATTGCCACCATTGGGCCTGTCACGCTGCCTGCGAATGGCTTCGGCCCGCATGATCGTCCTGGCTGCTCCCTCAATTTGCATCACATGGAGTACCTGGAATGGGCTGCGTGTCGACGGGTCGTGTTGCTGACAAAGCCAGGCGTGGCATGTCGCTGCAATGGCTGGTGGCGCTGGCCATTGTGCTGGGCATGCTGTTGCTCGGTGCTGCGCTGGCCTGGCAGGGTTACCACGGTATCCGCCAGACCTTGGTCGCCGCCGCCGCAGATGCCGCCCAGCAGGTCGGCAAGACCATCGACGAACGCGCCCGGCGCCTGATAGACCCCGTACAGAGCAGCATCCCCCTGCTGGCTCACAACCCTGCTGCGCACACCCAGGCACAGCGCCTGGAACGGTTGCCGCAACTGGTCGAGACACTGGACGCCAACCGCATGCTCAGCGCCGCCTACATGGGCTACGCCAACGGCGATTTCCTGTTGGTCCGCCGGTTGCGTGACCCGCAGCTGATGCAACGTTTTGCAGCACCACCGGGTACGGCATTCCTGGTGCAGAGCGTCAACCGGGATGAGGACGGGCGGGTGCAGGGTGAATGGCGCTACTACGACCGGGCGCTGAACCTGTTGCACACCCAGGCCAAACCCGAATACCGCTACGATCCGCGCACCCGCGCATGGTTCGCCGAAGCCAGCGCGCAACCCACCACGGTGCTGACCCCGCCCTATGTGTTTTTCACCACTCGCGAAATTGGCCTGACCCTGGCCCAGCGCAGCGTCGACGGCGGGGCAGTGATTGGCATGGACGTTTCAGTGAATGACCTGGCCAGCGAAACCCAGGGCCTGCGTATCACGCCCGGTACTGAAATTGCCGTGCTGGACGAGCAGGGCAACGTTGTGGCCTACCCGGACTTGCAGCGGGTAATCGTGCACGAACGCCAAGGCGTGCGCCTGTCGCGCATCGACGAGCTCGGTGTGGCAAGCCTGCAGCACCTGTACGCTGACCCGCCACAAGGCCCCCAGTCACAGCCCTATCAGGTGGACGGCCAGACCTGGTACGGCATGCGCATCCCGCTGACTACGCTCGCCGGGCAGGACCTGCAAGTGCTGATGGCCGTGCCGGGCCACGAGCTGCTGGCCGGTGCGCGCCAGGTGTTGTTCGAACAGTTGCTCTGGACTGCTGTGCTGATGGCGGTGCTGCTGGTGCTCGGGGGCGTGCTCGGCCGGCGCATCGGTCGCCCGCTGAAGCAGCTGGCCGAGCAGGTGCAAGGTCTGGCCGGCTTCGATTTCAGCCGCGAAGTCGGGGTAAAGTCGAGGGTGTCTGAAGTGCGCGAGCTGAGCCAGGTGCTTGGCCGGATGTCTGGCACCATCCAGGGCTTCCAGGCCATCACCCTGGCGCTTAGCCGCGAGCGCGACCTGGATCGCATGCTTGATGGTGTACTGACTCATCTGGTGCACGCTGCCGGGGTCGAGGCCGGCGTGGTGTACCTGTTTGACGCCGACCACGGGTTGCTGCGCCTGGCAGCCTCGTGCTGCGGCGAGCAATACCCCGCCGAGTTGGCGGTGGACGAAGGGCCCCGCCACACGCTGGCTGCGCAAGTTACCCAGGCCTTGGGCCTGCACGAGCGCAGCTTGGCCGTGGTGTTGAATGACCGCAGCCAGGCGCTGCTGGGCATTCTGCTGTTGCAACTGGATGAGGCGCAGGCGCGCGACCAGCTTGGCCAGCCGTTCCAGCGGTTTGTCCAGGAGCTATCGGGTGTGGCGGCGGTGGCCATCGAAACGCGCCAGTTGGCCGAAGCCCAGCAACGCCTGATGGACGCCATGATCAAGCTGCTGGCCGATGCCATCGATGCCAAAAGCCCCTATACCGGCGGCCACTGCGAGCGGGTGCCGCAACTGGCGCAGATGCTGCTGGACCAGGTGGCGGCCGCTGACAGCGGCCCGTATGCCAGCTTCAGCATGACCGAGGCCGAGCGCTACGAATTCCGCGTGGCGGCCTGGTTGCACGACTGTGGAAAGATCACCAGCCCCGAGTACGTGGTGGACAAGGCGACCAAGCTGGAAACCCTCTACAACCGCATCCACGAAGTACGCATGCGTTTTGAAGTGCTGTGGCGCGATGCCGAGCTGGCGTACTGGCAAGGCCTGGCCAGCGGTGGCGACCCGCAGGTGCTGCAAGCCGCCCTGGCCCGCAGCCAAGCCGAGCTGCACGAAGACTTCGCCCTCGTCGCCCAGGCCAATATTGGCGGCGAGTTCATGCAGGACGCCGATATCGAGCGCCTGCAGCAAATCGGCCAGCGCCGCTGGCAGCGTCACTTCGACAACCGCCTGGGCATTTCCCGCGACGAGGCCGAGCGCTTCGCCGGTGCCCTGCAACCGGCACTGCCTGTAGAGGAGCCCCTGCTGGCCGACCGTGCCGAGCACCGTGTGCCCTGGGGCGAGCGCAAGCCACCGGTGGTCAAGGGCGACCCGCGCAACCACTGGGGGTTCGACATGCGCCTGCCGCCGTATGCCAGCAACCACGGCGAGCTGTACAACCTGTCGATCCGGCGCGGTACGCTGAATGACGAGGAACGCTTCAAGATCAACGAACACATCGTGCAGACCATCATCCTGCTCAGCGCGTTGCCATTCCCTCGCCAGCTCAAGCGGGTGCCGGACATTGCCGGCAACCACCACGAAAAACTGGATGGCAGCGGCTATCCACGCCGGCTGGGTGAGCAAGACCTGGGTATTGCCGAGCGGGTCATGGCCATTGCCGACATCTTCGAGGCGCTGACGGCGGCCGACCGGCCGTACAAACCGCCCAAGACGTTATCCGAGTCGGTCAGGATCATGGTGTTCATGGCCCGCGACCGGCACATCGACGGGCAGCTGCTGCAACTGTTCCTGAGCAGCGGGGTGTACCGCCAGTATGCCGAGCGCTTCCTGCGCGCCGAGCAGATCGATGAAGTGGATGTGCCGTACTGGTTGGCGCAGATCAATCAAATTACTTAAAAAATCGGATGTAGCCCCTTCTTTGCGGGCTTTGCTTGAGTCGGCGTTAGGGCTGGGCCTTTCGCGGGCTTGCCCGCTCCCACAGGATCACCACAGGTTCATGGTTTGCAGAGTTCCTGTGGGAGCGGGCGCGCCCGCGAAGAGGCCCGTCCAGGCAGCCGAAAAACTTCAGGGGATACATCGCGGCGCTCACTCATATCCCCGCACGCCGGCAATATGCCGCCCGGCCACATAGCCAAAGGTCAGCGCCGGCCCCAGGTTGATGCCACCCGACGGGTACCAGCCACCGAAAACACTGGCCATGTCGGTACCCGCCGCATACAGCCCGGCAATCGGCTGCCCGGCCTCATCCAGCACGCGGGCACTGCCATCGGTACGCAGCCCGGCAAAGGTGCCAAAGCAGCCGGGCTTTACCTTCACCGCATAGAACGGCCCGTGCTCGATGGGTGCTACACAAGGGTTCGGCCCCTTGTGCTGTGGGTCACCCTGCTTGCGGTTGAACGGCGTGGAGCCACGGCCAAACGCCGGGTCCTGCCCTTTGCGGGCATGGGCGTTGAACGCGTCGACCGTGGCTCGCAACCCGGAGGGGTCGATGCCGCAGGCCTGGGCGAGCTGTTCGAGCGTGGCGCCGCGCTTGAGGTAGCCGCTGCGTACATGTGGCCACACCGGCAGCGGCGCGGGGCGGGCATGGCCCAGGCCGTAGCGGCGCAGGAAGCGATGGTCGCAGACCAGCCACGAGCACACGTCCTCACCCTGCGGCACTGCCGCGACCATGGCCGATACATAGTCGTAATAGCCGTGCGCTTCGTTGACGAAACGCTTGCCGTTGGCCAGCACGCCAATGATGCCCGGCTTGCCACGCTCGATGATGTGCGGAAAGTGGCCGATGCTGCCATCGCGGTGCGGCACCTGCGAAACCGGGGCCCAGGCCACTGGCGACTTCAGGTCGGTGGCCACCACGCCGCCGGCCGATTCGCCCAGGCGCAGCCCGTCACCTGAACAACCTTGCGGTGGCAGGGCCAGGTTGTCTTTGCCGCTGGCATCGCGCGGGAACAGTTGCCGACGCCGGGCACTGTCGTTGGGGAAGCCACCTGCCGCCAGTACCACGGCCTTTGCCCGAATCATGTGTTCGCCCTGCGGCGTTGCGACCAAGGCGCCCCGTACCTGGCCATCTTCTACCAGCAGGCGTTTGGCTGGCGCGGATTCTTGCAGGTGCACGCCAAGCGCTTGTGCCGACTTGGCCAGGCGTGCCACCAGCGCCACACCATTGACCAGATGCATCGCCCGCCCGTGCCGGGCCAGGTGATACAGGTGGCGGCCAAAGCGCTTGCAGACATGCAGCAAAGCCCTGGGCGAGCGGGTCATGTTGAGGAACGCGGCAAGGTCTGCGCCCGCCATGATCGGCATGCCCATGAACGAGGTTTCGCGCATGGTTTTGCGCAAACGTGGTAGCAAGGCGCCCACCTCGCGGGCATCATAAGGCGCGGCGATCACTTGGTGGCCCCCCTGGGCGGCGCCCGGTGTGTCCCCATGCATGTCAGGAATCCCGTTACCGTCGGCAAATTGCAGGGCTGTGTGCTTCTCGAAGAACGCCACCATATGTGGGCACGCCTCAAGGAATGCATCGACACGCTCAGCGTTGTAATACGCGCCCAATTCATTGCGCAGGTAAGTGCGCGGCTGTTCGATGTCCTCCTCGATGCCGGCGCGCCGTGCCAGCGGGTTGCGCGGCACCCAGGCCCAGCCACCGGACCAGGCGGTGGCGCCGCCAAACACCGGCTCCTTCTCGACCACGATCACCTTCTGCCCATGCCAGGCAGCTGTCACCGCCGCGGCCAGCCCGGCGGCGCCGGAGCCTATGACCAGTACATCGCATTCGGTATCGAAAGGCGCAGAAGGCATCGCTGTATTCCTGTATTGTTATTGGAACAAGGTTCCATATTCTCATCGTCAACGGTTCTACCCGCAAGCGTGGGGGGCCTGTGCATGGCAAGTATTGGGCGATAACCGGACATTTCAGTGGTCGCTGGCTGCGGTACCTATCGCCGGTGTGGAATCATCTTCTAGAATTCGCAAAAAAATCAGGGACCTGTAGTCATGGCTGGTAGTCAGATCGAACGCGCCTTCAGTCTTGTAGAAAGCCTTACCGGCGAACCGCAGGGGTTGCCGTTGCAAACTCTGGCCGAGCGCCTGGACATCCCCAAAAGCGCTGCCCACCGCATGCTCACCGAGTTGGTGCGGTTGGGCTACGTGCGGCAGAACCGCGACAATAGCCGCTACCAGTTGTCTTCCAAGCTGGTGGCCCTGGGGTTTCGCTACCTGTCGAGCAATGGTGCCGACATCATCCAGCCGATCCTCGACCGCCTGGCCCAGGACAGCGGTGAGCTGGTACGCCTCGGCGTGATCGACGGTGCCCGCCAGACCTGGATCGCCAAATCCCAGGGCGCCCGCTCCGGGCTGCGTTACGACCCGGACATGGGCCGCGACGCACCGCTGTTCTACACCGCCTCCGGGCATGCCTGGCTGGCCAGCCTGGACGATGAGCAGGCGCTACAGATGGTATTGCGCCAAGGCATTGCCGACCCCGCGCAGTTCGGCCCGAACGCACCGCGCTCAACAGACGAACTGCTCGCTTACCTGCACCGTGCCCGCGAGCGTGGTTATGCCTGGGTTGAGGAAACCTCGGCCATTGGTACCTCGGCGCTGGCTGCCGTGGTGCGACGCCCATTCACCGAGGAAGTGATCGGCGTGTTGAGCATCGCCGGGCCCAGTGCCCGCATGACGCAAAGCCGCCTGGCAGAGCTGGCGCCGCTGTTGCTGGCTGCGGCGCAAGAGCTGTCGGCGGCCAGCCGGGCAAGCGAATTGTTTGCCTGACGGCACTTTTCCGGTCGATTACCGCACAGTCTGTTCTGCCGGTTCTTCTGAAAAGCGGAACTTGGTTCTAAATTGTCTGGAGTGGATTGTGGAACTTGATTTCAGAATCCATAAAACAACAATGACAAGAGGACAGGCTGTTGAACGCACCCCTTCGTATTGCCTTGATCGGCGCCGGCATCATGGGCCGCCAGCACTACCAACACTTGCGCAATGTGCCGCAAGCCCAGCTGTGTGCGGTGGCCGACCCTGGCCCGCAGGCTGAGGCCTTTGCTGCCGAATGTGGCGTACCCTGTTTTGCCGACCACCGGCAAATGCTGGAGCACGCACGCCCCGAAGCCGTAATCGTTGCCAACCCGAACAACCTGCATGTGGCTTGCGCCCTGGATTGCGTCGAGGCCGGTGTGCCGGTGTTGGTCGAGAAGCCGGTGGGCGTGCACCTGGATGAGGTGCGCGCGTTGGTAGATGCATCGCGCCGCCATGGCGTACCTGTACTGGTAGGGCACCACCGGCGGCACAATCCGCTGATCGTCAAGGCGCACCAGGCGATCGCCGACGGCAAGCTGGGCCGGCTGATCAATGTCACCGCGCTGTGGCAACTGCAAAAACCCGACAGCTACTTCGAAACGGCTTGGCGTCGTGAGCCGGGCGCCGGCTTCTTGCTGACCAACCTGATCCACGACCTCGATCTGCTGCGCCACCTGTGTGGCGAGGTGGTGCAGGTGCAGGCGTTCACCCGTAACGACGTGCGCGGCTTTGCCAACGAAGACAGCGCGGCGGTGCTGCTGCAGTTTGCCAACGGCGCGTTGGGCAGCCTGACCGGTTCCGACGCCGTGGCTGCGCCGTGGAGCTGGGAGCTGGACTCTGGCGAAAGCCCGATCTATCCGCGCCAGGAGGGCCAGCCATGCTACCTGCTGGCTGGCACCCAGGGTGCGCTGAGCATTCCCCAGCTCAAGCGCTGGCACTACGCCGAGACAGGCTCGGGATGGCATACGCCGCTGCTGCAAAGCGAAGAAAGCATCCCGGCGGGTGAGGCACTGACCCTGCAATTGCAGCATTTTGTGCGGGTTGCGAGGGGTGAGCAGGCACCACTGATCGATGCTGCCGACGGTGGCCGCACCCTGGCGCTGATCGAAGCAATCCGCCAGGCAGCGGAAACGGGCCGTGCCTGCACCCCCGAAAGCATTGCCTGATGCAACCTACTTTTCCTGGTGACGATAAATGACTGATCGAATTTTCTCCCTCGCGGCCCTCACGGTGCTCGAACTGTCCCCGCCGGACATGGTCGAGGCGGCTGCCCGCGCCGGCTACAGCCACGTAGGCCTTCGCTTGGTACCGGCTACCGAGCAGGAGTTGCACTTCCCGCTGGTGGCCGACGCCAACCTGCGTCAGCAGACCCAGGCGCGCCTGCGCGACACGGGTATCAAGGTGCTCGACCTGGAGATCCTGCGGCTGAAACCGGAAACCTGCGTAGCCGATTTCGAACCGATTCTGGCGACAGGTGCCGAGCTAGGGGGGACTGAGTTGCTGGTGGCAGGCAACGACCCGGATGAAGCCCGTCTGACCGAGCGCTTTGCCGCGTTGTGCGAACTGGCGGCGGGGTTCGGTATTCATCCGCACCTGGAGTTCATGCCCTGGACCGATGTGCGCAACCTCGACCAGGCCATGCGAGTGGTGGCCAACGCCAACCGCGCCAACGGCTGTGTGCTGGTGGATGCTTTCCACTTCAATCGCTCCAGGTCTTCTTTGGATGACCTACGGAAACTGGCGCCGCAGCGCATGCGCTATGCCCAGCTGTGCGACGTTGCCGGTCCGGTGCCGGCCGACATGGACGAGATCCTGCGCCAGGCTCGCAATGAGCGGCGTTTCCCTGGCGACGGCGAAGCCGACCTGGTTGCCTTGCTGCGCGCCTTGCCGGCAACCGTGCCGCTGAGCCTGGAAATTCCCACGCGGCAATTGCTGGAGCAGGGCATCAGCGGTGAACAGCGTGCGCGCATGGCGCTGGAGAAAGCCATGGCTGTGCTGGCCAGGGTCTGACCGGTTATCCGCACACTAAGAAATTCCATCCGAAAAAAAGGGCCCGCAAGGGCCCCGTAGAGGTAACTGGCTAGCGCACTTCAGGCGCTCTCGACCTTGCGCGGTGCCATGAAGTACATCCACACCAGAGCCAGGAAGTACATGGCCGGAATCATGGTGAACAACACGGCATAGTTGTTGTTCGTGGCGGTCAGCACGCTGCCGACGATCTGCGTCATGAACATCCCGCCGATCGCCGCGCACATGCTGCCGAAGCCGAACACCGTGCTGACCAGGTGCTTGGGCGTGTAGTCCATCACCAGGCTCCAGATGTTCGCCGTCCACGCCTGGTGCGCACCCACCGCCAGCGAAATGGCCGCCACCGCGACCCACAGGCCGCTGGCGTTGGCGGCAAACACGACGCTGACCATGGTGCAGGCGAAGATCAGCATCGACACCAGCCGCGCGGTGGTGGCGCGCACGCCACGGCCGATCAGCCAGGACGACAGGATGCCGCCACCGATGCTGCCGAAGTCTGCGGTCAGCCAGATGATGATCAGCGGGATGCCCATCTGGGTCACATTGATGCCCAGGCTGTACTGTTGGTTGAGAAACGGCGGCAGCCAGTACAGGTAGAACCAGAACACCGGCGCGGTAATCGCATAGGCCACCGCGAATGCCCAGGTACCGCGCAGGCGCAGGATACGGCTGAACGGCACGCGGGTCGGCTCGGGCTCGTCATCCTGCTGGATGTACTGCACCTCGCTCTGGCGCACGCTGGGGTGGTCTTCAGGGTTGTAGTATTTCAGCAGCCACAGCACCACCCACACCAGGCCCAGGCTGCCCATGGCGATGAATGCAGCCTGCCAGCCCCACACGGCGAGGATCAGCGGCAGCAGGGCCGGCGTGACCATGGCGCCGACGTTGGTGCCAGCATTGAACAGGCCGGTAGCGATGGCCCGCTCGCCTGCCGGGAACCACAACCGCACGGTCTTCACACAAGCCGGGTAGTTGGCGGCCTCGGTCAGGCCAAGGATGAAGCGGCAGACCATGAAACCGGCCGCAGAAGTGGCCAAACCGTGGGCGCCGGTAGCCAGGCTCCACAGCAGCACGGCAAAGAAGAAGGCGCGTTTTACCCCAACCTTGTCGATCAACCGGCCCTGAAGCAAAAAGCCGATCGCATAACCGACCTGGAACCAGAAGTTGATGTTGGCGTAGTCCATCGCCGTCCAGCTCATTTCCTTGGCCAGCACGGGTTGCATGATGCCGAGCGCGGCGCGGTCGATGTAGTTCAGGGTGGTGGCGAAGAACACCAGGGCAAGCATGCCCCAACGGGTCTTGCCGACGCCGAAGGCGCCGCGAAGCTTGTCGCCAATCGAACCCTGGGGCATCCGGGGTGCGGCGGGGGTGGTCTTGGTGTGGTTCATAAACTGCTCGTTTCTTGAAATTGTATTCAGCTGCGTTGCTACAGGTACGTGACCAAGTCCCAGGCAGGAGGGCACGCAAGGCCGGTGCATGGTGCGCAGTGAAGGCGGCAGCGTCAATTCGGAGCAGGGGCTATTGTTCGGTTACCGAACAGTAGCGGAGCAGGCTGCGGTAGGTGGCACGGGCGGTCGGGCTTGGCGGCAAAGTACGCCATTTTGTGTTCGCCGCTCTATGGCAGGGTTGTTCAAAGCACCTGCGGCGGCGTCAAGGCCAAAGGCTTGCCCAGGCTTCGACTTCAGGGCGGCCATACTGCTGAATCCACATTTGCAGGGTTTTGTGCCCGATGCTTCTGGCTTCGACTACCTCGAGCGTGTGGGGGTTTCTGTAGGATTTCATGGGGCGCCCGTGGCTGAAAGCATGCTGCCGTGGTCGTGGCAATGCGGGTTGGCAGAAGTCCAGTGGTTGGTCGGCCTTGCTGACTACCATTTTCATTATGTGCTCACGGCCGAACGGGTATTCGGCCAGCAAGGCTTGAAGTTTTTCTTCAAACGCAGAATCAAGTATGAACCTTGGGTCACTCTCGATCTGGGCCAGTCGGGATTTTTTTACGGCGATCAGCCTTTGGATTGCTCGAAACTCTTCAAGTCGGGACATGCCATTCTCCATCAGTTGATAGGGTAGTGTCAGGAGTGCCCGGCGGGAAAAGCAAGTGGAGAAATATTTTGAGATCTAATTAACTGATTTCGTTGTTGCAAGGTATTATTTTGTTGAGTACTTGGCTCCGTTTTGTCAGTAACTTCCTACACGTTAGTGCAGGTGCAGGAAGTTTTATTGATGGCGATGTCCTCCGAGTACGATACGTATCATTTGCGCTTCCTTTTGCCAGGTTTGACAGGTGCCTCTTCGAAGGCTTCAGGGGGCGGCGGTGCGGCCCTCACATTGAACAGGCGGCAGATGCCATACCAGCAGATCGCGACCGTAAGGTTGTACGGGAACAGCACTGCCCAGAAGGGCAGTTGCCAGTTTTTCTTGCCCTGCATTTCACCGGGCTCGCCGGTTCGCCAGGGGGCATAGTGGCGCCAGGCTTCTGCCGGGGTCAGGCAGATGGCGTGCAGCGGTTTGTGCCACCAGTTGGGTTCGCCGGGTGGGGGGAGCTTGGCTGGGCCGTGGGCCATGAAGTGGCGCAAGTATTCCCAGACTTCGGCAACGTGCCTGACACCGGACTCGGTGGGTTCGTTGCTGTCGACCCAGAGGCAGTCTTTTTGGTGGAGGCTGCCGTCGGCTCGGCGGGGGGCGAAGGCGAGGGCGTAGCTGGTGCTGAAGGATGAGCCCCCGTATTCGGTGCGTTTGAAAAGGCCACCGCCGGTGTTGCTCCACTCGAAGACGAATACTTTACTCAGGCGTTGGTAGTAAATCCTCTGAGTTGATCGGTTGAAGCATATGCTCGATAAGCGCTTTATGAAGTATATTCGGTAAATTAGGAACGGGAGGAAGGTGAAGGGCGAGAGTGCGAAGCTGGTCATTAAAATTGGGGTGGATTTAAAATACGTCATGAACTCCCCGTCGAATAGATAAGGGTAGAAGCCGATCATTGGTATGGTAATCATCGCGCAGTACAATTTCCCCATGAATACCGAGTCCGTGACCCATGGGTTTCTCAAGCATAAAAGATTGTCGGATAGATTTAATAGTTGCCCCCCGATTGCAGGTTTGTGTCCAGAGTCTAACGATGAATTGAATATCCAGATGGTTGCCATGATCAGCGCTCCAGACGAAATATTGATTGGGTCTCATTGCCTTCGTCCAGTCCTTGATTGGCGCTGTAAGACAAATGCAGTGAGACATGATCCTGATTGGCCAGTGTGTTCTCGAAATGCAGTACCAAACCAGCACCTACGATGTGGCTGGTCGGGGCTATTGGGAATATGTCCATTCCTTGGTCGTCACGCAGGGCGCTTAAACTTCCTGACCATTCGCTTATCCCAAGCACGAAGCCTGGCAGCAGCACCGTGAACTCAACGGTTGGTTGAGGCGTGGCGACTTCGTTATGTGTGATAGCTGTCCAGTTGGGCGGAGACCAGTGATTATTCTGATGCCATCGGCTATCGACATTCTTTATACCGAACAACAGAGCCTGTTCGGCGGACAGTAGTTTTGGTCCGTAATGCTCGGTGTGCCAGGCTTTGACCTCGGCTTGTAGCGAGGTGTAATCAGGGAGTTTTTTCTCATAGTCCAACGTGATGTCAGGACGTATTTCTCCATCATTGATGCGATTACCGAAGATGCTGCGTGCGGCCCACATCTCAATTGGGCTGTGAAGGTGCTCATGTGCCTTGGCGTGCAGATAAAGCCCCCCCGCCATGATGGCTACGCCTACCAATACGAGGGCAGCTGCGGCCCATCCGGCAAAGGGTACCAATGTTGTTGCGCCGGCAACCGCAAGTCCTGCCTCAAGGGCGACAGCAGAGCCGATAGCCGTAGTCACCCCTCCGGCTAATGTGTATCCGCCTGCAGTTGAACCCCCACTTTTGAGCTGACGCATTCCCTTTGATATGTCAGAAAATAGGCTGAATGCTATCGCCGGATAACCAGCCAAACGCGCAAACAGATTGCTACTCAAGAACTTGATGATTCCATTGCCAAAGGCCATACCCGGCGTGGTGGCACTCAATCGCAGCATCACGGCCTTCTGCGTTGCCCGCGTGCTAACCAGCGTTGCCGCCGCTGCACCGATCACCCCGAACACCGATGAAGCAAACCCCAAGGTGTATTCCGGTGCATTGCTCTTCTGCAGGCTGTTGTAGGCCGTCTTCAGCGAAATCACGTTGAACCACAGCATCCCCGCGTTCAAACCACCGCCACCGCC
>NZ_JBIBGE010000037.1:0-63191 GCF_042956345.1 Pseudomonas sp. NPDC008258
ACGCGCGGCGCTCGGTCTCCCAGGCGCTGAAGATGCTGTGGCGAGCACCTGGCAACCCTGATGCCATTGCCAGAAACCATAGAATCTCCCACAGGGATCTCCACAGGATTCTGCATCTCTCAAAGCCTGTGGAGATCCCTGTGGGAGCTGGCTTGCCGGCGATGAGGCCAGTGCAGGCACCCGAAAATCAGGCCGGCTGCTGGGTTCTCATCTTCTCGCTACGCCCACGCAACCACTCCAGGGTCAGCAGCAATATCACCGAGAAGGCAATCAGCAAGGTCGCCGCCGCCGCAATGGTCGGGCTCAGGTTTTCGCGGATACCGCTGAACATCTGCCGCGGCAGCGTCGCCTGCTCGGGCCCGGCCAGGAACAGCGTGACCACCACCTCGTCAAACGACGTGGCAAAGGCAAACAGCGCCCCCGAGATAACCCCAGGCGCGATCAGCGGCAGGGTCACCCGACGGAAGGTCAGCAGTGGCGAAGCGCCCAGGCTGGCCGCCGCACGCACCAGGTTGTAGTTGAAGCCCTGCAAGGTCGCCGACACGGTAATGATGACAAAGGGCACACCCAGCACTGCATGCACCAGGATCAACGACGTGAAGCTGTTGCCCATCCCCAGCGGGGCAAAGAACAGGTAGCTGGCCACACCGATGATCACCACCGGCACCACCATCGGCGAAATCACCAGCGCCATCACCAGCGACTTGCCGGGGAAATCACCACGGGTCAGGCCGATAGCCGCCAGGGTACCAAACACCATGGCCAGTACCGTGGCCGCCGGGGCGACGATGATGCTGTTCTTAAGTGCCCGCATCCACTCGGCAGAGCCGAAGAAGTCCTGGTACCACTGCAGCGAGAAGCCCTGCAGCGGGTACACCAGGAAGCTGCCGCTGTTGAACGACAGCGGCACGATCACCAGCACCGGCAAGATCAGGAACAGCAGGATCAGGCCGCAAAGAATGCGCAGGCTGTAGAACCAGACCCGCTCCACGGGCGACATATAAGGGCTCAACATGGCAAGGCTCCTCAGCTCAGGCGCAGGCGGCTGGCGCCGACCAGCCAGCTATAGATCAGGTACAACAGCACGGTCGCCAGCAGCAACAGCCCACCCAGCGCGGTGGCCATGCCCCAGTTGATGCTGGTGTTGGTGTAGAAGGCAACGAAGTAGCTGACCATCTGGTCGTTCGGGCTACCCAGCAACGCCGGGGTGATGTAGTAACCAATGGCCAGGATGAACACCAGCAGGCAGCCGGCACCCACACCCGCGTAAGTCTGCGGGAAGTACACCCGCCAGAAGCTGGCGAACGGGTGGCAGCCCAGCGAGATCGCCGCACGCATGTAGGTAGGCGAAATACCCTTCATCACGCTGTACAGCGGCAGGATCATGAACGGCAGCAGGATATGCACCATGGAGATGTACACGCCAGTGCGGTTGAACACCAGTTCCAGCGGCTGGTCGATGATGCCCATGGCCATCAGTGCACTGTTGATCAGGCCACCCGACTGCAGCAGCACGATCCACGCCGCCACCCGCACCAGAATCGAGGTCCAGAACGGCAGCAGTACCAGAATCATCAGCAGGTTGCTCTGCCGGGTCGGCAGGTTGGCCAGCAAGTAGGCCAACGGGTAGGCCAGCACCAGGCAAATGGCGGTGATCACTACACCCATCCACAGGGTACGGGCAAAAATGTCCAGGTAAATAGCCTGGTCCGGGGTGGCCTTGGCCAGTTCGCCAAGGTCGTCGATGCGGTGGTCGACAGAGGCCAGCAGGTAGAACGACGTCACCGAACTGGTATTGCGGCGTATTGCCTGCCAGTAGGCCGGATCGCCCCAACGCTCGTCGACGGCCTGCAACGCGTCTTTATAAGAGGCAGGCTCAGCCTTGAATGGCAGTGCCCGGGCAGTCTTGGTCAACAAACTGCGGTAGCCGGCCAGTTCCATGTTCAAGCGCTTGGAAAGGTCGCCAAGGGTCTGGTTCTTGCGCGACTCGGCCAGGTCCTGGCTCAGTGCCTTGTACACGTCCTCGCCGGGCAGGCTCTTGCCATCCCACTGGCTGATGACTTCGACCGTGCGCGGCAGGCCGCCGACCACTTCCGGGTTGCCGACGCTCTTGTACAGCAGCGCTGCGATCGGCACCAGGAACACCAACAGAAGAAACAGCGCCAGCGGCGCGATCAACGCCTGCGCCTTCCAGCGGTTGACCCGCTCGGCGTGCTTTAGGCGCTGCTTGAGACTTGGACCTGCGCCTTCATTGAGGGGCACTGCAATGGCCATGGCGAACTCCGCGATACGAACTTGAATTGGGGCCGCTGCGCAGCCCATCGCAGGCAAGCCAGCTCCTACAGGTACTGCATTACCCTCAGGAACGGTGCGGTCCCTGTGGGAGCTGGCTTGCCGGCGATGGGCCGCAAAGCGGCCCCCTGCACCAGTGGCTTACTTCTTCGCCGCCCAGGCGTTGAAGCGTTGCTCCAGCTGCTCGCTGTTGTCAGCCCAGAAGGCCACATCGATCTGCACCTGGTTGGCGATGTTCTCAGGCGTGGTCGGCATGTCCTTCTTCACCTCGTCCGACAGCAGGCTCACAGCCTTGGAGTTGGCCGGGCCATAGGCGATGTTTTCGGAGTAGATCTTCTGCTGCTCGGGCTTGACGCTGTAGGCGATGAACTTCTTCGCCTCATCGGCGTTCTTGGCACCTTTAGGGATCGCCCAGGCATCGAAGTCGTAGATGCCGCCGTTCCACACCACCTTGAGGTTGCTCTCTTTCTGCACGGCGGCAATACGCCCGTTGTACGCAGAACTCATGACCACGTCGCCCGAGGCCAGGAACTGCGGTGGCTGTGCACCCGCTTCCCACCACTGGATGCTGGGCTTGAGCTCATCGAGTTTCTTGAAGGCGCGGTCCTGGCCTTCTTTGGTTGCCAGCACTTTGTAGACGTCCTTGGGCGCAACGCCATCGGCCATCAGTGCGAATTCCATGGTGTACTTGGCGCCCTTGCGCAGGCCACGCTTGCCCGGGAACTGCTTGGTGTCCCAGAAGTCGGCCCAGCTGGTGGGTGCGGTTTTCAGCTTGTCGGCGTTGTAGGCCATGACCGTGGACCATACGAAGAAGCCCACGCCGCACGGCTGGATGGCCCCTGGCACATAGTCGGTTTCATCACCGAACAGGGCCGGGTCGAGCTCTTCGAACATGCCCTCATCGCAACCACGCGCCAGCTCTGGCGACTCAACCTCTACCAGGTTCCACGACACACTCTTGGTGTCGACCATCGCCTTGACCTTGGCCATTTCGCCGTTGTACTCACCGGCGACGATCTTGCCATTACCCGCCTTCTCCCATGGCTCGTAGAACGCTTTTACCTGGGCCGCCTTGTTGGCACCCCCGAACGAGATCACGGTAAGGTCTGCGGCCATGGCCTGGCCAGCGGCGAACAGCCCCAGGGCCAGGGCGGTCAGTTTCAACTGCTTGCGCATTCTTATTCTCTCCACAGTACAGGGTTGGTGAAGCAATCCATCAATGGGCTTCGGCAATCGGATCGAGCGCGCGGGCGTGCTCCACCTCCCAGCCCAGCGGTACCACATCGCCCACGGCCAGGGCCGGGTCGAGTTCGGCAATCGGCTGTTTCACAAAGAAGTCGCCCTTGCCGCAAACCTCCAGGCGCACCCGCACGTGGTCGCCCAGGTAAATGAATTCGGCCACCCGGCCAGAGAAGCGGTTCACGCAGCTTTCGCTGTGGCCGTTCAAGCGCACGCGCTCCGGGCGGATCGACAGGGTTACCGGCTCGCCGGCCTGCCCGACGTTTACCGCCAGTGCCTCTACCCGCTCGCCGCGCGGCAGTTGCACCTGGCAGCGCTTGCCATCGCTGGCCAGCAGGGTGCCGTTGATGCGGTTGTTCTCGCCGATGAAGTTGGCGACGAAGGTATTGCAGGGTTCTTCGTACAGCGTGCGTGGGTCGGCGATCTGCTGGATCTCGCCCTGGTGGAATACCGCCACCCGGTCGGACATGGTCAGCGCTTCGCCTTGGTCGTGGGTCACATACACCACGGTCACGCCCAGGCGCTGGTGGATGTGCTTGATCTCCATCTGCATGTGTTCACGCAATTGCTTGTCCAGTGCACCGAGCGGCTCGTCCATCAGCACCAGCTGCGGCTCGAACACCAGCGCCCGGGCCAAGGCCACACGTTGCTGCTGACCACCGGACAGTTGGCCTGGGTAACGCTTGGCGAAGGCATCGAGCTGGACCATGTTCAGCACGCGCTTCACCCGCTCGCTGATGTCGGTCTTGCTCAGGTTGCGCACGGTCAGCGGAAAGGCCAGGTTCTCGGCCACGGTCATGTGCGGGAACAGCGCGTAGTTCTGGAACACCATGCCGATGTCGCGCTTGTGCGGCGGCACGTTGTTGATCGAGCGCCCGGCCAGCTGGATCTCACCGGCCGTAGGGGTTTCGAAGCCGGCCAGCATCATCAGGCTGGTGGTCTTGCCCGAGCCGGACGGGCCGAGCAGGGTAAGGAACTCGCCTTTGCGGATATCCAGGTTGAGGTCTTTGACGATCAGCGACTCGCCGTCGTAGCTCTTCTGCACACCACGGAAGCTGACCAGCGTTTCGCTGGTTGCAGCGTTCGACTTCGCCTCGCTCATGCCTGCACCTTTTTGTTGGATGACTGCGTAGGCAAAAGAGTAGAAGAGGCGCAAGCGCCCGAAAATCGGGGGTGCTGAGAGAATGCCATCATCCGGTTGGAAGATTTGTTGTAGGGATTGCCCTACAAGGATGGCGGGATTGGAATGCCCTCCCGAGCACTCCACCGAACCTGTGGGAGCGGGCATGCCCGCGAAGAGGCCGGCACAGCCATAGAGATCGGCAGGTCAGGCCCTTTCGCGGGCACGCCCGCTCCCACAAGGACCTCGACAGGTTTACCGATTGTGTATGTCGCAATCAGACCAGCTTGTGCTCCATGGCGTACTTCACCAGCTCCGCCAGCGAGTTCACTTTCAGCTTCTGCATCAGGCGCGCCTTGTGGGTGCTGATGGTTTTGCTCGACAGTGCCAGCTGCTGGGCAATGTCGTTGACGTTGGCGCCCTGGGCCAGGCGCTCGAACACCGAAAACTCGCGCTCCGACAGCAACGTGTGCAACGGCCGGGACTCGGTCAGGCCCACTTCGAAGACCATGCGGTCGGCCAGCGAAGGGTCGATGTAGCGCCCACCACCCGCCACCCGCCGAATCGCGGTCAACAACAGCGCCGGGTCACTGTCCTTGGTGGCATAGCCCGCCGCGCCAGCCTTCAGTGCCCGGGCCGCCATCTGCGCCTCGTCGTGCATCGACAACATCAGGATTGCCGGTGCATCGTGAAGCGCACGAATCCGCGGGATCGCCTCCAGGCCATTCACGCCCGGCATGGAGATATCCAGCAATACCACTTCGCACGGCGTATGGCGCAGGGTTTCAAGCAACTGCTCGCCGTTACCGGCCTCCCCCACCACCTGCATGTCCTTGGCCAGGCCAATCAGCTGCTTGATGCCTTCACGGACAATGGTGTGGTCTTCGGCCACCAGCACTCGAATCACGATCGTTCTCCTACTCCAACGGTATGGCCACGCTCAGGCTGGTGCCCTCGCCCGGCTCACTGTCCAGCGCCATGCTGCCCCCCAGCATCAACACCCGCTCACGCACGCCCACCAGGCCAAACGAGGTGGGCCGGGGCTGCTCGCGGCAAAAGCCTTGGCCATCGTCGCTGACAGTCATGCGCAACTGCCCGTCCTCGTGCACCAGCTCAATCTCCACGCTGTGTGCCTGGGCATGGCGCATCACGTTGGTCAGCGCCTCCTGCAGAACACGAAACAGCCCAGTGGCCTTGGCATCGCTCAATGCTGGCAGATTATCCGGCACTTGTACCAGACAAGGGATCTGCGTGCGCGCCTCGAAGCGTCGTGCCTGCCACTCGATTGCCGAGGCGATCCCAGCATCAAGGATCGGCGGGCGCAAGGCCGTCGCCACATCGCGCACCAACTGGAACAGCTGGGCAATCAAGCGTTTCATGCTGGCCAGTCGCTCGTTCAGGCCGGGGTCCAGCTCGGCAAAGGCCAGCTCACACATCGATACCTCCAGCTTGAGCACCGTCAGCATCTGCCCCAGTTCATCATGCACTTCCCTGGCGATGCGGGCTTTTTCCTCCTCTCGCACACTTTCCAGGTGGGCAGACAGCTCGCGCAGCTGCTCCTGAGACTTGCCCAAGGCCATTTCCGCGCGCTTGCCCTGGGTGATGTCCCACACCACGCCGTCCCACACCACCTGGCCGTTGGCCAGGCGCCGGGTACTGGCCTTGATGTCGGCCCAGCGCTGTTCACCCTGGCGGGTGAGGATGCGTCCCTGCCACGACCAGTCCTGGTCACTGGCCAAGGCAAGGTCCTGCACCCGGTGATAATCCGCACGATCATCCGGGTGCACCAGGTTGCGCAGGCCCATCTGCGGGTGCTGGATTTCGACAGGCGAATAGCCCACCAGCGCCTCGCTGCCTTCACTGATATAGGGGAATTCCAGATCGCCTTCGGCCGGGTCGCGCTCAAGGCGAAACACCAGCCCTGGCACGTTCCCGGCAATGCCCTTGAGCCGCGCCTCGCTTTCACGCAGCGCAGCCAGGGCACGATGGCGCTCAGTGACGTCGGCGAGGTACACCACCAGGTATTCGGAATCACGAAAACGCAGAAAGCTCAGTGACAGCTCGACTGGCAGCAAGCTGTGGTCGGCCCGTCGGCACTGCGTTTCAAACTGGCCTACACCCCCCGCCCCCGTACGCGCGCCCCTCCACAGTTCCAGCCAGCGGTCCATGTTCAGGTTCGGTTCGAAGTCGCTCAGCGGCCGCTCCAGCAGCGCACCCTCGGCGTACCCCAACATGCGCTCGGCGGCGTGGTTGGCGTAGCGCACGTGGCTGTCCCAGTTGACCCAGAGAATGCCCACCGTGCTCTGGTCGATGGCGAACTGGCTCAGGCGCAACGCCTCTTCACGCACCTGTCGCTCCATCAGGGTTTCCCGCGTGGCCAGCAGGCTGCGCTCCAACTGGCGCTGCTGCCGGCGCTGCCACACCAGGGTGGCCAAAGCGCACAGCAGCAACATGCCAAACAGCAAGGCCAGGTTCTGCCAGAAGCCTGGCGACTCACTCAGGCGCGGGTACTTGGGCTGCAACCAGCGCTGGTGCAGTTGTTCCAGCTGCTTGGCCGGCAGCGCCTGCAAGCCCCGCTCAAGCACATCGGCAAGCACTGGCCAATCACGCCGCGAGCCAATACGCAGTAACTGAGGCAGGCCGATATCACCCACCACCGCCAGCTCGCCAAACTCGCTTTCGCGTGACAAGCGGCTGAGCTGGGCTTCATCCAGCACCGCGAAACTGGCCTGGCCACCCACCACCAATTGCAGCGCTTCGCGCTCGCTGGGTACCCCCTGCAAGTTCAGGTTGCCGTAGTTGCCACGCAGGTAATCCGCCAGCTGGCTGGGCATGCGCACCGCCACGCGCTGTTCGGCCTCGAGTTTCTCCAGTTCCACGGCCATGGCACCGGTTCGCGGCCCCACCACCAACTGCGGCACGCGCATGTACGGGTCGCTGAACAACCACAGGCGCAGGCTGGCTGGCGTCTGTGTAAGGCCAGGGGCAAAGTCGACTTCCCCGGCTTGCAAGGCATGCTCAAGGCTGGCCTGGTCGGCAAAATTGCGCCAGGTAAGATCAAGCCGCAGCGCCTGCGCCAGGCTGTCCACCAGTTCTACGTTGGCCCCGTACAACTGCTGCAGACGCCGGTCGAACTGGGCGTAAGGTGCTTGCAGCACCAGGCCGACACGCAAGCTGCGGTGCGTGTCCAGCCACTGCTGCTGCGCAGGCTCCAGCACCACGGCGGGCACCACCTCGGGCCTGGCCAATGCAATCAAGGGCAGCCACAAGCAGCCGATAACCAACAGGCGACGCACTCGCTTCATCTACACGCTCGTCTTGGCAAAGGCGGCCATGCAGCATGGCCGTCACGGGCAAATACTATTAGGCTGCCGGTATCATTCTGGCCCCGGGTTGACTCATGTCCACACTTTATCGCACGACGCTGGCAATGTGCTGCCTGGCCTCGCTCCTTCCGCTCGGCACCTTGGCCGCCGATGCCGAAAAGCCACCCACTACCACCGAGGCACCGGCCACCGAGGTACCGCGCCCGCCCCTGCTGGAACGCAGCCAGGAGGATGCCCAGGCGCTGGAGCGGCTGGTACCCAAGGCCGAACAGCAGACATTGCAGGCCGGCGCCGACAGTTTCCTGGCCTTGTGGAAGCCGGCCAATGACAGTGATCCGCAAGGGGCGGTGATCATCGTCCCAGGTGCGGGCGAAACGGCCGACTGGCCAAATGCCGTTGGCCCCCTGAGGCAGAAATTCCCGGATGTCGGCTGGCATAGCCTGAGCCTGAGCTTGCCAGACCTGCTGGCCGACAGCCCGCAGGCGCGGGTCGAGGCCAAGCCCACGGCCGAGCCTGCGAAAGACCAGGGCGAAAAGGCCCCGGCCAAGGACGCGCCGGCCGACGCCAACGCGAATATTGCCCAGGCCACGGCGGCGGATGCCGACACGGCAGAAAGTACCGACGCCGAACAGGCCAGCGAGCAGACCGACCCTGCAGATGCAGAGCGCATATTTGCCCGGCTGGACGCCGCCGTGGCATTCGCCCAGCAGCACAATGCCCGCAGCATCGTGCTGATCGGGCATGGCAGCGGCGCCTACTGGGCAGCCCGCTACCTGAGCGAAAAGCAGCCACCGCAAGTGCAGAAACTGGTGATGGTTGCCGCGCAGACACCGGCACGGGTGGAACATGACCTGGAAAGCCTGGCACCCACCTTGAAAGTGCCGACTGCCGACATCTACTACGCCACCCGCAGCCAGGACCGCAACGCAGCCCAGCAGCGCCTGCAGGCCAGCAAGCGGCAGAAAGACAGCCAGTATCGGCAGTTGTCGTTGATTGCCATGCCCGGGAACAAGCCGGCCGAGCAGGAGCAGTTGTTCCGCCGGGTGCGGGGGTGGATGAGCCCACAAGGCTGATCTGAGAATGCCGGGGCTGCCAGGCAGCCCATCGCCGGCAAGCCGGCTCCCACAGGTACTGCATATGGCTCAAGCGCGATGCGGTCGAGGTGGGAGCCGGCTTGCCGGCGATGGGCTGTGCAGCGGCCCCGCTTTTACAGGCCGCGGCGCTTGCGGATCATGGCATAGGCCTGGTGCAACTCACGGGTACGCTCGGTGGCTTCACGCACCTGTGCCTCACTGGCACCGGTGCCTGCCAGCTTGTCAGGGTGATGACGGCTGACCAGCCGCCGGTAGGCCTGTTTGACCTTGCCGGCATCGGTGTCCGCCTCTACCGCCAGCAGGCGCAGGGCTGCCGCATAGGTCATGGCCACGCCTTCCGTGCCGGCTGCCTTGCGCGGCTCGTACTCCAGCGACATGGCCTGCACCTGGCGCCGGCTAAGGCCTAGCTTTTGCCCCCAGTCCAACAGCAGCTCGCGCTCCTTGTTACCCATCTTGCCGTCGGCCCACACCATGCGCCAGCAGGCACGCAGGGTGCCTTCCGCCGCATGCGGCTGTTGGCGGATGCGGCGCAAGTGGCTACCCAGCCTGTCCTTGCCTGCCTTGCCACGGTTGAACGCGGCTATCGCACGCAACCGGGCCGCTTCGGCCAGGTCCAGGCGCACCATTTCCTGGCGCGCCTGCTGGATATGCTGCTCACCCACCCGGCCATCGCACTTGGCCAGGCGCCCGAGCATCACGAACAGCAACTCGTCATCGCGCATGGACGGTCGCCCGCCCAGGCGCTCGCGCATGTCGTCCCAGCCTTCCAGGCGCAGGCGGCGGTCCAGGGCCTGCCCGAGCAACACGCCAAGCAAGGCGCCCGGGATACTGGCCACGGCAAAGCCGGCTCCGGCGCCAATCAATGTGCCTGGCCACCACATGTCAGGCGCTCTCGCCAATCAAGCGCTCGGCCTCGGCCAGGCGCTCAAGCGTGCCCACGTCCACCCAGTGCCCACGGTAGTGCTCACCGCTGACCTGCCCTGCCGCCATGGCCTGGCGTAGCAGCGGTGCCAGCTTGAACGCGCCGGGCTGGCAGCCGTCAAACAGTGCCGGGTGCAGCACCGAAAGGCCGCTGAAGGTCAACGTGCCAGGCGCGTCATCGCCATCGACGACCTGCTCCCCTGCCAGGCGGAAGTCACCGCGGCCGTGATGGCCAGGGTTGTCGACCAGCACCAGATGGGCCATCCCCTTCAAAGGGGCCTGCAAGCGGGCGAAGTCGTAGTCGGTCCAGACATCGCCGTTCACCAGCAGGAATGGCGCATCACCGAGCAATGGCAAGGCCTTGAAGATGCCGCCACCCGTTTCCAGCGGCTCGCCTTCAGGCGAATAGCGGATGCTCAGGCCAAAACGGCTGCCGTCACCCAGGTGGTCTTCAATCATCTGGCCGAGCCAGGCGTGGTTGATCACCACTTCGGTAACGCCCGCTGCCGCCAGGGCGCGCAGGTGGTACTCGATCAGTGGCTGGCCAGCCACAGGAACCAACGGCTTGGGGGTATGCAGGGTCAACGGGCGCATGCGCTCGCCCTTGCCCGCGGCCAAAATCATTGCCTTCATGCACGCGCTCCGGCCTGCAACTGCGCAATCAGCTCACCCAACTCCGCCAATTCGGGTCGGCGGCTGATCACTTCTTCTATATAGGCGAAGAAACGCGGCACGTCGCCCAGGTAACGGGGTTTGCCGTCGCGGTGGCAGATGCGGGCGAAAATGCCGATCACTTTCAGGTGACGCTGCACGCCCATCAGGTCGCTGGCACGCTGGAACGCCTCGAAATCGGCCTGCACTGGAATACCGGCAGCCTGCGCCTTCTGCCAATAGTCGCGCAGCCAGCCTTCAACCCGTGGCTGCGGCCAGCTGAGGAAGGCGTCCTTGAACAGGCAGGTAATATCGTAGGTGACCGGCCCATACACCGCGTCCTGGAAGTCCAGCACGCCGGGGTTAGGGGTGCTCTGCATCAGGTTGCGTGGCATGTAGTCACGGTGCACCAGCACCTTGGGCTGGGCCAGGGCACTGTCGATCAGCAACTGGCTGACACGCTGCCAGCTAGCCTTCTGGGCATCGTTGAAGGCCAGGCCCAGTTCACGCCCCACATACCACTCAGGGAACAGTTCCACTTCACGGCGCAGCAGCGCATCGTCGTAGCTGGGCAGCGGCGCATCCATCGGCAGGCGCTGGAAGGCCAGCAAAGCCTCGATGGCGTCGGCGAACAGGCCATCAGCGTTGTCAGCATCAATCACATCAAGGTATGTCTGATGACCCAGGTCGCCCAGCAGCAGGAAGCCGCGCTCCAGGTCCTGGGCGTGGATCAGCGGCACATGTACGCCGGCGCTTGCCAGCAGGTGGTCAATGGCGACGAACGGTCGGCAGTTTTCCTGCGGGGGTGGCGCATCCATGATCACGAAGCTGTGGCCAGCCCCCTGCCAGCGGAAGTAGCGGCGGAAGCTCGCGTCACTGCTGGCAGCCGTCAAGCTGCCTGCAGGCACTTCGCCCCAGGCGTTGTTGCGGAAAAGATCATTGAGCTGCTCATCGAGCCAGACCGTCAGTTGTTGCAGGCGTACATCGTGTTCAGGCATTACAAGGGTCTCCGACGGCCCTAGCCGTCAAGCGGGTCATGCTTTATTATCCAGCATCTTTTTCAGACCATCGAGAGGCGTGCGGCCCCACACGCGGGCAGATGGCACGCAGGAAGCCCGGACTAATAAGATGGCATTGAAATCCCCCGCGTTTCGTAGAAAGTTTCCGTTGCTGGTAACCGGCGGTCTGCTGGCCCTGCAACCTCTGGCCACCTCATACGTAGTGGCAGCCGAACAATTCGACTGCCAAGTGTCCGCCTCCGGTGGTTGGGACTGCAAGCCCAAGGCGCCAGTCAACAACCTGCCGCCGCGCCCGGTGCACGAAGGTGCGGCCGTCAGCTCCGGCACAGAAGCCGCGAGCGAAGGCGAAACCGCGGACCGGCCTATGCTGGTCACCGAGGCCAAAGGCCGTGGCCTGAAGTCGCGCAGTGAAGACTACAGCCACCTGGACTGGGTTCCGCGTGAAAAGCTCACTGCCGCACAGCTGGCCGAAACCGGCCCGTATTGCGGTGGTGCGTACGTAGAGCCAACCCGCCCGGGCATGGCCGACACCACGCCGAAGGACGAGTCGCCGACCTACATCAACGCCAAGGTGTCCAAGTACCAGCAGGAGCAGCAGATCGCTACCCTCGCCGGTGACGTGGTGATGCGCCAGGGCAGCATGCAGGCCGAAGCCGACGAGGCCAACCTCTACCAGACCGAAAACCGTGGCGAGCTCAAGGGCAACGTCAAGATCCGTGACAACGGCTCGTTGGTGGTCGGTGACGAGGCACAGATTCAGCTCGACACGGGCGAAGCCCAGGTCGACAACGCCGAATACGTGATGCACAAGTCGCACATCCGCGGCAGCGCCCTGTACGCCAAGCGTGGCGAAAACGCCATCATCCGCCTGAAAGACGGTACGTACACCACCTGCGAACCGGGCAGCAACGCCTGGCAGTTGAAGGGCAACAACATCACCCTGAACCCGGCCACCGGTTTCGGTACCGCGACCAACGTTACGCTGCGGGTCAAGGATTTCCCGGTGTTCTACACACCGTACATCTACTTCCCGATCGACGACCGTCGCCAGTCCGGCTTCCTGCCGCCATCGTTCAGCAGCAGCAGCGACACCGGCTTCATGCTGGTCACGCCGTACTACTTCAACCTGGCGCCCAACTACGACGCCACGTTGTACCCGCGTTACATGACCAAGCGCGGCTTGCTGATGGAAGGCGAGTTCCGCTACCTGACCCCTTCCAGCGAAGGCCAGTTCGGTGGCGCGTACCTGAACGACAAGAACGACGACCGCAAAGACCAGACTGACTACAAAGAACAGCGCTGGATGGTCAACTGGCAGCACAAGGGCGGGCTGGACGAGCGCCTGATGACCGAGGTGAACTACACCGACATCAGCGATCCGTTCTACTTCCAGGATCTTGAGTCCGACCAGATCGGTGTTGAAAGCAAGGACCTGCTGGACCAGCAAGGTGCACTGACCTACCGTGGCGACAGCTACACCGCACGGTTGAATGTGCATGCCTACGAGATGGCGACCATCTCGCAGATCACGCCGTATGATCGTCTGCCGCAGATTACCTTCAATGGTAAGTTGCCGTTCGAGCCGGGTGGGTTGAATCTTGCCTATGAAACCGAAGCTGTTCGTTTCGATCGCGACCTCAAGAACGATTTCGTTCGAAATAAAGATGGTCTGCCAGACACCAGTGCTGGGCTGCCTGGTCGACGCCTGGACGAGAACATCTCTGGCATTGCCCGTGCAAACGGTACTCGCCTGAATGTCGCCCCATCGATCAGCCTGCCAATGGAAGCCAGCTACGGCTACCTGACGCCGAAGTTGAAGTACGCCTATACGCACTACGATCTTGATCTGGACAGCCAGGGCAAGACTCAGGCCTTGGCTCAATCTGCCAACCCGGCTTACGGCAGCTATAACAGCACCCTGAACCGTGATGTGCCGATCTTCAGCGTCGACAGCGGCCTGTATTTCGACCGTAATACCTCGATGTTTGGCACCAACTACAAACAGACCCTCGAGCCGCGTCTGTTCTACCTCAATGTGCCTTACAAGGACCAGAGAGATATCCCGATCTTCGACTCCAGCGAAACGTTGTTCAGTTACGACTCGCTGTTCCGTGACAACCGATTCAGCGGTACTGACCGTATCGGCGACGAGAACAAATTGTCGCTTGGCGCAACCACCCGCTGGATTGAGGATAACGGCTTCGAACGGCAAAATTTCAGCATCGGTCAAGCTTACTACTTCAAGGACCGAAAGGTTCAGTTGCCAGGCATTTACTACAAAGACCGCCAGTCCGCTCAGTCCAATGTATCGCCGTACGCGCTCGTGTATAACTACTACTTTAATCGTGACTGGCGCTTCAACTCAGACTTCAACTGGGACCCGGACAGCCGCAGCACCCGTTCGGGCAGCGCGATGTTCCACTACCAGCCTGAAGACAATCCAAATAAAGTGGTCAACCTTGGCTACCGCTATCGTAATGACACCATCATTTACGACTCCACCACAGGCACGTGGAAAGAAGGTGGCAGCTATGGCAACCCGGGTGACCCGAACTACATCAAGGACTACTACAAGATCCAGCAGCATGATTTCTCGGTCATCTGGCCGATCGTTCCACAGTGGAACGTCATCGCCCGCTGGCAGCATGACTACAACCGCAACCGCACCCTGGAAGCCATGGGTGGTTTCGAGTACGACAACTGCTGCTGGAAGCTGCGCCTGATCAACCGTTACTGGATCGATTACGACGACTTCAGCCAGGCACTCCCGGCGAACGAAAAAGGCGACCACGGTATCTTCCTTCAGATCGTTCTGAAAGGCCTCGGTGGCGTAGTGGGCAACAAGGTCGAATCTTTCCTCGACCAAGGCATTCAAGGTTACCGTGAACGTGAAGACCAAGCTTATTGATCGTCTGCGCCCAGTGTTGCTGGGCGCCGCTTTGCTGAGTGGCGCGGTGCATGCCGCGGTGCAACCTCTTGATCGCGTGGTGGCCATCGTCGATAACGACGTGGTCATGCAAAGCCAGCTGGACCAGCGTGTCCACGAGGTGCAGCAAACCATCGCCAAGCGCGGCGGCGGCGTACCGCCGACCGGCGCGCTTGAACAGCAGGTACTGGAGCGCCTGATCGTCGAGAACCTGCAACTGCAGATCGGCGAGCGCTCCGGTATCCGCATCACCGACGAAGAGCTGAACCAGGCCATTGGCACCATTGCCCAGCGCAACGGCATGTCGCTGGACCAGTTCCGCGCCGCGCTGGCCCATGACGGCCTGTCGTTCGACGACGCCCGCGAGCAGGTCAAGCGCGAGATGATCATCAGCCGCGTGCGCCAGCGCCGCGTGGCCGAGCGCATCCAGGTGTCGGAGCAGGAAGTGAAGAACTTCCTCAACTCCGACATGGGCAAGATGCAGATGTCGGAAGAGTACCGCCTGGCCAACATCCTGATTCCTACCCCGGAAGGCGCCAATTCGGAAGCCATCCAGGCAGCCGCCCGCCAGGTTGGCGATGTGTACCAGCAGCTCAAGCAAGGTGCGGACTTCGGCCAGATGGCCATTGCCCGCTCCGCCAGCGAAAACGCCCTGGAAGGCGGCGAAATGGGCTGGCGTAAAGCCGGCCAGCTGCCACCGGACTTTGCCAAGATGCTCAGCAGCATGCCGGTGGGTGAGATTACCCAGCCGATCCGTATTCCCAACGGCTTCATCATCCTCAAGCTTGAGGAGAAGCGCGGTGGCAGCGAAAACGTGCTGCGTGACGAAGTGCATGTACGCCACATCCTGATCAAGCCAAGCGAAATCCGCAGCGATGCGGCCACCGAGCAACTGGCCGAGCGGCTGTACGATCGCATCAAGAACGGCGAAGATTTCGGCGAACTGGCGAAGAGCTTCTCGGAAGACCCAGGTTCGGCGCTTAACGGCGGCGACCTCAACTGGGTAGACCCGAACAGCCTGGTACCGGAGTTCCGCGAACAGATGGCCGACGCCCAGCAGGGTGTAGTGACCAAACCGTTCAAGACCCAGTACGGCTGGCACGTTCTGGAAGTGCTGGGCCGCCGCGCCACCGACAGCACCGAGCAGGCTCGCGAACAGCAGGCACTGAGCGTACTGCGTAACCGCAAGTACGACGAAGAGCTGCAAACCTGGCTGCGCCAGATCCGCGACGAAGCCTACGTTGAAATCAAGCTGCCTGGCGCTGACCAGGCCGCCCAGTGAAGCCCCTGCGCTTCGCCGTCACCCCCGGCGAGCCGGCCGGCATAGGCCCCGACCTGTGCCTGCTGCTCGCAGTAGACGCCCAGCCCCACCCCCTGATCGCCATCACCAGCCGTGACCTGCTCGCCGAGCGGGCCGCGCAGCTGGGGCTGGCTGTCAGCCTGCTGCCGGTAGCGCCGGGCCAATGGCCCGACCAGCCTGCGCCAGCGGGTAGCCTGTACGTCTGGGATACTCCCCTGGCGGCCCCGGTAGTGCCAGGCCAGCTCGACAAGGCCAATGCCGCGTTCGTGCTCCAAACCCTGACCCGTGCCGGGCGAGGCTGCCTGGACGGGCACTTCGCCGGGATGATCACCGCCCCTGTACACAAAGGCGTGATCAACGAGAGCGGTATCGCCTTCTCCGGGCATACCGAGTTCCTTGCCGAGCTGACCCACACCGCACAAGTGGTGATGATGCTGGCCACCCACGGCCTGCGCGTGGCCCTGGTGACCACGCACCTGCCGCTGCGTGATATTGCCGACGCCATCACTGCCGAGCGCCTGGAACGTGTAACCCGTATCCTGCATGCCGACATGCGCGACAAGTTCGGCATTGCCAACCCGCGCATCCTGGTGTGCGGCCTCAACCCGCATGCGGGTGAAGGCGGCCACCTTGGCCGCGAGGAAATCGACATCATCGAGCCGACCCTGGCCCGCCTGCGCACTGAAGGCATGGACCTGCGCGGGCCGCTGCCGGCCGATACCCTGTTTACCCCCAAATATCTGGAGCACTGCGACGCGGTGCTGGCGATGTACCACGACCAAGGCCTGCCCGTACTCAAGTACAAAGGCTTCGGTGCTGCGGTCAATGTGACCCTGGGCCTGCCGATCATCCGCACGTCGGTTGACCACGGCACCGCCCTGGACCTGGCCGGCACCGGCAAGGTCGACACCGGCAGCCTGCGCGTCGCGCTGGAAACCGCCTACCAGATGGCCGAGAACCGACCATGAACGAGCAATACCAACACCGGGCGCGCAAGCGCTTCGGCCAGAACTTCCTGCACGACGCCGGCATCATCGACCGCATCCTGCGCGCCATCCACGCCAAGGCCGGCGAACACCTGCTGGAAATCGGCCCGGGCCAGGGCGCCCTGACCGAAGGCCTGCTGGGCAGCGGTGCACAGCTGGACGTGGTGGAGCTGGACAAGGACCTGGTGCCGATCCTGCAACACAAGTTCGCTGGCCGCAGCAACTTCCGCCTGCACCAGGGCGACGCCCTGAAGTTCGACTTCAACCAGCTGGGCGTACCGCCGCGCAGCCTCAAGGTGGTGGGCAACCTGCCCTACAACATTTCCACCCCGCTGATTTTCCACCTGCTCAGCCATGCCGGGCTGATCCGCGACATGCACTTCATGCTGCAGAAGGAAGTGGTCGAGCGCATGGCTGCCGGCCCGGGTGGTGGTGACTGGGGGCGTTTGTCGATCATGGTGCAGTACCACTGCCGGGTCGAGCACCTGTTCAACGTAGGCCCAGGCGCCTTCAACCCGCCGCCGAAGGTAGACTCGGCCATCGTCCGCCTGGTGCCGCACGAAGTGCTGCCGCACCCGGCCAAAGATGCCAAGTTGCTGGAGCAGGTGGTGCGCGAGGCGTTCAACCAGCGCCGCAAGACCCTGCGCAACACCATGAAAGGCCTGCTCGACAGCGCGGCCATCGAGGCGGCCGGTGTGGATGGCAGCCTGCGCCCCGAACAGCTGGACCTGGCGGCCTTTGTGCGCCTGGCTGACCAGCTGGCTGATCAGCAGCAAGCCTGATTCAGCCTGTACCGGCCCCTTCGCGGGCTTGCCCGCTCCCACAGTTACACCACTACCTTCAAATGTGGTGAGGTCCTGTGGGAGCGGGCAAGCCCGCGAAGAGGCCGGTACATCCATCCTGCCCCTCAAGCCCCTACACCGCTGGCCCTCCCCCCTCCCAATGGCCTAGACTGCATTATTGCGTCAGTTCGCCCAAGGCCCTTGCATGTCCGACCCCCGCTATCAAATCGACGTCAGCGTCGTGACCCGCTACCTGAAAGAACAATCCGACCCCGAAAACGATCGTTTCGCGTTCGCCTACACCATTACCGTGCAGAACAATGGTTCGATCACGGCCAAGTTGCTGTCGCGCCACTGGCTGATCACCAACGGTAATGGTGAAGTCGAGGAAGTGCGCGGTGCTGGCGTAGTCGGCCAGCAACCCAACATCGACCCGGGGCAGAGCCACACCTACAGCAGTGGCGCAGTCATCAGCACCCGCGTGGGCACCATGCAGGGCAGCTACCAGATGTTCGCTGAAGACGGTAAGCGCTTCGACGCCGAGATCGCCCCCTTCCGCCTGGCGGTACCCGGGGCCTTGCACTAATGGCCACGTATGCCGTGGGCGACCTGCAAGGCTGCCTGCAACCGCTCAAGTGCTTGCTCGAACGCGTCAGTTTCAACCCGGCAGTCGACCGCCTGTGGCTGGTCGGCGACCTGGTCAACCGCGGCCCCGAATCACTGGAAACCTTGCGTTTCCTGTATTCGATCCGCCAGTCATTGGTCTGCGTGCTGGGCAACCATGACCTGCACCTGCTGGCCACCTGGCACAACGTCGAGCGACTGAAAAAAAGCGACACCCTGCGCGAAATCATCGAAGCACCCGACGCCGACCAGCTGTTCGACTGGCTGCGCCAGCAAAAACTGCTGCATTACGACGAAGCACGCGGCATTGCCATGGCGCACGCCGGCATCCCGCCACAGTGGACGCTCGGTCAGGCTCTTGGTCTTGCGGCCGAGGTGGAAGAAGTACTACGCGACGATGGCCGCCTGAAGCTGTACCTCGACGGCATGTACGGCAACGAGCCGAACAAGTGGAGCAATAAACTCACCGGCATCGAACGCCTGCGGGTGATTACCAACTACTTCACACGCATGCGCTTCTGCACCGCCGAGGGCAAGCTCGACCTCAAGAGCAAAGAAGGGCTGGGCAGCGCGCCCAAGGGCTACACACCCTGGTTTGCACACAAGGACCGCCGCTCGCGGCATGTGAAGATCATCTTCGGCCACTGGGCGGCCCTCGAAGGCCGCGTCGACGAGCCCGGCGTCATCGCCCTGGACACCGGCTGCGTGTGGGGCGGCGCCATGACCCTGTATAACGTCGACAGCGGCGAATATTACCGCTGCGAATGCGCCGACGACGGCACCCTGCGCCAGCCGGCACAACCCACTACACTCAATGACCACACCTGAAGGAAGTAGTACCCATGAGCGAATTCAAGCGCATCCCTCCCGAGCAGGCCTTGGAGCTTCGCAAGCAAGAAGGTGCGGTCGTGGTCGATATCCGTGACTCGCAAGCCTTCGCTGCCGGCCACATTACCGGCGCCCGGCATCTGGATAACCATTCGGTTGCCGAGTTCATCCGCAATGCCGACCTCGACGCCCCCACCCTGGTGGTCTGCTACCACGGCAACTCCAGCCAGAGCGCTGCCGCCTACCTGGTAGGCCAGGGCTTCTCCGACGTGTACAGCGTCGACGGCGGCTTTGAACTGTGGCGCACCACCTACCCGGCCGAGACAGCCCAAGGCGCTGCCGAATAAATATTTTCATTTTTACTGCAGCCCGCGCCCTGTGCGGGCTTGCGGCTTATCTGACGAACGGTCGTTCGTAACTTCTGCCCACCTCGCCCCTTGACCTTGCAGATAACCAACTACGCTTAAGCTCAGGCCATCCAAAAAAGGGGAGAGCCGGTACACCGGCGTGCGGGTCATCGGTAGCGTTACAGGGTGTTCTGGGGGGTATACAGCAATCGGCCAACCCGATTGCATGCCAGCATCAGCTGACTGATCCGGCGTCGTCTCCACGTATCGAGCGAGGTGACGTCATGAGTATTTTTAGCCACTTCCAACAACGTTTCGAGTCCACGCGCCAGGAAGAACTCTCGCTGCAGGAGTACCTCGAGCTGTGCAAAGGGGATCGCAGTGCCTACGCATCGGCGGCCGAACGGCTGTTGCTGGCCATCGGTGAGCCAGAGCTGATCGACACCTCTACCAACTCCAGGCTGTCGCGCATTTTCTCAAACAAGGTTATTCGCCGCTATCCGGCCTTTGCCGACTTCCATGGCATGGAAGAGTGCATCGACCAGATCGTCTCGTACTTCCGCCACGCCGCCCAAGGCCTGGAAGAGAAGAAACAGATCCTCTATCTGCTGGGCCCGGTAGGCGGTGGTAAATCGTCGCTGGCGGAAAAACTCAAGCAGCTGATGGAAAAGGTACCGTTCTACGCCATCAAGGGCTCGCCAGTCTTCGAGTCGCCTTTGGGCTTGTTCAATGCCACCGAAGATGGGGCCATTCTCGAGGAAGAGTTCGGCATCCCACGGCGCTACCTGAACACCATCATGTCGCCCTGGGCCACCAAGCGCCTGCAGGAGTTTGGCGGCGACATCTCCAAGTTCAAGGTGGTGAAACTCTACCCGTCGATTCTCAACCAGGTTGCCATTGCCAAGACCGAGCCCGGTGACGAGAACAACCAGGACATCTCGGCCCTGGTCGGTAAGGTCGATATTCGCAAGCTTGAAGAGTACCCACAGAACGACGCCGATGCTTACAGCTACTCGGGCGCGCTGTGCCGGGCCAACCAGGGCCTGATGGAATTCGTCGAAATGTTCAAGGCGCCGATCAAGGTCCTGCACCCCTTGCTCACCGCCACCCAGGAAGGTAACTACAACAGTACCGAAGGCCTTGGGGCTATTCCCTATACCGGTATCCTGCTGGCGCACTCCAACGAATCGGAGTGGCACACCTTCCGCAACAACAAGAACAACGAAGCGTTCATCGACCGGATCTACATCGTCAAGGTGCCGTACTGCCTGCGCGTCAGCGATGAAATCAAGATCTACGACAAATTGCTGGTCAACAGTTCGCTGTCCAAAGCCCATTGCGCGCCGGACACCCTCAAGATGCTGGCCCAGTTCACGGTGCTTTCACGCCTCAAGGAGCCAGAAAACTCCAACATCTATTCGAAGATGCGCGTTTACGACGGGGAGAACCTCAAGGATACCGATCCAAAGGCCAAGTCGATCCAGGAATACCGGGACTCGGCCGGCGTTGACGAAGGCATGAACGGCCTGTCGACCCGCTTCGCCTTCAAGATCCTGTCCAAGGTGTTCAACTTCGACCCACACGAAATTGCCGCCAACCCGGTGCACCTGCTGTATGTGCTGGAACAGCAGATTGAACAGGAACAGTTCCCTGCCGAAGTGCGCGAGCGCTACCTGCGCTACCTGAAGGAATACCTGGCACCGCGCTACATCGAGTTCATCGGCAAGGAAATCCAGACCGCTTACCTGGAGTCCTACAGCGAATACGGCCAGAACATCTTCGACCGCTATGTGCTGTACGCCGACTTCTGGATCCAGGACCAGGAATACCGCGACCCGGAAACCGGCGAAATCCTCAACCGCATCGCCCTCAACGAGGAGCTGGAAAAAATCGAGAAACCGGCCGGCATCAGCAACCCGAAAGACTTCCGCAACGAGATCGTCAACTTCGTGTTGCGCGCACGCGCCAACAACAACGGCAAGAACCCAAGCTGGCTGAGCTATGAAAAGTTGCGGGTGGTGATCGAGAAGAAAATGTTCTCCAACACCGAAGACCTGCTGCCCGTCATCAGCTTCAACGCCAAGGCCAGCAAAGAGGACCAGAAGAAACACAACGACTTCGTCACCCGGATGGTGGAACGTGGCTACACCGACAAACAGGTACGCCTGCTGTCGGAATGGTACCTGCGGGTCAGGAAATCGCAATAAAGCGACAGGCTACGCACCGCACGCCCAAGGCTTGTTGTACCCGCCTTGGGCGGCGGCAGCTGCTTTGCTGCCATTACGTGCAGCAGCTCGTAGCTTGAAGCGTGCAGCTGTTCCCAGCTACCGGAGGGACCATGAGCTACGTTATCGACCGACGCCTGAACGGCAAGAACAAGAGCACGGTCAACCGCCAGCGCTTCCTGCGGCGGTACCGCGAACACATCAAGAAGGCCGTCGAGGAGGCGGTGAGCCGCCGTTCCATCATGGACATGGAACATGGCGAGCAGATCAGCATTCCCGGTCGCGACATCGACGAACCCGTGCTGCACCATGGCCGCGGGGGCAAGCAGACCATCGTGCACCCTGGCAACAAGGAATTCACTGCCGGTGAACACATCCCAAGGCCGCAAGGCGGTGGAGGGGGTGGCGGCGGCCGCGGCAAGGCGGGCAATTCTGGCGAGGGCATGGACGAATTCGTCTTCCAGATCACTCAGGAAGAGTTTCTCGAGTTCATGTTCGAAGACCTCGAGCTGCCCAACCTGGTCAAGCGTCACCTGACCGGCGCCGACACCTTCAAGACCGTACGCGCGGGCATCGCCAACGAAGGCAACCCGTCACGCATCAACATTGTGCGTACCCTGCGCTCGGCCCATGCACGGCGTATTGCCCTGACCGGCAGCAGCCGCGCACTGTTGCGTGAGGCACAAAAGGAACTCGACCGCCTGCGGGTCGAAGAACCAGACAATTTCACTGATATCCAGGAAGTCGAACAGGAAATCGAGCGGTTGAAGGCACGCATCAATCGCCTGCCCTTCCTCGACACCTTCGACCTCAAGTACAACCTGCTGGTCAAGCAGCCCAACCCCAGCTCCAAGGCTGTGATGTTCTGCCTGATGGACGTGTCCGGCTCGATGACCCAGGCCACCAAGGACATCGCCAAACGCTTCTTCATCCTGCTGTACCTGTTCCTCAAGCGTAACTACGACCGCATCGAAGTGGTGTTCATCCGCCACCACACCAGCGCCCGCGAAGTCGACGAAGAAGAGTTCTTCTACTCGCGCGAGACCGGCGGCACCATCGTCTCCAGCGCGCTCAAGCTGATGCAGGAGATCATGGCCGAACGTTACCCGGCCAGCGACTGGAACATCTATGCCGCGCAAGCCTCTGACGGCGATAACTGGAACGACGACTCGCCGATCTGCCGCGAGATCCTCTCCAAACAGATCATGCCGCATGTGCAGTACTACACTTACGTCGAGATCACCCCCCGTGAACACCAGGCGCTGTGGTATGAATACGAACGCATCGGTGAAGCCTACCCCGACACGTTCGCCCAGCAGCAGTTGGTATCGGCCGGCGACATCTACCCGGTCTTCCGTGAACTCTTCCAGCGCAGGTTAGCCACATGACCGCCAGAGCACAGAGACGCCAACCCATTTCCACCGGGTCCGAGTGGACGTTCGAGCTGATCCAGACCTACGATCGGGAAATCAGCCGCCTGGCCGAGCGTTACGCCCTGGACACCTACCCCAACCAGATCGAGGTGATCACTGCCGAGCAGATGATGGACGCCTATGCCTCGGTCGGCATGCCACTGGGCTACCACCACTGGTCCTATGGCAAGCAGTTCCTCAGCACGGAAAAGTCGTACAGCCGCGGCCAGATGGGCCTGGCCTACGAGATCGTGATCAACTCCGACCCCTGCATCGCCTACCTGATGGAAGAAAACACCATGTGCATGCAGGCACTGGTGATTGCCCACGCCTGCTACGGGCATAACAGCTTCTTCAAAGGCAACTACCTGTTCCGCACCTGGACCGACGCCAGTTCGATCATCGATTACCTGGTGTTCGCCAAGCAGTACATCGCCCAGTGCGAAGAGCGCCATGGCATTGATGCAGTGGAAGACCTGATCGACTCCTGCCATGCCCTGATGAACTACGGTGTAGACCGCTACAAGCGGCCCTACCCCATTTCCGCCGAAGAGGAGCGGCGCCGGCAACAGGAACGCGAGGAGCACCTGCAGCGGCAGATCAACGACCTGTGGCGCACGATTCCGAAAAGCGCCGAAAAAGGTAACGAGCGTGATGATGGGCGCTTCCCCGCCGAACCGCAGGAAAACATCCTGTATTTCATCGAAAAAAATGCACCGCTACTCGAGCCCTGGCAGCGCGAGGTGGTGCGTATCGTGCGCAAGATCGCCCAGTACTTCTACCCACAGCGCCAGACCCAGGTGATGAACGAAGGCTGGGCAACCTTCTGGCACTACACGCTGATGAACGACCTGTACGACGAGGGGCTGATCACCGAGGGCTTCATGATGGAGTTCTTGCAGTCGCACACCAGCGTTGTGTTCCAGCCCGGTTTCGACAGCCCGTATTACAGCGGCATCAACCCGTACGCACTGGGCTTTGCCATGTACAGCGACATCCGCCGCATGTGCGAAAACCCGACGGAGGAAGATCGCCACTGGTTCCCCGAAATTGCCGGCAGCGACTGGCTTTCTACCATCAAGTTCGCCATGAGCAGCTTCAAGGACGAGAGCTTCATCCTGCAGTACCTGTCGCCCAAGGTGATGCGCGATCTCAAGCTGTTCAGCATCCTCGATGACGACCAGCGCGACGATCTGCTGGTGCCCGCCATTCATGACGAAGCAGGGTACCGGGTGATTCGCGAGCAGTTGGCAGCGCAGTACAACCTGGGCAACCGTGAACCCAACGTGCAGATCTGGAGCGTCGACCGCCGTGGTGACCGCTCGCTGACCCTGCGCCACCAACAGCACAACCGCAAACCGCTGGGCGAATCCACCGACGAAGTGCTCAAGCACCTGCACCGCCTGTGGGGCTTCGATATCCACCTGGAGACCGTGCAGGGCGATCAGGTGATGAAGACCCACCACATGCCACCGCGCGGCGAGCACGGCGAAAGCGCCGACTACGGTCGCATGGACCTGGCCGTCATCCACCACCTCTAGTGCAACGCAATGACTGCCGGCAGGGTATTCTGTCGGCAGTTATGGAGAGTTGCACATGCACATCTACAAAGTTGGCGGCGCCGTACGCGACCGCCTGCTAGGCCGCCCGGTCAGCGATATCGACTGGCTGGTGGTGGGCGCCACCGTTGAAGAAATGCTCGCCAACGGTTATCGGCCAGTCGGCGCCGATTTCCCGGTATTCCTGCACCCGAAAACCGGCGAGGAATACGCCCTGGCGCGCACCGAGCGCAAGAGCGGACGCGGCTATGGCGGGTTCACCTTTCACGCCAGCCCCGACGTTACCCTGGAAGAGGACCTGATCCGCCGCGACCTCACCATCAATGCGATGGCCGAGGACGAAGCGGGCGCGGTCTATGACCCTTACCATGGCAAGCGGGATCTCGATCAACGCCTGTTACGCCATGTTTCCCCGGCATTCGCAGAAGATCCGCTACGCGTGCTGCGCGTTGCGCGGTTTGCTGCCCGCTATGCACCACTGGGTTTCCGGGTTGCCGACGAGACCCTGGAGCTGATGCGCCTGATCAGTGCTTCGGGCGAGTTGCAGGCACTTACTGCCGAGCGCAGCTGGAAGGAAATCGAGCGAGCGCTGATGGAGGCGCGACCGCAGGTGTTCTTCCAGGTGCTGCGTGCCTGTGGGGCCCTGCAACAGCTGCTGCCTGAGCTTGATGACGACACCCAGGCCCTGGCAGCACTGGAACAGGCCGCGCTGCACGAACACCCCCTGCACGTGCGCTGGGCCTGCCTGCTGCACGCCCTGCCCTCGGCTTCGATCAGGGCGGTCAATCAGCGCCTCAAGGCGCCACGGGAGTGCCAGGAACTGGCGTTGCTGACGGGTGAGTGCCTGGCACAGGCTGACCAGGCGCTGTCGCTACCTGCTACGGCATTGCTGGAGCTGCTGCAAAAATTTGATGTGTACCGCCGCCCACAGCGCTTCGAGGATTTCCTCAGTGCTTGCGAAATGACGGCGCTGGGCGTGGGCAAAGCGGGTTATCCACAAGCCGATTATCTGCGTGGTGCAGCGGCGGCGGCGCGGGCAGTGGATGTGAAGCCGCTGGTGCAGGCCGGGCATACCGGCCAGGCTTTGGGCGAAGCGCTCAGAGGTGAGCGACTGAAAGCGCTTGAGGCTTACCAGCCTACCTGACCAGTGGGAGCGGCCTTGTGTCGCGAAAGGGCCGCAAAGCGGCCCCAGAAATATTGGCGTCAGTGCAGAGATCGTGGGGCCGCCTTGCGGCCCTTTCGCGACACAAGGCCGCTCCCACAATGACCGCGCCAGCCCGTCAGGCCGGAGTCAGCTGCAACCCACGCCACTCAAAGGCGACCGGGGCCAGCACCTGATCGATCTGCGCCTCATGCCACAACTGCGCCATGCGCTTGCCCACCCCCGGATGCACCAGCTCCGGTGCCAGCAGCGACAGCGGCCACAGCACGAACGCGTTCTTCAGGATTTCGGCCCGGGGCAGCACCAGCCCATCGAACGTACCGTGCAAATCGTCATACATCAGCACGTCGATATCCAGCGGCAACCCTTTGCGATCCGGCGCATAGCGGCCATTGTCGGCCTCGATGAACTTCAGCCGGCGGTCCAGCTCGATCAGCGGCAGCTCGGTTTGCCCGGTCACCACGAAGTTGATGAACGGCCCGCTCTTGATCCCCACCGCCTGGCTTTCGAACGCCGGCGAGCAGCGCATGCCGGTCAGGATGCCGGCCAGCGCATCAAGCCCGGCGCACAAGTGCGCCTCGCGGTCGATGTTGCTGCCAAGGCCCAGGTAAACCGTGCTCAGAGACATCCGCGCTCGATCTCCACGCCAACACCACCACGGGCCGCGGGCACCGCCCCGGGCTTGGTCAGCTTCAACCGCACCCACGGGATCTGGAACTCATCCATCAAGGTGGCCACCAGGCGCTCGGCAAAGGTTTCCACCAACTCGAAACGCGCCTGCTCGGCAAACGCCTGCACACGCGCCGACACGCTGGCATAGTCCAGCGCCAGGCTCAGGTCGTCACCCGCTGCCGCCGGGCGGTTGTCCCAGGCAAAGCTCAGGTCCAGGCGCAAGCACTGGCGAATATCCCGCTCCCAGTCATAGGCACCGATCACGGTATCGACTTCCAGGCCTTCGATGAACACTCTGTCCAAGCACTTCTCTCCACAGCACGACAAGGGCGACTGGCGCCGTTAGAATCAGGGCGTCCTCGCCCGGAATAGTTAGCATGTTTTGGTTACTGGCGTTGCTCGCCTACCTGCTCGGCTCGCTGTCCTTTGCCATCGTCCTCAGCCGCCTTTCGGGCAGCCCGGACCCGCGCTCCAGCGGTTCAGGCAATGCCGGCGCCACCAACATGCTACGCCTGGCAGGCCGCAAACTGGCGATCCTGACCCTGCTTGGCGACCTGTGCAAGGGCCTTTTTCCGATATTGCTCGCGCGTTTTGCCGGGCTGGACCTGCACGCGCAGGCCTGGGTAGGCGTGTGCGCGGTGCTGGGCCACCTGTTCCCGCTGTACTTCTGTTTCCGGGGCGGCAAGGGCGTGGCCACCGCCGCCGGCATGCTGATGGGCCTGTACTTCCCGGCCGCGCTGCTGGCCATCGGCGCCTGGCTGCTGACCTTCTACCTCACCCGTACCAGCTCGCTGGCGGCACTGATCGCCACGCCACTCACCTTGCCACTGCTGGCCTGGCGCGAGCCCGAAGCCCTGCTGCCGATCAGCGTGCTGACGGTGATGATCGTGTGGCGCCACCGCAGCAACCTGCGCGACCTGTTTGCCGGGCGCGAACGGCACTTCTAAACCTTACAGGGCAGGCAGCTGCTCCATCGGCCAGCGTGCCTGCACACTGATCGCCAGGTCCTGCTGCTGCCCGGCCAACAGGCGCTGGCAACCGGCGTAGGCAATCATCGCGCCGTTGTCGGTGCAGAACTGCGGACGAGCGTAGTACACATTGCCCTTCATGCTGCCGAGCATGTCCTCAAGGGATGCGCGCAAGGCCTTGTTGGCACTTACACCACCCGCAATGACCAGGCGCTTGAGGCCAGTCTGCTTGAGGGCACGCTTGCACTTGATGGTCAAAGTCTCCACCACCGCCTGCTGGAATGCCAGGGACACGTCGCAACGCGTTTGCTCGCCGTCGTCACCAGCCTGCTTGCATTGCTGCCAGGTGTTCAGGGCGAAGGTCTTGAGGCCACTGAAGCTGAATTCCAGGCCCGGACGATCGGTCATCGGCCGTGGGAACACGAAGCGCCCAGGCACGCCCTGCTCGGCCAGGCGTGCGATTTCCGGGCCGCCTGGATAGTTGAGGCCGATCAGCTTGGCAGTCTTGTCGAAGGCTTCGCCGGCAGCGTCATCCAGGCTCTCGCCCAACAGCTCGTACTGGCCGATGCCATCGACGCGAACCAGCTGGGTATGCCCGCCTGAAACCAACAAAGCGACGAACGGAAACTGCGGTGGATTTTCTTCCAGCATAGGGGCCAGCAAGTGGCCTTCCATGTGGTGCACGCCAATCGCCGGGATGTCCCAGGCAAAAGCCAGCGCCTGGGCACACGAGGCGCCCACCAGCAATGCGCCGACCAGCCCGGGGCCCGCGGTATAGGCAATGGCGTCGATCTCGGTGGCAACGCAGCCAGCCTCGTCCAGCACCTGGCGAATAAGCGGCAGCATGCGCTTTACGTGGTCACGCGAGGCAAGCTCGGGCACCACGCCGCCAAACACACGGTGCAGGTCGATCTGGCTGAACAGTGCGTCGGCCAACAAGCCGCGCTCACTGTCGTATAATGCGACGCCAGTTTCGTCGCAGGATGTTTCCAATCCCAGTACTAGCATGGGCTCGTCCCTTGTGGGGGCTGAATTCGAAGCCGCGCATGATAGTCCCCGTGTCGGGTGCCGACCAGCGGTTTTCGATCAGAGGCTTTGCATTCCTGCTTGCTAAGGGTTAACATCCGCAACCCTTGAAAACCGACGTTCTCCAGCACACCTTTGTTTTGCCAGGAGCACGTCTACCCCGGTAATGAATTAAGGTAGCCCTGGATGCCAGCCGTCAAAGTTAAAGAGAACGAACCCTTCGACGTAGCTCTGCGTCGTTTCAAGCGCTCCTGCGAAAAAGCCGGTGTACTGGCTGAAGTTCGTAGCCGCGAGTTTTACGAGAAGCCGACCGCAGAGCGTAAGCGCAAGGCAGCTGCTGCTGTTAAGCGTCACGCCAAGAAAGTTCAGCGCGAACAGCGCCGCGCCGTTCGTCTGTACTAATACAGGCGTTCAACGCAAAGCTTCTGCCCTGCCCGGCTAACCGCCGGGCGATGGCAGTGGTCGATTCAAGCTTGAGCAGCTAGCTCAAGGCCCAGCAACGCGCTTTATGCGAATTGCACATGGGCAACCTGCCTGAAACGTCAGAGCTGGTCCTTCTTGCTGTATGACCAGACGTGCACGTCCGACTGACGGGCCCCCAGGGGCTGGCGACGAGCACACATTCCCTCGCACATCCCCAAACGACCGGCGCGTGAGCGATTAGACTTGCCAGTTGCCAGATGACGAGACTGCCATGGCCGGGCTGATTCCCCAGAGTTTCATTGACGACCTTATCAACCGCCTCGACATCGTCGACGTGGTGAGTTCGCGCGTCCAGCTGAAAAAAACCGGCAAGAACTACTCTGCCTGCTGCCCGTTCCACAAGGAAAAGACACCTTCCTTCACGGTCAGCCCCGACAAGCAGTTCTACTACTGCTTCGGCTGCGGTGCCGGCGGCAACGCCCTGGGCTTCGTCATGGACCACGACAACCTGGACTTCCCCCAGGCCGTGGAGGAACTGGCCCGCGCCGCTGGCATGGAAGTACCCCGCGAGCAAGGCCGCCGTGACAACAAGCCGCGCCAGCCTACAGATTCGCCGCTGTACCCGCTGCTGGATGCAGCCTCGGAATTCTACCGCCAGGCCCTGCGCAACCACCCGACCCGCAAGGCGGCGGTTGACTACCTCAAGGGCCGCGGCCTGTCCGGGGAAATTGCCCGCGACTTCGGCCTGGGCTTTGCCCCGCCGGGCTGGGACAACCTGCTCAAGCACCTGGGTGCAGACACCCTGCAGCAGAAAGTGATGATCGATGCCGGCCTGCTGATCGAGAATGCCGAAAGCGGCAAGCGTTACGACCGCTTCCGCGACCGGGTGATGTTCCCGATCCGTGACAGCCGCGGGCGCATCATTGCCTTCGGCGGCCGGGTGCTCGGCGACGACAAGCCCAAGTACCTGAACTCGCCGGAAACCCCGGTGTTCCACAAGGGCCAGGAACTGTACGGGCTGTACGAGGCGCGCAAGCACAACCGCAACCTCGACGAGATCATCGTCGTCGAGGGCTACATGGACGTCATCGCCCTGGCCCAGCAAGGCTTGCGCAATGCCGTGGCCACCCTGGGCACCGCCACCAGCGAAGAGCACCTCAAACGGCTGTTCCGCGTGGTACCCAGCGTGCTGTTCTGCTTCGACGGCGACCAAGCCGGGCGCAAGGCTGCCTGGCGCGCCCTGGAGTCGACCCTGTCGAATCTGCAGGACGGCCGCCGCGCGCGGTTCCTGTTCCTGCCCGAAGGCGAAGACCCGGACAGCCTGGTGCGCGCCGAAGGTACCGATGCCTTCATGGCCCGTATCAACCAGCACGCCCAGCCTCTGGCCGACTACTTCTTCGAGCAACTGAGTGTCGAAGCCGACCCACGCTCGCTGGAAGGCAAGGCGCACATGGCGACCCTGGCAGCACCGCTGATCGAAAAGATCCCCGGCGCCAACCTGCGCCAATTGATGCGCAACCGCCTTAAAGAAATCACCGGCCTCGACCCGCAGCAGGTGGAGCAACTGGCGCAACAAGCCCCAGCACCCAGCAGCGTGCCGGACTACGACCCTGGCTACGACTACGACGCCATGGCCAGCTATACCCCCGACTACGGCGACATGCCGCAGCACGACTATGCCCCCGTTCACCAGGAGCAGGCGTGGAAGCCGAACAAGGGCGGCGGCAAGAAGCAGTGGAGCGACAAGCCCTGGGACAAGAACCGCAAGGGCGGCAAGCCCTGGCAGCAACGCGACGAAGCACCACCACGCGTGCCTGCCCCGGTCGAGCCGCCCACCCTCGCCGCCCTGCGCACCCTGCTGCACCACCCGCTGCTGGCCGGCAAGGTAGAAGATGCCAGCCACTTTGCCGATGAAGAACACCTGTATAGCCAGCTGCTGGTGGCACTGATCGAAGCCGCGCAGAAAAATCCTGGGCTAAGCTCAATGCAGTTGATCGCACGTTGGCACGGCACCGAACAGGGCCGCCTGCTGCGGGCCCTGGCAGAAAAGGAATGGCTGATCGTGGCCGACAACCTTGAACAACAGTTTTTCGACACTATAACTAGCTTGTCCGCCCGCCAACGCGAGCGCAGCCTGGAACAACTGCTCAGGAAATCACGTCAAAGCGAATTGACCAGCGAGGAAAAAATTCAGCTCCTCGCCCTGCTGAGCCGGAATGTTCCCGCACAAACGCCGACCTCATCTGGCGCGTGAGGCCCATGCTCGGGTATAATCCTCGGCTTGTTTTTTGCCCGCCAAGACCTTCAGTGGATAGGGTGTTATGTCCGGAAAAGCGCAACAGCAGTCTCGTATCAAAGAGTTGATCACCCGCGGTCGTGAGCAGGGCTACCTGACTTACGCGGAGGTCAACGACCACCTGCCTGAGGATATTTCAGATCCGGAACAGGTGGAAGACATCATCCGCATGATCAACGACATGGGGATCAACGTATTCGAGAGTGCTCCGGATGCGGATGCCCTTCTGTTGGCGGAAGCCGACACCGACGAAGCCGCGGCCGAAGAAGCCGCTGCTGCGTTGGCGGCAGTTGAAACCGATATCGGCCGCACGACCGACCCGGTGCGCATGTACATGCGCGAAATGGGTACCGTCGAGCTGCTGACCCGCGAAGGCGAGATCGAAATCGCCAAGCGTATCGAGGAAGGCATCCGTGAAGTGATGGGCGCCATCGCCCACTTCCCGGGCACCGTCGATTACATTCTCGGCGAATATGACCGCGTCACCACCGAAGGTGGCCGTCTGTCCGACGTGCTCAGCGGTTACATCGACCCTGACGACAACATCGCCGCACCGACCGAAGAAGTGCCGATCCCTGGCACCAAGGCCGCTGCAGCGAAGGAAGAGTCCGACGACGAAGATGAAGAGTCCGAAGGCAGTGACGAAGAGGAAGAGGCCGAGAGCGGCCCGGACCCGGTAGTCGCAGCCCAGCGCTTCGGTGCGGTATCCGACCAGCTTCAGGCAACCTCCAAGGTGCTGAAGAAAAACGGTCGTGCCCACAAGGAAAGCATCGAGGCCCTGCAGGCCCTGGCCGACCTGTTCATGCCGATCAAGCTGGTACCAAAGCAGTTCGAGGTACTGGTCGAGCGTGTACGTGACGCCCTGAACCGTCTGCGTCAGCAGGAACGCGCCATCATGCAGCTGTGCGTGCGTGATGCCCGCATGCCGCGTGCCGACTTCCTGCGCATGTTCCCAAGCAACGAAACCGACCAGACCTGGAGCGGTGACCTGGCCAAGCGCAACACCAAATGGGCTGCTGCCCTGGGTGAAAAGGACGCTGCCATCGTCGCTTGCCAGCAGAAGCTGATCGACCTTGAGACCGAAACCGGCCTGACCGTTGCCGAGATCAAGGACATCAACCGTCGCATGTCGATCGGTGAAGCCAAGGCCCGCCGCGCCAAGAAAGAAATGGTCGAGGCGAACCTGCGTCTGGTGATCTCCATCGCCAAGAAGTACACCAACCGTGGCCTGCAGTTCCTCGACCTGATCCAGGAAGGCAACATCGGCTTGATGAAAGCGGTGGACAAGTTCGAATACCGTCGCGGCTACAAGTTCTCGACCTACGCCACCTGGTGGATTCGTCAGGCGATCACTCGCTCGATCGCCGACCAGGCACGCACCATCCGTATTCCGGTGCACATGATCGAGACAATCAACAAGCTCAACCGTATTTCCCGCCAGATGCTGCAGGAAATGGGTCGCGAACCGACCCCGGAAGAGCTGGGCGAACGCATGGAAATGCCTGAGGACAAGATCCGCAAGGTACTGAAGATCGCCAAAGAGCCGATCTCCATGGAAACCCCGATCGGTGACGACGAAGATTCGCACCTGGGCGACTTCATCGAGGACTCGACCATGCAGTCCCCGATTGACGTAGCCACGGTCGAAAGCCTCAAGGAAGCCACCCGCGACGTGCTCTCGGGCCTGACCGCACGCGAAGCCAAAGTGCTGCGCATGCGTTTCGGTATCGACATGAACACCGACCACACCCTTGAAGAAGTGGGCAAGCAATTTGACGTAACCCGTGAGCGGATTCGTCAGATCGAAGCGAAGGCGTTGCGCAAACTGCGCCACCCGACCCGCAGCGAGCACTTGCGCTCCTTCCTCGACGAGTGATGACAGAACCCCGGCCCAGGCCGGGGGTTTTTCTTTAGTGGCCCGTAACATAAAGCCCACCTCCCGCTGCACATGTGCAGCAATGGCCGTCTACACTCGATTTCAGACCACCTGAATGCGAGGCTGCCATGTCCTTGAAGCCGGCCATTCTGTTGCTGCTTCTGATTCTGTGGAACACAACGGCCGGCGCCCTGACCCTGACAGACGAGGAGAAAGCCTGGCTGGCTGCCCACCCGCAGCTGAGCCTGGGCGTAGACGCCTCTTGGCCACCGTTCGAGTTTCGCGACCAGGAGGGCCGGTACCAGGGATTGGCCGCCGATTACATCGCCATGATCCAGCAACGCCTGGGTGTGACGCTAAAACCGGTCGAACCCAGCAGTTGGACCGAAGTACTGGCGCAGGCGCGGGAAAACCGCATCGATCTGCTGCCTGGCATCATGTCCACCCCCGAGCGCCAAGGCTACCTGGCGTTTACCCGCCCCTACCTCGACTTCCCCATTGTCATTCTTGCCCACAAAGGTGGTGCGCAGCCGCGCAACCTGGACGACCTCTACGGCCTGAAGATCGCCGTGGTCGAGAACTATGCCCCGCATGAACTGCTACGCACCCACCATCCCGACCTCAACCTGGTGGCGCTACCCAACGTCAGCTCTGCCCTGCAAGCCTTGGCCACCGACCAGGTGGATGCGGTGGTCGGCGACCTTGCATCGAGCATCTGGAGCCTGCGCCAGCTCAAGCTTGATGGCCTGTACGTCAGTGGTGAAACGCCCTACCGCTATCAGTTGGCCATGGCGACACCACGCGACAAGAACATTCTGGTGGGCATTCTCGACAAAGTGATTGCCGACATGAGCAGCAGCGAGGTCAACCAGATCCAGCAGCGCTGGGTAGGCAATGTGGTCGACCAACGGATGTTCTGGTCGGACCTGCTGGTTTATGGCCTGCCAACGGTGCTGCTGCTGATGGGCGTGCTGGCTGTTGTCATCCGCATCAACCGCCGGCTCAGCTCGGAAATCTCCCGGCGCATTGCCCTGGAGCAAGAGCTGCGCAGCAGCGAGTACCACTACCGCGGCCTGGTCGAGAGCCTGTCAGCCATCGCCTGGGAAGCCGATGCCAACGACTTCAACTACAGCTACGTCTCACCGCATGCCGAAGACCTGCTCGGCTACCCGCTGAGCGATTGGCTAAAACCGGGCTTCTGGCGCAGCATCCTGCACCCGGAGGACGCCCTCTGGGCCCAGGCCTACTGCGACAGTGAAACCGCAGCAGGCCGTGACCACAGCCTGGACTACCGGGTAATCCGGGCCGACGGCCAGGCGCTGTGGGTACGCAACATCGTCAGCATGATCGAACACGGCCACCAGCCGGTGATGCGCGGGCTGATGATCGATATCAGCGAAACCAAGCGCACCGAAGATGCCCTGCGCCTTTCCGAGCAAAAGTTCGCTTCGGTGTTCCAGCAGTGCCCCGACATTTTGCTGATCGCCCGCCACGGCGACGGCTGCCTGCTGGAGGTGAACGAAGCCTTCGAGGAGCAGATCGGCCTTACCCCGGCCCAGGTCATCGGGCGCACGGCCACCGACCTGAACCTGTGGGGGGTAGAGGGCACGGGCCCCCTGCTGCTTGAACGACTGCACCAGGGCGGCATCCGCAACCTGGAAATGAGCTTCCGCCGCAGCAACGGCCAACTGTTCACCGGTCTCACCTCAGCCGAAACCTTCGAGCTCGACGGCACGCCCGCGCTGGTGGTGGCCGTACGCGACATCAGCCAGCTCAAGGAAACCCAGGAGCAGTTGCAAACCTCGGAAGAGAAATTCGCCAAGGCCTTCCACGCCTCCCCCGACGGCCTGCTACTGTCGCGTCAAAGCGACGGCTTGCTGCTTGAGGTTAACGAAGGCTTCTGCCGCCTCACCGGCTACGACCTCAACCCGACCATCGACCAGACCTCGCTGGACCTGGGAATATGGGTCGACCTCAACGAGCGCAAGCGCCTGGTCGATCAGCTCAACCGCGACGGCTTCGTGCGTGACTTCACCTGCCACATCCGCCGCAGCGACGGGCAGATCCGCCTGTGCGAGCTATCTGCCAGGCCGCTACCGATTGCCGGCGTCGATTGCATGCTGACCATCGCCCGCGACATCACCGAACGCTACCTGATGCAGGAAAAACTGCAGCTGGCCGCCACCGTTTTCGAGAACACTGCCGAGGGCGTGCTGATCACCGACATTGACCAGCGCATCAGCGCCGTGAACCGCGCCTTCAGTGAAATCACCGGCTACAGCGAGATTGAAGCCCTGGGCCAAACCCCGCGCCTGCTTGCCTCAGGCCAGCATGACAGCGCCTTCTATGCAGCCATGTGGCACCAGCTTACCGCCGAAGGCCACTGGCAAGGCGAAATCTACAACAAGCGCAAGAATGGCGAACTGTACCCCGGCTGGCTGACCATCAGTGCCGTGCGCAACAGCGAACGTGAAATCACCCATTTCGTTGCGGTTTTTGCAGACATTTCCAGCCTCAAGCACGCCCAGGCCAAGCTCGATTACCAGGCCCACCACGACCCGCTGACCGGCCTGCCCAACCGGGCCCTGTTCGAGAACCGCTTGCAGGCTGTACTGACCTGCGCACAAGTGTCCAACCGCCAGGGTGCGGTGCTGTTCCTCGACCTCGACCGCTTCAAGCACATCAACGACAGCCTCGGCCACCCGGTTGGCGACCTGCTGCTCAAGGGCATCGCCCAACGCCTGAAGGAGCAGGTGCGTGACGTCGACACCGTGGCCCGCCTGGGTGGCGACGAGTTCATCATCCTGCTGCCCGGCCTGCACAAGCCCAGCGACGCCAGTACCATCGCCAACAAGCTGCTGGCCTGCTTCGTCGCGCCGTTCCAGGCGGGTGAGCATGAGTTCTTCACCAGCGCCAGCATCGGAATCAGCCTTTATCCACAGGACGGCACCGACGTTGCCACGCTGATCCGCAACGCCGACGCGGCCATGTATCGCTCCAAGGCCAAAGGCCGCAACCGCGTCGAAGCCTATACCCGCGACCTCACCGCCCAGGCCAGCGAGCGCATTGCCCTGGAACACGAATTGCGCCGCGCCGTCGAACGCAACGAAATGAGCCTGTGCTTCCAGCCCAAGCTCAGCCTCAAGACGCAGAGCCTGGTAGGCGCCGAAGCGCTGATCCGCTGGAGCCACCCCACGCTGGGTGAGGTGCCACCGGAGCACTTCATCCACCTGGCGGAAGAGAACGGCACCATACTCCAGCTCGGCGACTGGGTACTGGAGCAAGCCTGCCGTCAAATGCAGGCGTGGAAGCAGAACTACGAACCCTTCGGCCCATTGTCGATCAACCTGGCCGGTGCCCAGCTACGCCAGCCGCACCTGGCCCGACGCATCGAACAGTTGCTCAAGCACTACCAGCTCAAGGCAGGTGACCTGCAGCTGGAGATCACCGAAAACTTCATCATGAGCCAGGCTGAAGAAGCCTTGGCCGTGCTGTACCAGCTGAAGAAACTGGGCGTGCAGCTGGCCATTGACGACTTCGGCACCGGTTATTCGTCACTGAGCTATCTCAAGCGCCTGCCGCTGGATATCCTCAAGATCGACAAGTCGTTCATCCGCGGCCTGCCCGACGACCCACACGACGCCGCCATCGCCCGGGCAATCATCGCCCTGGGCCGCAGCATGCAGCTGACCATCATTGCAGAGGGCGTGGAAAACCAGGCCCAGCAACGTTTTCTGGCAGCGGAAGGGTGTGAGCAAATTCAGGGCTACATCGTCAGCCTGCCGCTGCCGCCAGAGGAATTTGCGGCAACGTTTCTTCGCATAGCACTATCGGATCTTTCAGATGGCACTGGTGCGAAACCCTCGTTATAATCCGGCCACTTACTGAGGGCCTATAGCTCAGTCGGTTAGAGCAGAGGACTCATAATCCTTTGGTCCACGGTTCGAGTCCGTGTGGGCCCACCAACCTCGAAGCCTTGTATTACGCGGCTTCTGTGCATATCCGTCATGCACCATGACTTTTTAGACAAACAAAAACGGCATGCTTTGCGTGCCGTTTTGCGTGCCACTTTCAAATCGTTGAAATCCGCGCCGTGGCCTGCGTAGCTATCAACCTGCCGACACCTTCAAGCGACGAAGAAGCTTCTCTATCGATTCGTCAAATTCTTCTGCTGATGTGCAGTCTGCGTACAGCTTCCCCGTCAAGAAGGACGGGACTTCGCATTTCTCGTACAAGATCGGAAGGACGACGACTTCTCCGCTCGAAATTTCGCGTGTCAAAGCGATCTCAAGCTCCCTTTCGACCCAGGGTGACTTGATAGAACGACTAGACAACACAACCGCGATGTACCGAGTTTTGCGCAAGCCGTCATCAATCTTTTTGATCAGCGAATCACCAATCAGAATTTCAGCCTCGTCAAGCCAGACATCAGTTACGCCATGAGCCTCTAACCTCCGCTTCAACTCCCGTACAAAGGGCTTGTCTGCGCTTGTGTGGCTCAAGAAAATGCCATGGTAAGGGCTCCGGCTGATCGCTGGTGGCTCCGTTACGGAAGGCTGAATGTCCAATGCGCAACGTACGAGGATGTTGGCAGCCGCCTCGGTAGTGGGAGGAGTCATCAACCATCCTTGCCCGCCCTCACCTACGCTAATCCGGCCGCCCAGTACGTAACCCTCAGGGGAAAAAGCGAACGGCTCAAGCGCTGGACCGTGCCCATCCAAGCACAGGCTCCAACCATCAGCCCGCAACTGATCGAAGTATGGCCCGAAATGGTCAACCTGATCAGAGGTTGTCAAACGGCGAGTTTTCTTTTCGTAGATCAAACCCGCATTCATCGTGGAGCGGGGAGCATTGTTCAAGTACCCGTCGTATAGGCTGCGGACGCCAAAGAATTTGGTCCGTTTTTCATGGGCCATCAGCCAGATCACACGTGTGCCCTGCTCCAGTGCAGCACTCATCTCTTGAGCACGGTCGTACCGGTCAAAAATCGTATCCAAGTCGAACTGGTTGCTCTCCGCCTTTAGCTCCCACAACTCGGAAGGCGAGTCCGAGTGCTTCGTGGGACCGCCGAAAATGAAGTGCGAATAGCTGAGGGGATTGATGATGATCAAATCGTATTCGTACAACGCATAGGCTGCGCGAGCCTTATCGACGCTAGGTCTGCACAACCCCAGCACGTCAATGTGAGTGTCCGGGATCGGCTCACCCGTGTAACAGCATCCAACCAACAAAACGTTGCGCATGAGATTTGTCTCAATCAGTCCAAAGCATGGGGGCCGTCAACCCGTCTCAGCACAGGCCATAAAGGCCGCGTGGAGGGGGTAGATTCCGCGAATCCGAAAATACTGGCAAGTCGCCGCACCACGCTTTCCGCAAACGCAGCCTACGGCTCGCTCAAAAATTCAAACGTCTGTTTGAATATATTTGAGATTTTTTCATTTTCCGCAACAGTAGATAGGACGTGGAAACCCTATCCAAGGAATTTTGGATTGTCAAAAAAGCGGGCTTTTGGTCGGTTGAATGCTCCCAGACACACCGAGTATGCTCAGTAAACACCAATAAATAAGGAGCTACGAAATGAACGAAAGCCTACTCACTCTTGAGATGGTCTCTCAAAAAGTCTGCTTGTCCCGAAAAAGTATTTATGACCGAATCCGCAACAATGAGTTTCCAAACCCGAGAAAATTGGGTAGAGCAAGCCGCTGGGTCGAAAGCGAAATCAATCAATGGATTCGGACGCTCCCCAAAGGTGGGAACGCACCCCAGCTTGACGTGCTCTGATGCGATCCGCGCCTCATGCTTCAACCCTCCATCAGCCAAACAGGCAACCCGCACAACCCAGGTGATCCTTGGCAGCAGCCAAAGCTTTTGGGCTCCCTCAGCAACAGCGCCGTCAGAGGCGTTGCGCTGAGTTATGTTCGATATCTCCAATCGGCACTCCGACTTATCGAAGATCGACACTCAGTGGTTCGAAGATCAATCCGGTCTAAAGCAATCCAGCGTTACTCGATGACCAAGATATTTGACCTTGCACAAATCGAAGCCCTCACGCTGGAGCTACAAGCGCACGATGAAGCCGCTCTAAAGGAGGCCTGTGCAGAAAGCCAAGCCATCAATGCCCTAGTAGAGCATGAGATCACGGACAACCCACATTTCAAACTGGGTGTACCGAACTGCCCGACTTCAGTACAGCTCAGCTACTTGCTTGATTCCTCTTTCATCAAAAGAAGGTTAAGCAAAATTTGCCATCGCGAGCGACTGCGAAAAGAAGCGATCAGCAAAAGTATCGGCGGAAAAGGCCCCGTATCATACTGCTCAGACGATACCTTAGACTTCATACGTGACGGAGATAAGAAAAACGAAATCTTTTTGAAAAATCGCCAGGTGATAGTCAAAGAAACAGGAGAATCCATCAACCTACTAGACTTACAGAAAAACAAAAGCAAAAACAAATTTAATGAAACCTATTTCATAGTAAAAAATCTAGAGTCGATAGCGCAAGAGCAAAGCTTTCTACCTTTTATGCTGACACTGACTGCGCCCGCCAAATTTCATCCCAACCCTCTTAAAGGGCGGTGTGCATTTGACGCATACAGCACTACAGACAGTCAAACATACTTAAGAAAAGAGTGGGCGCGATTCAGGGCGTACCTTGCGAAGATCGGGGTGCCAATGTCCTTACAGTTTTGCTTCGGCCTACGCACTGCTGAATTACATAGAGATGGATGTGTACACTGGCATCTAGTGCTTTTTATAAACCCCGCCATACTCGCGACTTTTCAAGCAGCCTTAGCTTCTAGGTTTAGCTCAACACAAGCTGACATTATCTCGATTGACGGGTGCTCCACCTCAACCTATGCACTAAAGTACATCTTGAAAAGCGTCGATCTTGACGACTTACCGATTGATTACACCGACCAAGATAGAACAGTTGACGAACTGCGTAAAGAGAATGATCTTTCGACAGTGACAGATGCTTCGAGAGTGCGAGCAGGCATACGAGCCATGTCTATAAGGCAAGTGCAATACTATGGGATAAATAGTTCACTGACAAAATTCCGCATGCTCAACAAAATTACAGAACAAGCAGAATCTTTCCCTCCCGACATTAGAAAAATTCTAGATGACTGTAGAATAAACCCTAGAAATGGCCAGCCTAAAAACCTAGTGGCCTATAAAAACTTCTTGCAAATGTATAGCGAAGCGCTGGAATTGATCCACGAAGAAACCATCAACAAGCATGGACTTCAAGGAAATAAAATAATTGGCATAAGATTTATAGCATCTAACTACGAGTACATCACCAAAGACAAATATGAAATAGTCACGAGCAAGCCAAAACAACAACAAAGCGAAGCGCCGCAACTATCGACTGGCGAAATAAGCTCCACTGCTACCGCAGTTACACTTATTTCTATTTATCCAAGAAGAGCCGAGCACCCAAACCCTAAGAAAATTGATCGACCTACTGCATCAGAATTGCTCAAACAAGCAAAGCTCAGTAATCCTGAACGCTATATGACAGCTTACATAAGCATCAATGCGACAAAAGCACTTACAGAAACTCTAAACGACATGCAAATCAGCAAGCTCATGTCAATGATATAAACAGTGTCAATACCACAAACACTAAATCTAACTTTTATGGCAGCACACAGTGAGTCGATGTCAATGACATTGACATACCGGCCTTCAGCCGTATGGCCCCAGAGGGGCGGTTTGGGTCTCAGGTGTTTATGGTATTGACACTAAGATCAGCGAGAGTGTTCAAGTTCCACAGCGGGGATTCACCCCGCACCCCGAGCCTACTCGCTATCACGCGACAAAGAGCCGTCGCGCAATATCAAGCAGGTCTAATCAAAGAGTTGATCACTGTCAATTCCAAACACGACTGCGCGAGCATACTCCAGGAGCGTGCTTTCTACGAGATGGCTAGTCTCAATAAAACTCAGACAATCCTGACGCAGGATTCGTACCGCGCACAAGATTCGATTCTTTGCTTGACGGAAGTCTTGTTTATTGAATGATTGATCATATCCTATCCGTATCCCCATACCCGCAAGAAAGACATCAACACTGCCGAAGGCTTCAAACGCGTGATTCCATGCGTTCAACAATGTGATTGTGTGCTTCAGCTTCGGGCGCGTTAATGAGCGCATGGCTCTGACTTTAGGATGCTCGCCAAAGCAGATAAGCAGGCTATCTTGATATTCGTCCTCAAGCTCCGAGAAATTGCAGAGCACTGACGATTTAAACTGCCGCTCACGAGTTGTCCACGCTCGATCATCAGACGAATTCAGATATTGAACGATTGAGAAGAAATGGCTGTATAGATTCATCATATCCACAGTCACTTCGTAAACACTCGATGTTAAGCAATTAGCTTCTTGCATCTTTCTTTCGCCATGTCCATTTGAGCGAAAGATGGTGATAGATCAATCTCAACATGACAATTTGAATATTTCTATTTGTTTAGAAAAAATCAATAGCTTTAATCTATGTCAATCATACAATCCATTAACATTTTCTGTCACAACACTTTTGATCTAATAACAAAACTGGCTTGTCACTTCTTTATTGGTAAGCTTGACTGCTTTAAATTTGACCAATCGGGAATTGTCGTTTCCCGAGACCGTTTCCCTGCATTCCGTCTAAAAGCTGGATACAGGCATTCGTGTTTCATATCGAGGAATTTACGCTTCTGAGCAACAACACTTGGGCCATCATTATTCGCATGAGCTTCTCGAAGTGCTCGCAATCGCGCATGGACACCTCTCACACCAAATACATCTATTAGCTCAAGATAGCATAGCTCTTGTCTGTCAAAATCACTTTCCACGTGCTGTAGATATTTCGCCATTGTCGGAATCCAGTTATGCGGCAAACAATATTAATAACCGAACTCTAACATACATATCATCACTGATTTATTATCAACCGCAAAATTTTTCCTTAAGTACTAGTATTCAGCATGTATCTGTGTTTGAGTATTGCTTACTGTAACCATCACCAACACGACTGAAACCACGATGATAGATCGATACGCTGGCTGGAAGTCGCTATTAGCCGAAGCCAACGCCCTAGGTGAAAAATTCGGAGCCCAGGTCTATACGCAACCCAAGGCGGGTTATTTGCGTATCACTACCTCCGCCTCTGAGCCGGCCGATCTCATTCGGCTTTTAGATGAGATCGAGCAACGAAGCAGTGATACTTGCCAGTTTTGTGGGCGTCCTGGTGCCGTCGAGCGGCAGCATCAGGAGTGGGGGTATAACGTTTGCCCAAGCTCAGGCTGGGTCCACCTTCTCGGCGGTGGCGTAGCGGCTTCCTGCTCTTTCTGAGACGCCTCCAGTACGGCCAATCGGCGCTCCATTTGATTTGCCCTGGCGCGCTCTAGATCTCGCTCTGCGACCAGATCGTGATAGCCATCATCACGCGCGCGCAGCATCTTGACCTCTGCGCGTGCGCTATCGCGCTCTAGGGTCAGTTTTCGCCCCAGCTTTTTGAGCTGCTGCACCAGGGTTTTCAGGCCTGGCACCTGCCTCCGTTCTGTCACGGCTGCATCACGCTCAATCACCGCCGTATCGCGCTCCTTGATCGCCGTATTACGCTCTTTGCGCAAGGTTTTCACCTTGCCCTTCAGGTCGGTGATTTCCTTGTCTTTGCGGGTCAAAAGGCTAGTTAGCTTGGCCCACAGGTTTGATTTGCCGAACTGTTCCAGGGCTTCGCTGCGGCCTTCCTCGATGCCCTTTTGCCGGGCGTCCTCCAGGGCCTTGTCAGCAGCCTTTTTGGCCTGTTTTTGCAGCTCCCGTACCTTGACCAATGCCTCAGTGCGAATGCGGTCTACCGCGGCCTCTGCGCCACTCACAGCAGCGTCAGCCATGGCCAGCTTCTGGTCAGCCCCCGTGATCTTGGCCTCCAGCTCTTGAAACTTCTGGCCAATCGCCCGTCCTTGAGCCTTCTCGGCGACCCACTGCGCCCTGGTCAGTCTGCGTCGACGAGGACCAAGCCGAACTAGACCATTTGGTGCGCCAACTTCATCGTAATAATCATTCTGAACTTCGCGCATGGCTGCGCGATAGGCAATGTTCTGCTCTTTGCGATTCTTGCCATTTTCTTTCGCTAAACGCTCGGCAAGATGCCCGTCATGGATCGAATCAAATCGCTCACCAGGGCGAGGAATTACAAAAAAATGGCAATGTGGGTGCTCTTCGTCGGTATGCTCAAGAACTGTTTGTAGTCGATCACCGTACTTAGCCTCAAGCCACTTGATTGCATCTTTTTTGACCTTCTCCCAGGCCTCGGGAGTCGTTTCTTCGCGTGGCATCGAAAAGACCCCAGCAAGCAGGCAGAGCGCGTCTTTACGGGCCGCTCTCCCCTTGGCGTCCAAGGTCCCGGCAGCCCAATCCTCGCACTTCTGCTCGATGAGTTCGGGAGGGTTACCGTAGATCAAAATGGGTGGAGATGGTTCTTTTACGTGGGGATGGTTTCCCGGCTGCCTAGTCGCCTCGGCCATAACTCCAGCAATATTCAATTTCGGGGTCTTGTTCTTGTTTTGCTTCTTTGGAGTTGACCTTGAAAAGGACTCTATGTGCATGAATTGGTATGACATAAATCACCGCTTTTGTTTTTGCTCTTATCCCTCAATTATATGTGAATTCGCAGGCAGCTTGTAAAACATAGTGACCGACTATGTTTGTTGCACAAACGCCGGTGCTGCCGCAGGCAGAAACAAAGATCAAAAGCCCCTCCTCATTGCCACCTCCGTGACAATTAGAGGGTAGATCATCACCCTGCACTCTTAATATTGTTCATAGTAAGAAATGCTGGCTTTAGTATATCCTCGCCCAATGAGGCCGCCTCAAATAAACACCCATAATCACTTGAGTGCTAGAATATTCTAACAACAAGAGGACGATGCACATGAATAACAAACCAGATGCCCAGATCAATGACCAGGATGAAACTAACGAGATTAAAGAAATACTCAAATGCAGCGAAGCAGAGAAAATATGCCCTGTGACTTTTATTCTTTTTTCAATGCTGAGCGCGATAGGAATAGCGGCTCAAATCTTTATGAAGCTTGAACTTCACCACTTTATTGAAATGAAAAATAGCTTATGAGAATGAAGCCAATACCTGCTTGTACTAGTCAAGATGAACTAGACAAAGTCGTGCAACTTAAAATTAGTGAGCACCAAAAATACCAGGAGCTTTATACGCTTATCCAAACAGAGCGCTTCACCCGAGGCAGAATAGAAACACTGATGCTTGAACTGGGTTTGAAAAATTGTACCGACTACCGCCAGATCCCGATTAGCCCTTTAGATTTAATAAGGGCATCATTGAGCAATGAATCTCAGGACAATAAAGATGGAGCTAAGGACAGTTCTATTAATGCAGCAAAATCTAAGGCGTGCTCAACCCCAAAAACATAAATGGCCCGTCAGGGCCATTTATAATTCAAAAAGTTTGCGAGTAAAGAGTTTCACCGTTCTCTTTAGAAATAAGATTAACTCGTTGCGGGTCAATCATCACATAGCGTGCATCACGAGGAGTACCACCGAGCCTCTCCCGCTCTACACTTGCAACGTATCCATAGACTTCAAATTTAGCCCCTGCACGCGCACTCTCAATTTTTCTTGCAATACTTTCATCGGCTATCACAAGATTCAACTTAGAGCCATTGATGACTCCGACAAGGAAGTTTGTTATACTTGGCTGTAGATAGCATCGCGGTTTTTGAGCCCTGGCGAACGCATCAGGACTACGGTTATCTTCTTTCGTATATTCCAATTTTTCAGACATTAGGCAATTTTCGCTGACGAATGTCTTTGATCCGAAATCGAATGATTTAAGATCTGCATTAACTGTCATTTTGACGCGGATATTACCATTGATTTTTTCAGCCTCGTTCTTGATCAGACCTGCTATTTTCTCGGTAAGATCATGCTTTTCAAAAGCGTCGTCACTCCGGCCAAGTTCTTCTTCAAGCTTATAAAGCTCGGGCAGCTCAGACTGAATGAGAATTGCCCCGCTCGCGGACTTTGCAATTTCCTCATCACTTTCAGCCCAGCCCCTCTTTGCCGTATAAATTTGAAGAGCAGCCGTTTTAGAAAGAACGTTCAGATAAGCTGCACCGTCCACCACTTCAGGCGCAGAGAATTCTGTCCTGAGTGGTTTGTTCATATCTTCAAATTCCTGTGCAGCTTTACGCCCCTCGGCAGTCATACCATGTGAGTCGACGGCAGGTGCGCTAGCCTTAGCAGTAGCGGCTTTATTGTCCGCGTTGTCATTGCCGCATCCCGCGAGAAACGCACTGCCAGCGAAAAGCAATGCAACAGCTTTAAATCCATTCCCGAATTTCATATTTAGCAAACCTTCCGTTTTTTTCGCTTAGTGGTTCCAGGCAGCATTGATTTCATTGACTGCTCGCTTGAAATACCGCTTCTCAATCCGAGTTTTATACAACTGGAATGAAACGATACCGAGTGTCAGCGCAACAGCAACAGCGGTGAGCGCATTCACGAGTCCGTCAGTGCCCAATGCATATTTCCGATATTGAAGACCCGCAAGACAGCTCATGAATAAAAGGAATGCAGCAAATAGACGATTACCCATAAATTTACTGTAGCGTCCCATTAGATTCGTACCGGTCAGCAAGCCGTACAGGCCTGTGCAAAATCCGGCAAAATAACCAACAAGTGGGATCGACATAAGTATGCCGAAAAATATCGCCCACAGCACAGCACTAACCGGGTTGCGCCAGTGCTTCAAGCCGATTGGATCTTCAACTGGAATTTCGTCGCGACGCTTAAATGCTATTATTTCACCATTAAAAAAAGCTAGGCCAATTTTCATTCCTGGCTTGATGGGAACTGCTGAGTCTTTCAAGCTCACATTAAAGACTTCTTGGCTAGCAAGATCTTTGAGCCAGACGTTCTTCACGCTGGTTGTCTGAATTTCCTCGAAGTTACCATGCACAAACTTTGCTTCGTCATTGCTCAACACCTCGTACAACCCAGCCCTGAAGCGCATTACACACCCTCTAATTGACGTCTTAACCGATGCGCAACGCGCATTTCAATATTTATTCCAAGCATTACTATCATCTACCGACTCTGCCGATGATTCGACAGAATTCGGAGCGCGCCCCATCTTCTGGCGTAAACACGCCTGAAGGCGCAACAAAGAACAAAGAGATTTTTATTCCGTCAGCCTGCTTCTCAACCAACGCATTGAGAGGAGCTTTTTTGTCACTTAGGCTCACATTTTGGGACGCAGAGATAACGCCTGCCTTTTCGTCAGCAGACTGGATGTAGTAGCCATCACTGACCATAACCTTATAGAGACTGTTGTAAGCTTTGGCGTATGAAATGTTTGCCACTACTGTATGAGTAGTGAACCGCTTCCCAGACAGAAAGTTACCTTCAGTATCGAAATTTGATTCACATTCGGGCTGTGGTGCGGTTGCGCATCCACTGAGTGATGCCCCCATCAACGCGCAGATCATCGCGCTGGCGAGCATCTTGGAGGCGCCGTTTCTTGCTGCCATTTAGGTCATCCTTGCTTGAACGATTAAGACGAATGCGCTGTGCTGCCAGTATGAGCAAACGCTTAGCGTGCTATCGACACGATAATGTCCAATCGCCACCATTCCGTCAATCATTTGCCGCCTTGAAATTGACTGAAAACCCCGTTCTAGAGGCATTTTTTGGCGGGTTGAGCTTGCGAATGGCCAGGACACAAATCTCAAGATTGGTGCCGTTTTGGGTCGTAAAGGCCGTGGCCATTAAAGCATCATGGCCTCACCTTTGCCGCATGGCAAGAATTTCGGCTGCTTCAGATGCTAACGGTGACCTAGAAAAGCTGGGATCGGTCATTCGTGGCCGACGGAAAGCCATCAACCTAAGCCAGGAAGCCATGGCCGATGCAGCAGGTATCGACCGCTCCCACGCGGGCAAGATCGAGAGAGGCGAACGAAACCTTACACTCCTCAATCTGTTAAGGATTGCGCAGGCTTTAGGTTGCCGCCCCTCAGATCTTTTGACTGAGTCTGGCCTCTAGTCAGGTTGCAGCAGCATCGTTCAGTTCGCCCTTGGCGGGATAAGGCTGGAAATAATAATTTCCTTTAGCCTGAAGTTGACTCCCCACGAATGCGGGGATTCCAATGCCCTTCAGGATAAAGTCAGGTTCGTCATCTCCGGCCATGTATTCATTCAACTCATTGGTGTAGTGTCGAAGCGTACCCGAGAACTCGTTTAATGTTTCAAAAGGCTTTGCGGACTCTGGATTAGCACACAACAAGCAAAATGCCTCGCTCAAACGCCAGTGGCCGGACAGTTTATCTTTTGCCGCAGGGTCCTTGTGGCGATGATAAAGGTTTGTCAACACCACCATATCAACTTTTTGGTAAGCCCCCCTATCCACATATGAATCGACTGTAAACAGGCCTTGGGCGCCATACAAGTATGAATGCCACTTTTGCATGTCCATAGCGTCATCGCAGCCGACAATCAAAACATTAAGCTCCGTATCGGAGGTGCTGTTAGAAAATTTTTCGTGCGCAGAGACCAGGAACTCCTTCATATTGTTATCCATGTGTCTCTGCTCAGATAACTGGTGACCACCAGTTTCAAACAGCTCCCGAAGCTTTCCTACCAATTCAGGATAATCATCCATACGCCCCAACGATCCAATTTTGAAGCCTTCACTTCCATCTACAGCTTCTTTCTTCCTAAAATCAGCGCACTTGACTTCCAAGTTAAATTTGTATTTTCCGACCCGAACTGAGCAATCGACATCCTTTGGCGGATTTACCTTCTCCTCGTAAATGAAGAACTCAGGATAAAATCTTGCATAATGAGCACAGACCGTCAACTCAACTGCTGACTGGATATAGCTCTGCTCGGCTATGGCGTCAGATGTAAGCCCCAGCTTCTTAAAACACAGATCTTCCCTTTCACCGATACTCAGGTGCGGGGCCAGTGCATTAAGTGCTTCACTCAATCCTTCGGCATAAGGCATTGTTGAAACATACTTATTATTCAATTCAAACTTTGTTATATCTTTGTTGTCGCTCGACATGATCAGCTCCATTATTCGCCATCTAGTATTCGTGCGAGTTCTTGTTCAAACCGTTCTATCGTCAGGCGATTTCGTGGTATCGCAGCCTCTGGATTGTTCCGATAATGCTCCGCGACCACCCCTGTCAGACCATGATTTTGTAGTAGATCGCTACTCTCATTATCGATGCAAGCTCTCTCCATGATTTGCGAGATGGTCCTTCGTAAGTCTCTAGGTGTAAATTTAGGTATGCGCTCACCATCAATATAAGCATGGTCAGTCTTGAACCATTTAGAGGTCACATGCGAAAAAGTCGAATCGTGAATTATTGTCTTACCTTCGGAGGAAAATGGCCACAGACATCCCGACTCATTACATCCCCTTACCTCATCCAACAAACCAATCGCTCTATCAGTCAATGGGAGAATGGCAACTCTGACCTTTGAATTTCTCCCTTTCCTATCAATGATGGTAAAAGTCTTGGCTTCTCGGTTATAACTATCCCATTCCTGTCTGACAATCTGCCCAATTCGCTGACCTCCTGTCGCAATAGCAAATTTGATGGCGGCAGCTATCACCTTGCCGACACCAGGCACCTCATCAATTGAACTCCAAAACTGTTTCAACTCAGCTTCTGTAAGGGCTCTATCACCAGGATTCTTAGCGCTAGGAACAGGCACAGCTTGTACTGGATTAGATATCAGCCCATATGATTTTTCTGATGTTTTACCGACTGCATATTCGTTTTGTAGCTCATATACAAATGCTGAATTCAGAGCTGAGCGAATTTTTTCCGCTTGGCGCTTTGCACCACGATGATAAACCTTATTTATTATCGTCTGTATGTGCTTCGGCTGAATTTCTTTAGCTTTCATGCTCATGATTTCAGGGAACGGCTTAATCAGGTCGCCTTTCAAATAGTTCTCGAAGGTGTCAATCTGCTTTGGCTGCACCTTTCCCTTGCGCGACTCGATAAAATCTTTGAATAGCTCTGTAAAAGTTCCCATTGAGGATTCGATAGCCTGAAGCCTTTCAGCATCAGATTTAGCACGAGCAGCCTGCTCAGCCTCTGCTGCATAAAACTCCTCGATATCTCCGTGGTCTTCAGCTACCTGAGCCAGCTCCTTAGCCTTGTCCCTCATCTGGACAAGCGTCATTCCACCCCCCCCGTCTGTCAGGCGGTACGTACCGATCTTGCGCTTTCGCCGGGAACCGCCTGGAGCCGTATAGCGAAAATAGCCTTCAATCGTGCCGTTCTCACGCCTCTCAAGGTACAAGGTGCCAGGCAGACCCTGAACCTTTTCGCTCAAGGTTCCGGTGGACATATTCTTGACTTGGATGTGCTTGAGTAGCCCCGAACGGACATGAGGTTTTTTTCCACTGCTCGTCATTTGCGTGCCATTTTGCGTGCCGTTTGTGAGGGTGCTGTCACCCTATCCTGGCACACGCCAGAACACAACCCACACGGTAAATGTACGTATAAATCCAGCAAAATCAGGGCTATACGGATCAAGCAGTGCTTTTGATACACAACCACACAAACTAGCCAAAAGGCCTCATAATCCTTTGGTCCACGGTTCGAGTCCGTGTGGGCCCACCAGATACGACAAAGCCGCGCTATTGCGCGGCTTTTTCATGCCTGGTGTCCTCGCCACGCTCATCCGGGGGCGACCCCACTTGCTGGGCAATCCACTCTCGAATGTACTCAAGAACCCTTAGCGCTCCCTCAGTGGTTTCAGCCAGCTCTATCGGCCGCTCTCCCCCAAGGAACCGGTTCGGCTGCTCCATCCACTTGAACGCTGCGGCCTTGCTTCCACGGACAGGAATGGCCAATTCCAGAATTTCCTGCAGCAACTCAGGTTGTCCATACCAGGATTGCGGCTTGATGGTTGGCTTCCTGCCAGGAATCACTCTTGGTAGCTGGCAGGCTGCAAGCTCGTCCGGGTTGATATGCTCCCGCTTCCAATGCGCATACCTGATCAGCTCCGTATTCGCCGATCGGTGCTGCCCCGTCGTTGGTACTACCACGCCAATCCGCACATCCGTATGCGAGCGAATCATCTCAAGCGCAGGCGCGATGTCCGTGTCGTTGGTAACGATGACGGCATGGTCTATCTGCCCAGTTATCGAGTCGTGGTATGCCTGAAGAGCGAGGTTCACATCGCTCTGCTTCTCCTCGACCTTCCAGGCCTGGATTTCCTGGCATTCACGCGGCGCCTTTTCGGGGTCGCCAGCATCTACGATCTTCACCTTCATCTTGTTGACGGCGTAATAACCTTCGATGAGCTCGACCCGGCCATCATGCAGCTTGCGCAAAGCCGTGTGGTAGCGGGCCTGGGACGAGACCGAGTCTCCGGCACGGGCAACAGACTCGATGATCTTTGCCGTAAAGTATTTGATCGAGGGCGACTGCAGGAGACGGGATGCGCGGATCTGGCCATGGCTGTCCAAAACCATTGCGCAAGGCAGGATGTGTTTTTCGAAGAGAACCAGTAGATCAAGCCACTTGTAAGGCGTGCCGCGTAAGCAACCGTAGTAGAAGTTGTAGCCGTCGACATAGATACGAGTGCGCAGAGGCTCAGCATCAAGCTTTCCCTGCATTTTCCGCACTCCAGAAACGAAAAAACCGGCACACGCCGGCTTTTTCCCCCTCCAACCAGATGGTCATGCCACGCCGGTCGTGAGGGTTAGTTGTTATCGGCAGTATTGCGCAAAGGGAGTGCTGATGCAAGGCAGGCTGGCATTCTCATCCACCAAGGCACAACGTTCGTGAGAGGGCTATTCTCTGCTTGGCCATGGCTACTTAGACAGCAGTAAATCGTTAGATTCTGTGAGTGGACACCGCACGTTGACCATTCTCGACCCTACAGCAGCCAAGTCCGCAGAGATTAATCGTTTGATTTTGTGAGCTCTTGTTCGCCCGTGGGCCGCATCTCCAACTGCCGCCGGTTGTAGAAGGTCATGCCAGCCGGAATATCCCGCGTAACCAGTGACATCGCTCCAATCACCACGTCATCCCCTATGTCGATACGGTCGGCAACGATGCAGCTGTTGGCGCCCATGCTCACGTTATCGCCGATACGTAGCGCGTAGCCTTCCAGCCCGAGCGTCTTGATGCCAATCGAGCAGTTCTGACGAATGAAAAAATTGCGCCCGATGCTCACGTGCCGGGTGATCACTACCCCCGGTAGATGGGCGATGCGCAGGCCGGGGGCGATCTGGGCGCCAATGTCGATGTCCACGGCGTACTTGAGGTTGAGCCGCTGCTGCATACGCCGGGCGTGGCGCCGGGCCAGGCCGCCGCGGGCGTCGAGGTACTGGGCCAGGCGGTAGGTGAAAAGGAAACGTAGTTTGTTGTCCTTGCGTGCGCGGCGCAGCACGTTGAACAGCAGGCTGATTCGGCGTCCGGGCCTTTTCTTGTTGGAGACTTCCAGTCGCCAGCATTCGAGGAGGTGGTCGAGGTTCACGCTGGGGTTCTCGTTGGACTAGCGTTTCATCATGCCGCATTAGCACCTGAGACGCAGCCATCGGGGCATACGCCCTCCCACAGCGTGACGTGCTCTTGCCCTGCTTGCCGTTGGCTGGCTAGGCTAGCGGGCCAACCGTAGAGACTCGCCATGTCGGATCCCCGCTCCATCACGCTGGATGAAATCGATCGCCAGCTGATCGCCCTGCTACAGATCAACGCCCGTGAAAGCGTCGCCACCCTCGCCCGCCAGCTGGGCATCGCTCGCACCACGGTCAACTCGCGCCTGGAGCGGCTGGAGAAGAACAAGGTCATCTCAGGCTACGGCGTGCGCCTGGGCCAGAGTGTGATCGGCGGCGGGCTACAGGCGTATGTGGGGATCAAGGTGCAGCCGCGCTCTGGCAAAGAGGTGGTGCGGCGCCTGAGTGCCATGGGGCAAGTGCAGCAGTTGTGCGCGGTAAGCGGCGAGTTCGACTATGTGGCCTGGCTGCGCACGGATTCACCCGAACAGCTGGACCAGTTGCTCGACCAGATTGGCAGTGTCGACGGGGTGGAGAAGACCACCACGTCGATCATTCTCAGCAGCAAGGTGGACCGCGGGCAGCCGCTCTGAGCTGGTGGTCAGATCTCTTGGCCGTCGAGCAGGCCCTCCAGGATTGCCGTTGGTCTTAAGCCCGCCGCGGCCGCTGTGGGAGCGGGCGTGCCCGCGAACACGGGCGCAGCCCGTGCCATACACCGTGTCGACTTCTTCGCGGGCTTGCCCGCTCCCACAGAGTACGGGGCTGTTCTGAAAACCAGTGTTCCTCCTGTTCGTCATAAGATTATATACTAAGTATATTTCGACGAAACAAACTACATTCAGACGCCACTCTGCATGTTAATAACGAAAACCCCACCCCCTAAAATGACCTCCAGCCATCTCCTATACTCAGGCTCCGCCACCCGCGCAGCCCCTCTGGCAAGGTCACTTCATGAACAAGAAAAACCGCCACCCCGCCGACGGCAAGCAGCCGATCACCATCTTCGGCCCGGACTTCCCCTTCGCCTTCGACGACTGGCTGGAACACCCCGCTGGCCTGGGCAGCATCCCGGCTGAACGCCATGGTGAGGAAGTGGCCATCGTGGGTGCCGGTATCGCCGGCCTGGTGGCGGCTTACGAACTGATGAAGCTGGGCCTCAAGCCGGTGGTGTACGAAGCCTCCAAGCTGGGTGGCCGGCTGCGTTCGCAGGCCTTTAACGGCACCGACGGCATCATCGCCGAACTCGGTGGCATGCGTTTCCCGGTATCGTCCACCGCCTTCTACCACTACGTGGACAAGCTGGGCCTGGAGACCAAGCCCTTCCCCAACCCGCTGACCCCAGCCTCGGGCAGCACCGTGATCGACCTTGAAGGCCAGACCTACTACGCCGAAAAAACCACCGACCTGCCCAAGCTGTTCCACGAAGTGGCCGACGCCTGGGCAGATGCGCTGGAAAGCGGTGCCCAGTTTGCTGACATCCAGCAAGCCATCCGTGACCGCGACGTGCCGCGCCTGAAAGAACTGTGGAACAAGCTGGTACCGCTGTGGGACGACCGCACCTTCTACGACTTCGTCGCCACCTCGCGCTCGTTCGCCAAGCTGAGCTTCCAGCACCGTGAAGTGTTCGGCCAGGTCGGCTTCGGCACCGGTGGCTGGGACTCGGACTTCCCCAACTCGATGCTGGAAATTTTCCGTGTGGTCATGACCAACTGCGACGACCACCAGCATCTGGTCGTCGGCGGTGTGGAGCAGGTGCCACAAGGGATCTGGCGCCATGTGCCGGAGCGCTGCGCCCACTGGCCGGAGGGCACCAGCCTGAGCGGCCTGCATGGCGGTGCACCGCGCACAGGGGTGAAACGCATTGCCCGTGCCGCCGATGGCCGCCTGGCGGTTACCGACAACTGGGGCGACACCCGCCACTACGGCGCCGTGCTCGCCACCTGCCAGACCTGGCTGCTGACCACCCAGATCGACTGCGAGGAATCGCTGTTCTCGCAAAAGATGTGGATGGCCCTGGACCGCACCCGCTACATGCAGTCGTCGAAAACCTTCGTCATGGTCGACCGGCCATTCTGGAAGGACAAGGACCCGCAAACCGGCCGCGATCTGATGAGCATGACCCTCACCGACCGCCTCACCCGCGGCACCTACCTGTTCGACAATGGCGACGACAAACCGGGGGTGATCTGCCTGTCCTACGCCTGGATGAGCGACGCGCTGAAAATGCTGCCGCACCCGGTGGAAAAGCGCGTGCAACTGGCCCTGGATGCGCTGAAGAAGATCTACCCGAAGACCGATATCGCCGGGCATATCATCGGCGACCCGATCACCATTTCCTGGGAGGCCGACCCGCACTTCCTAGGCGCCTTCAAAGGCGCATTGCCGGGGCACTACCGCTATAACCAGCGGATGTACGCGCATTTCATGCAGCAGGACATGCCTGCCGAGCAGCGCGGCATGTTCATTGCCGGTGACGATGTGTCGTGGACGCCGGCCTGGGTGGAGGGCGCAGTGCAGACGTCGCTGAATGCAGTGTGGGGTATCATGAACCACTTTGGTGGCCGCACCCACGCGGACAACCCCGGCCCTGGCGACGTGTTCAACGAAATCGGCCCGATCGCCCTGGCGGACTGACACAAGGAGGCAGCATGCGCATTGCTCTGTTCCAGGGCATACCCAAGCCACTGGACGTACCCGGCAACCTGCAACGGCTGCGCCAGCAAGCGCAGCTTGCAGCTGAACGCGGTGCGCAGTTGCTGGTGTGCCCGGAAATGTTCCTTAGCGGCTACAACATCGGCCTGGCCCAGGTCGAGCGCCTGGCCGAAAGCGCTGATGGCCCGGCAGCCATGGAGGTGGTGGAGATCGCCCAGGCGCACCGTATCGCCATCGTCTATGGCTACCCGGAGCGGGGCGATAACGGGGCGATCTACAACAGTGTGCAGTTGATCGATGCGCACGGCCGTAGCCTGAGCAACTACCGCAAGACCCACCTGTTCGGCGAGCTGGACCGGGCTATGTTCAGTGCAGGTCCCGACCACTTCCCGGTGGTGGAGCTGGATGGCTGGAAGGTCGGCCTGCTGATCTGCTACGACATCGAGTTCCCGGAGAACGCGCGGCGCCTGGCGCTGGATGGCGCCGAGCTGATCCTGGTGCCGACGGCGAACATGGCTCCTTACGACTTCGTCTGCCAGGTGACGGTGCGGGCGCGGGCGCAAGAGAACCAGTGCTACCTGGTGTATGCCAACTATTGCGGCTCGGAAGACGAGATCCAGTATTGCGGGCAGAGCAGCATCACCGGCCCGGATGGCAGCCTGCTGGCCATGGCTGGGCGGGATGAATGCCAGTTGCTGGCGGAGCTTGAGCATGAGCGGGTGGTGGAGGGGCGCCTGGCGTTCCCTTATCTGGACGATTTGCGCCAGGAGTTGCACCTGCGTAAAGGCTGAAGGCCCTTTCGCGGGCATGCCCGCTCGCACAGGATTCGCGTCCATCTGAGGATCACGCCGTACCTGTGGGAGCGGGCAAGCCCGCGAAGAGGCCGGACCTGGAAACAAATGGGTTAGCATGGAAACCAGCCACTGGAGCCCCCATGCCTGACGCCACCCGCCACCTCACCCTCGCCAACGGCTTGCAGCTTACCCTGCGCCACGCCCCGCGCCTGAAGCGTTCGGCAGCCGCCCTGCGGGTGCACGCCGGCAGCCACGACGCGCCTGGCAAATGGCCCGGCCTGGCTCACTTTCTCGAACACCTGTTCTTCCTCGGTACCCCACGCTTTCCCCTGGAAGACGGCCTGATGCGTTACGTACAGGCGCTCGGCGGCCAGGTCAACGCCAGCACCCGGGAACGCGTCACCGATTTTTTCTTCGAAGTGCCCCCGTATGCTTTGGCCGGAGGGCTTGAGCGCCTGTGCCAGATGCTGGCCGAACCAGACCTGGGCATCGAGCGCCAACGCCGCGAGCGTGAAGTGATTCACGCAGAGTTCATTGCCTGGTCGCGCAACCCGCAGGCCCAGCAACAATTCGCCTTGCTGCAATCAACGGCACCGGGCCATCCGCTGAGCGCCTTTCACGCCGGTAACCGGCACACCCTGGCTGTTCAGGATCCAGCCTTCCAGCAGGCCCTTGGCGGCTTCCACCAGCGTTTCTACCAAGGCGGCCAGATCGTCTTGAGCCTGTGCGGCCCGCAGCCGCTCGACGAGCTGGAGCAACTTGGCCGGCAGCATGCCGGGTTGTTCGCAACGGGCGAGCGCATGCCCCAAACCCTGCCACCGCCACTGTCGGCGAAGAATACCCCGCTTGTTTTCGCTCACGAGAACCTGCCGACCGGCGCCGAGCCGGCCCTTGAGCTGCTGGTTGCCAGCCTCGGCGACAGCCGCCCGGGAACCTGGCTGGATGCCCTTCGTCAGCGTGGCTGGCTGCAAAGTTTCAAGGCTGAAAAGCTCTACGCCTTCGCCGGGCAGCTACTTTGGCACATCGACCTGCAACTCAGCGCGGACGCCAGACCGGGCGATGCCCATGCCCTGTTGCAAGGTTGGTTCAGCTTCATCCGTCAGGCCGACCTTGAACAGCTGAACAGCGAGTTCGGCCTGCTGCAGCACAGCCGTGAATTCAGCGCCAGCGCGCTTGAGCTGGCCCGTCGCGACAGCACAGAGCAGCCGTTCGCCAAACTGGATGCGCAAGCCATGCAAGCCCTGCGCAGGCTGCTCGAAGGCCTGCCGAGCCATGCACACGGGCAATGGCAACTGCCCCCGGTCGACCCTTTACTGATAGCAGCGTTGCCCACTGGTGCAGCACACCCTCTGCCGAAAGCCCTGAAGCGCTGCGATCAGCTGCCTGGCACTCGCCAGTACGCCGCACTTTATCTGCGCTGGCATGTGCAATCACCTTTGCGCCAACGCATGCAGGGCGTCATTGAACAAGTGCTTGCCCCGCTGCAAGCGCGCTGCGAACGTGCAGCGGTGCAGTTGCAGTTCAGTGCCGCGGGTGAGCACTGGCAATTGCGTTGCGCCGGGCTGCCGGCGGCGGTAGTTCGCACTGTAGAGCAGGCCCTGGCCTTGATGCTCAAGCCGCCAGCCAGTTGCTGGCAGCCGCGCACGGCAACACTACCGGCGCTGATCCCGATCAGGGCCTTGATCAAGCACTTGCCCGATGCGGTACTGAATACCCCGCCCACGGCGGTAACCGCCTGCATGCTGGCACAGGCGCAACTCGATGACCTGTGGGAGCACGCAAGCTGGCATGGCATGGCAGCAGGCTTCGACGATGCCGCGCTAGAGGTCCTGGGGAGTGCGTTGCAGCATTGTCCCGGGCAAGGCTCTCGACCTGCCCCCTTGCCCACCTGGGCCAACCACCGCTGGCAGCACGTCGACGTAGCGGGCAGCGAACATGCCCTGTTGTTGTTCTGCCCATTGCCAGCGACGGACGAGGCCAGTGGCCGCCTGCTAGCGCAACTGCTGCAAGGGCCGGTGTACCAACGCCTGCGGGTAGAACTGCAACTGGGCTATGCCGTATTCAGCGCCTTTCGTCAGGTCGAGGGCGTCAATGGCTTGCTGTTCGGCGTGCAGTCACCCCATACCAGCCCGGCACAGATACTCGACCACTTGCTCACCCTGCTGCGCCAGGGTGTCACCCTTGACCCGGCCGCCCAACAGGCCCTGGCGGGGCAATTCGATGAACCCGCCATGGCCAACGCCGATGTCGCCGAGTGGGCATGGCAGACACACCTGGCTACACAACCCGCCAAGCTGGATGTACTGCGCAGGGCTATCCTGAACACGCGGCAGACGGATCTGGACCACCTACTGGGTACCCTGCTTGATGCAGGTTCATCCTGGCTATGTTTGGCCAACGCTGCCGCGCCAAACCCTGACTGGCAATAAGCCGAACCCGTGATTGTTACGCCAAGCGCAAAGGCGCTTTCCGAATAATTAACCTTTCGGTACAAAATTTTCTTGTAAGATAGCGCAATCCCAGTTCCGGGAACCTCCTACGCATGGTGGTACCCAAGTAGTAGCTGAGTAACCCCAAAACCCATCCAGAAGGAGTAATCCCATGTGGACCAAACCTGCTTACACTGACCTGCGTATCGGCTTCGAAGTCACCATGTACTTCGCTAGCCGCTAAGCCAGGCTTGCGGTACCACGCCTCGGCCCGCCGGGGCGTTTTCGTTTTTTAGCAACGGATTTTCGCACAGCAAAGAGAGTGGCCATGCACATCCAGGTTCTCGGCTCCGCCGCCGGTGGCGGGTTCCCACAGTGGAATTGCAACTGCGTCAACTGCAAGGGCTTTCGTGACGGCACCCTGCGGGCCACGGCGCGCACCCAGTCGTCCATCGCCCTGTCCGACGACGGCGTACACTGGGTGCTGTGCAATGCCTCGCCCGATATCCGCGCCCAGCTCCAGGCCTTTGCGCCCATGCAACCGGCCCGGGCCCTGCGCGACACCGGCATCAACGCCATCGTGCTGCTGGACAGCCAGATCGACCACACCACCGGCCTGCTCAGCCTGCGTGAAGGCTGCCCGCACCAGGTGTGGTGCACCGACATGGTCCACCAGGACCTCACCACCGGCTTCCCGCTGTTCAACATGCTCAGCCACTGGAACGGTGGCCTGCAGTGGAACCGCATCGAGCTGGAAGGCAGCTTCGTGATCGAGGCCTGCCCAAACCTCAAGTTCACCCCATTCCCGCTGCGCAGCGCCGCACCGCCCTACTCACCGCACCGTTTCGACCCGCACCCGGGCGACAACCTGGGCCTGCTGGTCGAAGACACCCGCACCGGCGGCAAGCTGTTCTACGCCCCGGGCCTGGGCCAGGTGGACGACAAGCTGCTGGCGATGATGCACGGCGCCGACTGCCTGCTGGTCGACGGCACCCTGTGGGAAGACGATGAAATGCAGCGCCGTGGCGTGGGCACCCGCACCGGCCGCGAAATGGGCCACCTGGCGCAGAACGGCCCCGGCGGCATGCTGGAAGTGCTCGACGGCTTCCCGCGGCAGCGCAAGGTACTTATCCACATCAACAACACCAACCCGATCCTCGATGAAGACTCGCCCGAACGCGCCGAAGTGCTGCGCCGGGGTGTGGAAGTGGCCTTTGATGGCATGAGTATCGAGTTGTAAAAAGTCAGCGAGGCCACACGAGAACCTGTGGGAGCGGGCATGCCCGCGAAGAACCCAACACAGTGTATGGCACCGGCTTCGCCGGTGTTCGCGGGCATGCCCGCTCCCACAGGGGAGTGGTGTGTCGGGCCAGAGAATCGTTTACAGGAGCCAGCCGAATGAGCGACGCACTGCCAATGTCCCCTGCCGAATTCGAGCAGGCCCTGCGCGCCAAGGGCGCCTATTACCACATCCATCACCCGTACCATGTGGCGATGTACCAAGGGCGCGCTACCCGCGAACAGATCCAGGGTTGGGTGGCCAACCGCTTCTACTACCAGGTCAACATCCCGATGAAGGATGCCGCGATCCTGGCCAATTGCCCGGACCGCGAAGTGCGCCGCGAGTGGATCCAGCGCCTGCTCGACCACGATGGCGCGCCTGGTGAAGACGGCGGCATCGAAGCCTGGCTGCGCCTGGGCCAGGCTGTCGGCCTCGACCCGGACCAGCTTCGCTCCCAGGAACTGGTACTGCCCGGCGTGCGCTTTGCTGTCGACGCCTACGTCAACTTCGCCCGCCGCGCCAGCTGGCAAGAAGCCGCCAGCAGCTCGCTGACCGAGCTGTTTGCCCCGCAAATCCACCAGTCGCGCCTGGACAGCTGGCCACAGCACTACCCCTGGATCGACCCGGCCGGCTACGAGTACTTCCGCACCCGCCTTGGCCAAGCCCGGCGTGACGTGGAGCACGGCCTGGCCATTACCCTGCAACACTACACCACCCGCGCGGGCCAGGAGCGTATGCTGGAGATCCTGCAGTTCAAGCTGGATATCCTCTGGAGCATGCTCGACGCCATGAGCATGGCCTACGAGCTGAACCGCCCGCCTTATCACTCCGTCACCCAGGACCGGGTGTGGCACAAGGGGATCACCCTATGAGTTTCGACCGCAACCAGGTGCCGAACTGGCGCCCCGGCTACCGCTTCCAGTACGAGCCGGCGCAAAAGGGCCACGTGCTGCTGTACCCCGAGGGCATGATCAAGCTCAACGAAAGTGCCAGCCTGATCGGTAGCCTGATCGACGGCCAGCGTGACGTGGCGGCCATCATCAGCGAACTCGAACAGCAATTCCCCGATGTGCCGGAAGTGGCCGACGACATCGAGCAGTTCATGGAGGTGGCCCGTGCCGAACACTGGATCGTCCTCGCCTGAGTTGCCGCCCACGCCCGCGGTCGGCCTGCCCCTGTGGCTGCTGGCCGAGCTGACTTATCGCTGCCCGTTGCAGTGCCCGTACTGCTCCAACCCGCTGGACTTTGCCGCCCAGGGCCAGGAGCTGAGCACCGAACAGTGGTTCAAGGTGATGGCCGAAGCGCGGGAAATGGGCGCCGCGCAAATCGGCTTTTCCGGTGGTGAGCCGCTGGTGCGCCAGGACCTTGCCGAGCTGATCGGCGAAGCTCGACGCCTGGGTTACTACACCAACCTGATCACCTCAGGGATAGGCCTGACCGAGGCGCGCATCGCCGACTTCAAGAAGGCCGGCCTGGACCATATCCAGATCAGCTTCCAGGCCAGCGACGAGCAGGTCAACAACCTGCTGGCCGGCTCGAAGAAGGCCTTTGCGCAAAAGCTGGAAATGGCCCGTGCGGTAAAAGCCCACGGTTACCCGATGGTGCTCAACTTCGTCACGCACCGGCACAACATCGACAAGATCGACCGCATCATCGAGCTGTGCATCGCCCTGGAAGCCGACTTCGTCGAGCTTGCCACCTGCCAGTTCTACGGCTGGGCGCACCTCAATCGGCTGGGCCTGCTGCCAACCCGTGCGCAACTGGAGCGTGCCGAGCGCATCACCAACGAATACCGGAGCAAGCTCAAGGCCGAGGGCAACCCGTGCAAACTGATCTTCGTCACCCCGGACTACTACGAAGAACGCCCCAAGGCCTGCATGAATGGTTGGGGCAACCTGTTCCTCACCATCACCCCGGACGGCACCGCGCTGCCCTGCCACGGCGCCCGTCAGCTGCCCGTGCAGTTCCCCAATGTACGTGACCATGACCTGCACCATATCTGGTACGAGTCGTTCGGCTTCAACCGCTTCCGTGGTTATGAGTGGATGCGCGAACCGTGCCGCTCCTGTGACGAAAAAGAAAAGGACTTCGGCGGCTGCCGCTGCCAGGCCTTCATGCTGACCGGCGATGCCAGCAACGCCGACCCGGTGTGCGCCAAGTCGGCCGACCACGGCATCATCCTCAAGGCCCGCGAGGAGGCGGAAACCGCCCAGCTCGCCATTGAACAGATGACCTTCCGCAATGATAGAAACTCACGTGTCATCGCCCGCGGCTGAGTTCAGCGCGGCTCAGGCGGTTGCCGCCGGTACCGACTTTGCCGAACTCAAGGTCAGTGCCGACGGGGTGTTCTGGGTCGAATTTCGCCCGGCCGACGGTGCTTGCCGTATCTGGCACTGGCTGTACTGCCAGGCCCGCTGCCTGACCCCGGATGGTTTCAGCGTGCGCAGCCGGGTCTACGAATATGGTGGTGGCAGCTTCTGCCTGGGTGGCGACGGGCTGGTGTTCGTCAACGAAAAGGACCAGCAGGTCTACACCCAGTCGCTGGGCGAGTTGCAACCGCGCGCGCTGACCCAGGATGCCTGTTGCCGCTATGGCGATGTGCAGTGGCACGCTGGCCAGGTGCTGGCCGTGGAGGAACTCCATGCCGAGCAGGTGGAGCATCGCCTGGTCGCCTTGGGTGACAGCAGCCGCGAGGTGCTCGCCGAGGGCGCCGATTTCTACGCCTCACCTACCATGAGTGCCGATGGCATGCGCCTGGCGTGGATTGAATGGGACCGCCCTGCCCAGCCCTGGACCGTCACCCGGTTGATGTGCCGTGCACGCGACAGCAGTGACCACTGGGGGCCAGCGCAGTGCGTGGCCAACGATGTTGAATCGCTGCAACAGCCACGTTTCGATGCCGAAGCCCGACTCTACTGCCTGTCCGACCGCAATGGCTTCTGGCAGCCTTGGGGTGAGGTCGATGGCCAATGGCAGGCGTTGCCTGCCGGGCCTGCGGACCACGCGGCTGCGCCTTGGCAATTGGGCACCTGTACCTGGTTGGCGCTGAGCCCGCAAAGCTACCTGGCCAGCTGGTTCAAGGATGGCTTCGGGCAAATGGGGCTGCGTCATGAAGATGGCCGCATGGAACGCTTCGCCAGTGCCTACACACGCTTTCGCAGCCTGGCCATGGACGCCCAGCACCTCTATGCCATTGCCGCCTCGCCCATCAGCCCACCGGCAGTGATTGCCATCGACCGCATCAACCACGAGGTCCGCGTGCTGGCCGGTGGTGCCGAGATGCTGCCGGCAGAGCAGATCAGCCTGCCACAGTCGATCCACTATGGCAGCGACGGCGAACTGGCCCATGGTTTCTTCTATCCGCCAGCGCAATCACAAGGCGCCGCACCGCTGGTGGTGTTCATCCACGGCGGGCCGACGTCGGCCTGCTATCCCGTGCTCGACCCGCGCATCCAGTACTGGACTCAACGCGGCTTTGCCGTGGCCGACCTGAACTACCGGGGCAGCACGGGCTACGGCCGGGAGTACCGCCAGGCACTGCACCTGCGCTGGGGCGAAAGCGATGTGGCCGATGCCTGCGCGGCGGTTGAATACCTGGCGGCTCAAGGCTTGGTCGACAAGCGTAAGGCTTTCATCCGCGGTGGCAGTGCCGGTGGCTACACCACACTGTGTGCGCTGGCGTTTCATGACGTGTTCCGCGCCGGCGCCAGCCTGTACGGGGTCAGCGATCCGGTTGCGCTTGGCCACGCTACGCACAAGTTCGAGGGCGATTATCTGGATTGGCTGATCGGCGATCCGCAGCAGGATGCAGAGCGCTATCGCCAGCGCACGCCGCTGCTGCATGCGGGGCAGATCAAGGTGCCGGTGATTTTCTTCCAGGGTGAGCTGGATGCAGTGGTGGTGCCGGAGCAGACGCGTTCAATGCTGGCGGCATTGCAGGCTAACGGAATCGAGGCTGAAGGGCATTTCTATGCGGGGGAGCGGCATGGGTTTCGCAACGCGGAAAACCTGGCGCATGCGCTGGAAGAAGAGTGGAAGTTCTATTGCCGGGTGTTGAAGGCTTGAGATCATGGGGCCGCTTTGCGGCCCCAAAAAACTCAGCGCTTGGCGATGATGTACACCGCGTGCACGATCCCTGGAATGTACCCCAGCAAGGTCAGCAGAATATTCAGCCAGAACGCCCCGCCAAACCCCACCTGCAAGAACACACCAAGCGGCGGCAGGATGATGGCAATGATGATGCGGATAAAGTCCATGTGAGTCTCTCCTGAAGGGGTTACATCACAGACTAGCCGCCCGCCGCAGAGGTTCCACAGGCAAAAAAAAGGTTCTTCACGGATTGCCGGGAAAGTCATTCTTGATCTTCATGAAAAAGAACTCGCTGTCCCGGTAGCCGTAAGCCATCCGCTTG
>NZ_JBIBGE010000038.1:0-58168 GCF_042956345.1 Pseudomonas sp. NPDC008258
ACGAAGTCACCCGACGACAGCGCGGCGTTGCCCAGGAAGCGTGGGTGGCGCTCGTCGACCACACCTTTACCCATCTGGGTGGTGATGAACGGGATACCGGTCTTGTCGATCAGTTGCTGGAGGACCTTGGCGGTCATCTTGCGGTTGGCGCCCGCACCAATTACGAGGATCGGGCTGCGTGCGTTCTGCAGCTTTTCAACGGCGGCTTCAATCGACTTGTGCTCGGCCAGCGGGCGGCGGTGCAGACTGCGTGGGACCGGCAGGGCATCGGTCTGCTCGGCAGCGATGTCTTCAGGCAGTTCCAGGTGCACGGCGCCCGGTTTCTCTTCTTCCGCCAGGCGGAAGGCTTCACGCATGCGCGCCGGGATGTTGTCGGCCGAAGCGAACTGATGGGTGTACTTGGTGATGGGGTCCATCATGCCGCACACGTCGATGATCTGGAAACGGCCCTGCTTGGACTTCTTGATCGGCTTCTGACCGGTGATCATCATCATCGGCATGCCACCAAGGTAAGCGTATGCACTGGCGGTCACGAGGTTGGTGGCACCAGGACCAAGGGTCGACAGGCTCACGCCGGTCTTGCCGGTCAGGCGGCCATAAGTGGCGGCCATGAAGCCCGCGGACTGCTCGTGGCGGGTCAGCACCAGCTTGATCTTCGACTTGCGCAGGGATTCCAGCAGGTCGAGGTTTTCCTCACCAGGAATGCCGAATACATACTCGACACCTTCGTTTTCCAGACATTGCACAACGACATCGGCGGCCTTGGCCATTTTTCTTGTAACCTCAAATTCAGAGTATTAGGCGCAGCAGAACCCGCGGGGCCGCAAGCGGCCCCGTGGGTGGACTTCGGGTACAGGTAGGCTTTTAGGCCAGCTGGTACGTGGTCTTGACGCGAGTGAAGAACTGGCGAGCATGCGTGCCTTGCTCGCGCGAGCCGAGGCTCGAAGCGCCGTTACCACCGAACGGGACGTGGTAGTCCACACCAGCAGTCGGCAGATTGACCATGACCATGCCTGCCGAGCTGTTGCGCTTGAAGTGCTCGGCATGACGCAGCGAGGTGGTCACGATACCGGCGGAAAGCCCGAACTGGGTATCTTCGGCAGCAGCAAAGGCGGCCTCGTAATCGCGAACCTTGAGCACGCTCAGCACCGGCCCGAAGATTTCTTCGCGGTAGATACGCATCTCTGGTGTCACTTCAGTGAACAACGCCGGGGTGAACAGGTAACCGCCCGCCTCGTTTTCGATGCGCTCGCCACCACATACCAGCTTCGCACCCTGCTCGCGGCCGCTGGCGACGTAGGACAGGTTCTGCTCCAGCTGGCGGCCGTCAACCACTGGGCCGATATCAGTAGACGCCTGCAGCGCATCGCCGACTTTCAGGGCGCGGGTGCGCTCGGCCAGGCGCGCTACGAACGCGTCATGGATACCCTCGGTGACGATGACGCGCGAGCTTGCGGTGCAGCGCTGGCCAGTGCTGAAGAACGAACCGTTGAGCGCGACGTCCACCGCCTGTTCCAGGTCGGCGTCGTCGAGCACGATCAGCGGGTTCTTGCCGCCCATCTCCAGCTGGACCTTTTTCATGCCTTCAGCCGCCAGCTTGGCGATCTGACGGCCAGTGTTTTCCGAGCCGGTGAAACTGATGCCATCGATGTGTGGCGAACGGATGATCGTGTCGCCTACGCTGCGGCCAGGGCCGATCAGCATGTTAAACACGCCCGCTGGCAGACCGGAACGGCTGATGATTTCGGCCAGAGCCCAGGCCGAGGACGGCACCAGTTCGGCAGGTTTGAACACGACGCAGTTGCCGAAGCACAGCGCGGGGGCGATCTTCCAGGCCGGAATGGCGATCGGGAAGTTCCACGGTGCGATGATGCCAATGACACCCAGTGGCTGGGTGAACACATCGATGCCCACGTCCTGGCGCACTGACTGATACTTCTCGCCTTCGGCGCGCAACGCTTCCTGGGCGTAGAACTTGAACGAACGCCCTGCACGGTCGACTTCGCCCAGCGCTTCGCGAACGATTTTGCCTTCTTCGCGAGCCAGCAGCAGCGCAAGCTCCTCACGGCGCGCAAGGATCTCGGTACCGATGAAATCCAACGCATCAGCGCGCTGCTGTGGATTGCTCCGTGCCCAAGCCGGCTGGGCACGGCGGGCCGCGGCGATGGCCTGCTCGGTCAGTTCCTGGTCGGCACGCACGAAACGTTCGACGACCTCGCCAGGGTTGGACGGGTTGCGGTTTTCGAGGATATCGGCGCCGCTGTCCAGAGCGACGAAAGCGCCGTCAACAAAGCTGCTTTTGGTGGCGATGGTCATGCGGTACGGATCCTTTTATCGGTGGCGTGGCGGGCAACGTAATCAGTGATGTTATCGACAGCGCGATCCATCAACTGCTGCATGGCATCCTCACTGCTCCAGGCAATGTGCGGATTGAGGATGAAGTCGTCCCGGTCGATCAGCTGGAACAGCGGGTTGCTCGGATGCAGCGGTTCTACTTCAACCACGTCCAGCGCCACACCGCCCAAGCGCCCGTTTTGCAGGGCGTCGATCAGCGCGGCTTCGTTGACGATGCCACCGCGACCGGTGTTGATCACCAGCGCATCGGACTTCATGGTCGCCAGTTTTGCAGCATCGATCAGGTCATAGGTTTCAGGCGTCAATGGCGCATTGATCGACAGCACGTCGCAGCTCTTGAGGAGGCTTTCCAGCGAGCGGGAATCGGGGCCCGGGCGCTTGCCGCCGCGGTCCTCGAACAGCACTTCCATGCCGAACGCACGGGCCAGTTCAGCCAGCCGCACAGCAATTGGGCCACTGCCGATGATCGCCATCTGCTTGCCACGCACATCACGGATGCGGTGATCGAAATAGATGTTCTTGTACTCGGCCTGACCTGCATGCACCTTGCGCATCAGTCGGTTGAACGCAGCCGGGCGACGGAACAGCTCCAACATCATCGCCATGCTGTGCTCGGCGACGGTGTTGGCCGCGTAACCGGGCACGCTGGACACTTCGATGCCATGGGCTTCGCAGTACTCGACATCAACGATGTCGCGGCCAGTCAACGCCAGCGAGATCATCTTCAGCTTCGGCAACTGACGCAGGTGCTCTTCGCGCAGCGGCACGCTGCAGGTCAGCGCCACAGTGGCGTCTTTCAGATGCTCAAGCACCTGGTCAGGGTGGGTGTAGGCAAACTGCTGCCAGGTGTGCTCGCAGTCTGGGCGCTTCAAACGCGTCGAAGCCGCAAGGCCCTCGTCATCGAGGAAAACGATATGTTCGCTCATGATTCTGATACTTATTTTTTCTGGGCTGGGACGTAGCCGGCCGGTGCCATGGCAACCAGCTGACGAGTGATGAAACCGGCGTCCTGGTCGTGATCTTCCAGAGTTTCCTTACGGACAAGTGCGTCACGCACCATGTGCGCGCCAAAGAAGCGGAACGGCTCAGGCGGCAGCAGCTTCATCTTCTGATTCACCAGACCACAGTTGGCCCACTCGTCGTTGGCATGCGTGGCAAGCGACTTGATGATGCGGCTGGCGAACACCGTCGTGGCGACACCGTTACCCGAGAAGCCGATGCCGTAGCTGACGGTCTGGTGATGGTCGAGGTAGCCAAAGTTCGGCAAACCTTTCATGGCACGGTCGATAGGACCGGTCCAGCTGGAAACAACCGGCACATCCTGCAGTTGCGGGTACAGGCGACGCAGTTCGGCGGCGACCTTGTCGGCGGCTGGAGAAGGCTTCTCGTACAGGTTGCCGATACGACCAGCGTAGGCAAACTGACCCAGTGGCTTGCCAAACACCACACGGCCATCCGGGGTGTTGCGCCAGTAGTTGAGCACGGTGCGCGAATCCGTCATGCACTCGCCGCCGCTGAAGCCGATAGCGTCGAGCTTGGCCTTCACCGGCGCGGTAGCAACCATGTCGCTGGACATGATGGCAATCATGCGACGCAGCTCGGGGAATTGCGCACCCCAGGCGTTCAATGCCAGCACTACGTGGTTGGCTTTTACGCGACCCATGGCAGTGTGCACCACTGGGTTCTTGCCGCGTTCCAGGTGGGTGAACGGCGATTTTTCGAAGATCTTCACCCCGAGTTTCAGGGCAACGCGGCGCAGACCCCGCGCCAGCATCGCTGGCTGGACAGTGGCGGCGTTAGGGTCGTAGATGCCTCCAAGCACCAGCGGCGACCCTACTCGACCACGAATGGTCTCGCGGTCCAGTTCCTGGAATGGGTTGACATCCAGCTTCTGCAAACCGTCGGTCAGTACCTTCCACGAGTTCATCTGGCGCTGGTTGGTGGCAGTCCACAGCCAGCCGTCTTTGCGGTACTGAGCATCGATGCCGTGCTCCTGGCAGAAGCTGCCGATCTCATCGATGGCCGACTCTGCGGCTTCGCAGATGCGACGTGCCTCGACGTCACCACAGATGGTGCGCACCGACAGGTATTTACCCCACCAGTTGGTGGCGACACCGCCGTTGCGCCCGCTGGCGCCGGAGCCACAGCGGTCGCGTTCGACGATGACGATGGTCTTCTCCGGATGCGCCTGTTTCAGGCGGATGGCCGACCACAAACCGAGAAACCCGCCGCCGACGATGCAGACGTCTGCTTGAATCGAGTCCTGCAAGGCAGGGGCGAGATCGCTATCCAGGTCGAGTGCCTGGGCATACCAGAATCCACGGTACATAGTGTTGGTGCCTTTGAGCGTGAGAGCATGTTGGTTTTTGCAACATAATGCTCACCCTTGGGGCACTCTCGCTGTAACAAGTATGACAATTGATAGTAGAAGCACGCGCAAAAGCTACCATTTGTCCCGATTTTTCTACTTGCTGGGATTGATATGATATCCCGGACCCTCCGCAGCATCTAAAATGTGTGCAGACATGATGAGTTGAGGTAGTCGTCCATGGTTCACCAAGCGCTCTATGACACTCCGCTTGAAGCAGACATCAAACTGCCCGTAAAGCCCGAGCTGCGCGTGGGTTTTGTACTGCTGAATCAGTTCACCCTGGTCCCGGTAGCCGGCCTGGTCGATTCGCTTCGCTTTGCCGCGGACAAATCCTTTCGCAGCCAGCAGCTTTTCTGCCAATGGGACTGGATGACCCTCAACGATCAACCCATCACCGCCAGCTGCGGCATGCCCATCCACCCGACCAAGCCGCTGAACATGTTCGCCCAGTACGACTACATCGTGCTTGCCGGGGGGCTGCTGGGGGAAACCCGCAACCCGCCTGACTGGCTGCTTGATGGACTGCGCGCAGTCAATAGTGCCAACATACCCATCATTGCACTTTGCTCGGGCTCCTTTGTACTGGGCAAAGCCGGCTTGCTTGATGGGCGCCGCTGCGCGGTTCACTTCACCCTGCGCGATGAATTCAAGGAGCGCTTCCCGGCCTCTACGATGGTCATCGACAAGAGCTATGTCGATGATCGAGGGATCATCACATGCCCGGGCGGCACCGCAATCGACCTGGCAGCCAACCTCATCAGGCGTCACTGCGGCGCCGTGCGCGCCCAAAAGGGCCTGGAATATCTACTGGTTGAAGAACGACGGGAAGAACAGCAGGCAGCAGCGGCCAGCGAAAGCGTGTATCAGAACGACCGCGTTCAACGCGCCATCGAATTCATGCGCGCGCACCTCGATGCATCGATGACTTTGCAGACCGTTGCAGAAGCCGTAGGCACGCACCCCCGCCAACTGCACCGCGAGTTCGTGGCCAATACCCAGGAGCCGCCGGCAAACTATTGGCGCAAATTGCGCCTGGAGCATGCCCGTCGGCTGCTGGTCAACACCAGCCAGAACATCACCACCATCGCCCTCGCCTGCGGCTTCTCCGATGCCTCGCATTTCATCCTGTGGTTTCGCAAACAGTATGGCGAAACACCTTACACATTCCGCAAGCGCCGCCACGAGGTAGAGCGCTTCGACTGGCATGGCGACAGCGCCGGTCTGGACCCGGACCTTTAGGCAAAAAAAACGCCGCAATCCACATGCGGCGTTTTTTTTGCTCAAGCGTAGGTCACAACTGCCCGAACGCCTGAATTTCAATGCGATAGCCCGGTGCTGCCAGCGGCGCCCCCACACAGGCGCGCACAGGCGGCTGGTCGCCGACCCAGGCATCGTAAACCTCGTTCATGCGATCGAACTCAGCCATATCAGCCAGCCAGATCTGCACGCGCGAAACGTTGGCTTTGCTGGCCCCTACCTGAGCCAACCAAGCTTCGAGCTGGCGCAACACGCAACGCGTCTGCTCGGCGATGTCGCCGTCGAGGTTCTCGGCCACGATACCCGAGGTTTCGATACGCCCGTCGATGATCACCAACTGGCTGGCACGCTTGCCGGGATTGATTCGCTCGATCATGCGACGCTCCTTAGAACAGCACGTAGGTCTTGCGCAGGGTTTCACGGATATCCCACACGCCTTCGCAGTTTGCCGGGAACAGCACAGCATCACCTGCGCGCAGCTCCACCGGCTCACCGCCATCAGGCGTGAAGGTGCACGAACCGCTGATGATGTGACTGAATTCACGGTTGGTCAGGTGACGGCGGAATACGCCGGGCGAGCTTTCCCATACGCCAATGCTGGCATTCACAGCATCATCAGCCTGATGCTGGCCAGTCGCTGCGTGAGCGATCAGCTCACCGACAGGCAGTTTGGCAGGGGCTTTTTCACCCAGCGGCGATTCAGCAGCCTGGCGCACAACGGTAAGAACTTGGGTCATGATAAATCCTCAAACGGATGGTTATGGCTGGATCAGCGCGCAGTTGCGCACCCATCCAGGGCAGATGCCTGTTGCAGGTCGAGCTTCGCGGTCTCCGGCGCCAGCCACCACGAAGCCAGGGCGCCCAACAAAGAAATGGCCGCAGCCACCAGCATGGTCGGGCCGATGCCCAACGAGGCCAGGGAAATTGGAACAAGGTAGGTCCCGGCCGCAGCACCGATGCGCGACAACGATGTTGCCAGGCCCACACCTGAAGCGCGGATCTCGGTCGGGAACAACTCATTCGGATAGACGTATTGCAGCACTTGCGCCCCGCCGATCAGAAACGCATACGCACCAAACAGGAACAGCACGACTACCGGCGCCGCATCCGGGAACATGCCTAGCACAGCCAGAGCAACGCCTGACCAGAGCAGGCTGTGGATCACCATCGGCCGCCGCCCCATGGTGTTGATGACACGGGTCGCCGCCAGACAACCGATCACGAACAAGACGGTAATGGCGATCGACCCTACGCTCGCCATGTCATCCGACAGTTTCAATGCCTGGAGCACCTTCGGGGCAAATGCGTAAATGGCGAACAAAGGAACGATCGAGCACGTCCAGAACAGGGTGACGAAGACCATGCGCTTGCCGTAGCCGGAATGGAACAGCGACGCCACGGAAACCTTTTTCTTGGTCGCAGGCTCCGGCAGGTCACGGGAGCAGTAATCAGGCCCGTAGATACGCTTGATAATCGCATCAGCCTCGGCAATACGCCCCTTGCTGATCAACCAGCGTGGCGACTCAGGGGTCAGCATTCGCGGGATGAACAGCAGCAACCCTGGCACCGCCGCGCTTGCCAGCACCCAACGCCAGGCGTCAGCACCACCAACGCGCATGAGCATTTCGCCCACACCATATGCCAGCGCAGCACCCACGAACCAGCTTACGACCATGCTCGCCAACAAGGGGCCGCGCGCGGTACGCGGTAGAAACTCGGCAAGCAGCGACGTAGCGATTGGCAGGTCAGCCCCTACCACTACCCCGATTACCAACCGGAAGACAAACAGAAGCCAGGCAGAATCCACCCAGAACTGAGCGATTGAAATCACGATGATGACAGCGATGTCGATCACGTAGAGCATTTTGCGGCCAAAGCGATCTGTGAACCAACCGCCCAGGAAGCCACCGAAGAACAGACCGATCAGCGCCGCAGAGGCGATCAGGCCCTCCCAGAACAAATCGATCTGCAAGGCAGAAGTCAGGTGCGACATGATCACACCGATGATGCTCAGGACATAACCGTCGAGGAACGGGCTGCCTGATGTAGAAAACGCCAATTTCTTATGGAAACCATTAAGGGAAGCGTCTTCAATGGATCGTTTGAAACTCGACATTGAAGTTTCCTTTTGTATTTGTTATTGCAGTAACGCCCAGCCAATCACTGTGACGCAAAGTATGAATAGATAACTTGACGGGCACGCCAAGTTTGCGCGCTGACAATTGTCGCGTGCTTGCTCGGTACCACTCCCTCAAACAAATCATAAACTTAGAGCTGCGACCAACTGCCGCGCCCCACCTGCCAATTACTATCGCATTGCATGCCGGACGCCCCTATAACGTTTGAGACAACTATTCGTATGAATCGCCCAAGCCAGAAAAAAACCAGCGGGCGGCGAGCATGGCTTTATCTCAGCGCCCGAACATTCTATGAGCTGTCTCAAACGTTATAGGGGCTCGAGCCTCAAGGGTGAGAAAGTGCTCGCACACGCAGAGGTGCTCCGCCCGCACGTTCTGCTGTCTGTAGGATTTTTGCCCCAGCGCGCTGCGGGTTCCGGCCCGCCTGGAATTCGCGGTGCCTAGGTGCGTGCTTGATCATATGAACAATAAGCTGGAGCTCCCCCATGGCCTTCAAAAGAACCATCCACGCGGTAGACACCCACGCCGGCACCCCGATGCGCGTGATCACCGGCGGCGTGCCGCACATTCCTGGCGATACCGTGTACGCCAAGATGAAATGGCTGGAAGAGAATGATGACCAACTGCGCAAGCTGATGCTGCGCGAGCCTCGCGGCTACCCGGCGCATTGCTGCAACATCATCGTTCCGCCATGCCACCCGGAAGCGGATGCCGGCTACGTCATCATGGAGCAGATCGAGTACCCGGTCATGTCCGGCGGCAACACCATCTCGGTCGTGACCGTGCTGCTGGAAATGGGCATGCTGCCGATGAAAGAGCCGCTGACCGAACTGGTTCTGGAAGCACCAGCCGGCCTGATCCGCATCAAGGCCCAGTGCGAAAACGGCAAAGTCAAAGGTGTCACCTTCCAGAACGTGCCAGCCTTCGCTGCCCACCTGGATGCAGTCATTGACGTTCCTCACCTCGGTAAAGTGCGCGTCGACGTGGGCTGGGGCGGCATGTTCTACGTCATCGCCGACGTACGCCAGTTCAAGGGGCTGGAGCTCAAGCCTGAGCATGGCGGCGAGATCGCCCGCGTTTCGTCGATGATTCGCGAGGCGGCCATCGAACAACTGCCTGTGGCCCACCCGGACTACCCGGGTGTCGGTATCACCATCTCCCAGCTTTCCGGCCCATCCGACGACCCTAAAGCTGACTGGAAAAATACCGTCACCATGTCTTCGGGCACCTTCTCCTGGGATGACCCGGCCACCTGGACCGGCGCCCTGGACCGCTGCCCATGCGGCACCGGCACCAGCGCCAAGATGGCTACGCTGCACGCCAAGGGCGAGCTGCCACTGAACCAGGATTTCCGCCATCAGGGTATTCTGGGCAACATCTACACCGGTCGCCTGATCGAAGAAACCACCATTGGTCAACACAAGGCCGTGGTCCCGACCGTAACCGGCACCAGCTGGATCTACGGCCTGAACACCTTCGTCCTGGATCACGACGATCCATTCACCGAAGGCTTCACCATCGGCGATATCTGGGCTTGACCTGATCGACTGTGCCCCGTGCACATTCGCTGACAAGGCTTCCGATTGAAGTAATCGATCGGAAGCTTTTTTTTGGCCAATAATAAATCCAATGGGTCAATCATGAACATCAGAAACAAACTGACACTGGCCTTCGCAACCATCGCCTGCGCACCCGTCCTATTGGTTGCAGCCATCGTCCTGATGAACGCGCGTAGCCAGGCAGAGGCCGGGTTTGTCGACAGCACCGGCCGTGAGATGCGCCAGATAGAGAACGCTATGATGCTGTTTTTCGACGGCATTTCGCAGAACGTAAACGACTTTTCAACGCGGACTGAAGTCATCAGCACTCAACCGTTGAAGGACTATACGTCGGACTCAGCCGCCAGCATTGCGCTGCCACCCGAGCATCAGCACTTGGCGCGAATTTTCGACCACTTCGCCCAGTCCCACCCAGGAACCGCATATCTGTCGCTTGGCCGGGAGGACGGCACCTTCGCCACTTGGCCTGAAGACCCTCAGCGGCACAGCTACGACCCCAGGCAGCGCCCTTGGTACCAACTCGCCATGTCACAACCAGGAAAAGTCATGCGCTCTGGCGCCTACTTCTGGCCGGCGGACAACGCCATATTGCTCAGCACCGTGCGCACCTTCAGCGATGCTTCTGGCAAACCTGCCGGAGTCTTCGCCCTGGACGTGTCGATTAACCAGCTCACCGATATCGTGCGCAAGATCAAGCTCGGCAATACCGGCTACCTGATGCTGATCGAAGGCAATGGAAATGTGCTCACAGACCCGAGCGACGATACCCACAACTTCAAATCACTCGCAAGCCTGGGCGACGGCTATGCAGAACTCGCAGGGTTTACAGGTTCCAAGCAGGTAACCTTGGGTGGGCGCCCCTTCATGGCCAACAGCTGGCAATCACCCGGGCTGGGCTGGCAATTCATCGGCTTGATCGAGCAGGACGAAGTCATGGCGACCACCAACCGGCTCACGTGGCTGGTGGCCGCCATCGTGGCAGTGCTCGTGCTGGTGTTCGCGTGCCTCGGCTCCTGGTTCGCCAGCCTCATCGTCCGCCCGATCCTGACCGTCTCTGGAGGGCTCGAGGACATCGCCCAAGGCGAAGGCGACCTTACGCGCGACCTGTCCGTGCAGGGTCGTGACGAAACGGCGGTGCTGGCACGTTGGTTCAATCAGTTCCTGGGCGCGATCCGGCAACTGGTCAAACGGATCGGGCAGGCTTCGTCCCACCTGGATGAGGCCTCATCAAGCGCTATCGAGACCGCTGCACAGATGAACCATGCAGCAGGCCGGCAACGAGAATCCGTGGAGCTCGTGTCCACGGCTTTTCATGAAATGGTTGCAACCGCCAACGAAGTGGCGCGTTCCTGCAGTGACGCCGCCGACTCTGCCGACGCCGGCCAACGCCAGGTGCACGACGGCCAGGGCCGCATCGAAGAGGCCACCACCAGCGTCTCGCGCCTGGGCGATACACTGCGTGATTCGACAGCAGCGATGCAGCAGCTCGAACGGGATAGCCAGAACATCAACACTATTCTCGGCACTATCGGCTCGATCGCCGAGCAGACCAACCTGCTGGCACTCAATGCCGCGATCGAGGCTGCACGCGCAGGCGATCAAGGGCGTGGCTTCGCGGTGGTCGCGGATGAGGTCCGCGCACTGGCAAGGCGCACCGGAGAATGCACGGAGGAAATCGACACGCTACTCAGCGGGCTAGGCCGGCGAACGCAAGAGGTGACTCGGCAGATGCAGACGTGCCTAACTATCTCCGACACCAGTGTTGCGAACATCCGCCAGGCTCGCGAGAGCTTCGAAGCGATACGCCTTAGCGTGGACCGAATCCGCGATCAGAATACCCAGATAGCCACGGCTGCAGAGGAGCAACATCAGGTGGCTGAAGGTATAAACCGGCACATCACCCAGATACACGAAGATGCTCGACTGGTCGAGCAATTGGCGGAAGGCGCCAATGGCGATTCACAGCGCCTGTCACGCATTTCGGGCGAGCTGCAGAATCTGGTGGGAAGGTTCCGGCATTAACGCCGCACCTGACCGATTGCGTGCGGCCTTGCATCACGTGAGGCCGCTTTACTGCCCTGATACCTTAGCGCCCCTGGGATTCCAGCTTGGACCGGGTCAACAACGCATCCAGCACAACCTCGCATGCGGCTCCCCAAGTAGCACTCGCAGGCTGATGCATGAGTACCTCGAGCCCAGCATAGGTAAAGGTCCCAGGCGTCGCGATGCTCTGCCCCAGCGCGCTGAGAGACTGTTCAGGATGATACTGTGCGCGTGCGATGCAGTCCTGAAGATTACCCAGCACCAGGGTTCGCGCGTCTTCAGCAGACAGCCCCTTTTCACTCAGCCACTGCTGGAGATCGTGCAGAAGGAAGTAGAACCAGCCGTTCATGCAAGCTGCCACGGTTGCAAGTTCGAAGGATGCCTCATCATCAAGCACCACGCGCTGCCCCAGCGGCAGCAACAACTGCTCAGTGGCCGGATGCGGCGGACAGATGACCACTGTGGACTGGTTGAACAGCGCCGCGTAAGACAGCATCACACGGACGCACTCGGCGCCCGGGAACGCGCTGCTCAGTTGCTCAAGGGAAATGCCGGCCATCAGCGACACAAGGTGCTGACCCTGCCTGAAGCTGACCTGGGCAGCCAGTTCGCCCATTACCCGGGGACGTACGCCGATTACAATCGTGTCGGCCCCGTCGACTACCGCCTGGTTGCTGTCCAGGATGCGGCAATCACACTCTGCCGCCAGAAGTGCAGCACGTTCAGCATTGCGGGGTGAAAGCACAATGGCACCGTCGTAACCACTTCGGCGCAGGCCTCGTACCAGCTTGTCCGTAAGATCGCCGACACCCAGAATTCCCAGAACGCTCATGATTTCCCCTCTGCCATTTTGATCAGTATGCACTGACCGCGTTGCATCAAGGGGCCTGAGCCAAACAATGCGCTGCGGCGTCACGCCTCTACTATGTCACCATGAGCCCCCTGGATATATAACGAGCGGGACGAGTCATAGTAACCTTTAATAGCTGCAAGGCCTACCTGCTGCAGGCCCTGCGCGCTACGCACAACTTACTTGGCCACCACCAGACCAGGATTGCGAGACCCCGGCGAGTCCTTGGCGTTGACCATTGCCTCAGCCAAGCGGCGGAATGTCACCACACCCAACGGCTTGCCCGCGGTAGAGACAACCGTAACATCGCCCTCCGGCGCACCGACAAGCAAACGCACTGCTTCTTCCACGGTGGTTCCGGCCACGATGGTGGTGCCAGTTCCGGCACTGCCCGTACGCAATGGCTGCATCACGGCTTCGACGTGGAGCACCCTGCCCCGGTTCACCTCTTTCACAAAATTGGCAACGTATTCATCGGCTGGACGCAGCACGATGTCCTGACTGGTTCCCTGCTGAATGACCTGGCCATCGCGAAGGATCGCGATCTGGTCACCCAGACGCAGGGCCTCATCAAGGTCATGCGTGATGAACACGATGGTTTTCCGGATTTCCTTCTGCAGGTCAAGCAACACCGTTTGCATGTCCGTACGGATCAACGGATCGAGCGCCGAGTAGGCTTCATCCATGAGCAGCACCGGCGCATCGTTGGCCAGCGCACGTGCCAGCCCCACCCGCTGCTGCATACCGCCGGAGAGCTGATTCGGGTACTTCTTCTCGAAGCCCTTCAGGCCCACGCGTTCGATCCAGCGCATGGCGATTTCCACGCTTTTGGCCCGCGGCAGCTTCTGGATATCCAGCCCATAGACCGTGTTCTCCAGCACATTACGATGCGGCAGCAAGGCGAATTTCTGGAACACCATCGCAGTCTGCTGCCTGCGAAAATCCCGCAGCTGATCAGGGTTCATCTTCACGACATCGACACCATTGACCAGGACTTCGCCCGAGGTGGGGTCGATGAGCCGGTTGATGTGACGGATCAGCGTCGACTTGCCAGAGCCGGAAAGCCCCATGATCACCTGGATGCAGCCACCAGGCATCTCCAGGTTGATGTCCCGCAGGCCCAGGACGTGACCATGGCGCTCCATCAACTCGGTCTTGGTCATGCCCTGCTTGACCGCATCAATATGCATCGCCGCATGAGGGCCAAAGATCTTGTACAGATTACGGATCTTGATGCCGTCGAATGTCTGCTCAGCCATGGACCACCTCCAGGTGTTTCTGAAGCCGTTGCCCGTAAGCCTGGCTGACTCGGTCGAAAATGATGGCGATGCCGACGATGGCCAGCCCGTTGAAAATGCCCAAGGTGAAATACTGGTTGGCGATAGCCTTGAGTACCGGCTGGCCCAGCCCCTGCACACCGATCATCGAAGCAATGACGACCATCGCCAAGGCCATCATGATGGTCTGGTTGATGCCGGCCATGATGGTCGGCAAGGCGAGCGGTAACTGCACGTTGCGCAGCTTCTGCCAGTTGGAGGAGCCAAACGCGTCAGCTGCTTCCAGCACATCCTTGTCAACCAGACGGATACCAAGGTTTGTCATGCGGATCATGGGCGGAATCGCATAGATGACCACCGCGATCAACCCCGGCACCCTGCCGATGCCAAGCAGCATGACCACCGGAATCAGGTAGACGAAACTCGGCATCGTCTGCATCACGTCCAGCACCGGGTTGATCACCCGCTGAACCCGCTCGGACCGCGCCATCATGATGCCGATAGGCAAGCCGATGACGATGGAGAGCACAGTGCAGACGAAGATCATGGAGATCGTGCGCATCGAATCATCCCACATGCCGAAGTACCCGATGGCCATCAGCGCCACCAGCGCGCCGATTACCACTTTGATGCTTCGGCTGGCGCCCCAGGCAATGGCCAGGATGATCAGGACGATGATCGGCCAGGGTGTCTGAGTCATGAAGCGCTCAGAAATCAGCAGAAACTTCTGAAGGGGAGCAAAAAAACCTTCGATGGCCTCGCCATGGCTACGCGTAAACGTGCGGAAACTTTCGTCGATCACCTGCTTGAGGCTGCGCAGGGCATCTTCATCCATCTGAGGAAAATCTTGAAACCAGCTCATATGCGTACCTTTACCCGATTTCCAGGCGCTTTCTTGTTGTTTTCGGCACCATGCCGCGGCGCCAGATAGCGCCGCGCCAGCCGATGGTTACAATGCTGATTTGATCTTTTCGGCCACTTCCGGGCTCACCCACTTGCTCCAGACATCGGGGTTCTTTTTGAGGAACTGCTTGGCCCCGTCTTCACCGGTGGCCTGGTTGTCTGCCATCCAGGCCAGCATCTTGCTCACCACCGCATTCGGCCAGGATCGGCTGGTCAGATACTTGTAAGCATCCCCAGCCCGATCAGAAAACGACTTGGTGACAATGGTGTTGACTTCATCTGCCGGCCATTCGTTGGGTTTGGGGTCCGGACACTTCTCAACCTTGTTGCAGCGATTCCACTCAGCATCGTCATAGGGCACGCCACTTGGCAGGCGAACCATCTGGTACTTGCCCAACAGTGAGGTCGGGTCCCAGTAGTATCCGATCCATCCCTTCTTGCGCTCGTAGGCATGGATGAGCGAGCCGTCGTGGCCCGCAGCGGACCCTGTGTCGACCAGGTTGAAGCCCGCTTCCTTGCCTTTGTAGGCCTTATAGTACTGACTGGCGATGATGGTACCGCCCCAGCCTTGCTGACCAGCAGACCACGCGCCCTTGGAGGGGTCTTCCGGATCGGGGAACAGCTCCGGGTGCTTGAGGGCGTCAGCGATTGTCTTGATGTCCGGGTGTTCGTCGACGATGAACTTGGGTACATAGATGCCTTGTACACCACCCTCAGTGAATGCCTTGCTGGCGATCAGGAGTTTGCCTTCCTGGATGTTCTGCTGCGTGATGGGTGGCCGCAGGCTAGTCCACGACTCCGGTGCCACATCAGGTTTGCCCTTCTCAGCCATCGAGGTAAGGGTTGGCACAGTATCTCCAAGTACAATACTGGCATCACAGTCATAACCGTTTTGCAGGATGAACTTGTCGACTTCAGCAAGTAACTCCGCCGAGGCCCAGTTCATGCTTGCGATAGTTACCGATCCACAGTCTGCAGCCCGGGCCACCGGCACCACAATGGACAGCGCCATGGCCAGCGACACCACTGACAGTGCACGTTTCATTCCACTACCCACCACCACGCCCACGGCAGCCTCGCGCCTCAGGTTATTCATGTGCAGTACCCTCTTTTATTGATTTTGTATTGAGCCAACAACAAACAAACCGATCGCCGCGCAGCTTCTACGACACCCCATGCATTGGGGCACGATACTTTTAACAGCAGGCGAGCTTATTTAACGTTCGCGAAAAGTCAATTTCGCAACCGCCCTTTCCTCCATGAATAGACATCCAACCTTGCCTGAAGTACAGGCACAGCCATTCAAGTCTTGCAACATGAGATTGAAAACAACTTTGCGCAGAACGCGCTCGCCTCATCAATAAGTGCACACACAACAAAAAGAAGGGAGTTGCTCGGAAAGAGGTTGAGCGTGCTAAGGCAAGCATTGTATCGGACAGGCTGCCCCTGAATTGCAAGGCAACACACAGAACAATCGTCAGCCCAGTTTTTTTGTTGTTTCATGGCGATCGACTCTTCGAGACGTAAGAGGATTCTGTAGTGGCATACAACCTCCGTCTATAAAGAAAAGGACGATTAACAGCACAAATTTACATTTCAGCACCGTTCATGGAGGACCGGAGTACATCGCTTTCAGCATAGCCCATGCGTCATGCCCCGTAGCCGGCAGACGTCAGATCAGGCTTGCGAAAGCCATGAACAGCAGCAGCACCATGATAACCCGGCGCGCCATCATTTCAGTCATCCTGGAAACCAGACGCGAGCCACACCACACGCCGGCTGCGAGCACGGGCAAGCTTAGCAACCCCAAGTGCAAAGCTTGCGGGGTGAACAGATCAAGCGCCCAGAATGCGGGTAGTGCTGCCAAATCCATGATCAGAAATGCAGCGATAATGGACGCCCTGCCTGCTTCCAGTGCCAAAGGTGACCCTAGGAAGAATACAATGACAGGCGGACCACCCAACCCTAACGAACCATTGAGAACGCCTGCCCCCGCGCCGATGGCGGCAGTTTGCATCGTCGACGGCATCTTTTTCAGCTTATAGCCGCTGATCATCACCAGGCAGCAGACAGTAATGAGCACTGCCAGCACGAGCTTCACGGTTTCACCAGATATTCTGGCGAGCAGATAGGCCCCCAAGGGCGTGGCAATGATCGATGAAACCGTCAATACCCTTATCGAACGCCAATGTACATGTCGCCAAATGGCAGGAAGCAGTTTCACCCCTGCGACGATTTCCAGGATTACCATGGCCGGTACGATGGTTGTCAAGGGCACCACAAACGACAGTGACATGATCGCAAGCATCGTGAAACCGAACCCTGAGAACCCGCGCGCCAAGGCGGCAATAAACACCGCAGTCAGGCAGTACAGGGTTACCAGTGGAGACATCAGTACTATAGCGTCCAGCATGATCCACCTTAAATTTTGCAAGCCTTAAAAACAGCATCACCCATGATGTATTTTGCGATACTGAAGACCAGCGGAGATATGACGTAATCGACTGAAAGTATCACATAGCTGCGCCCCTACTCGTCTTGATCAAACCTTCATCAACTGTTGACCGTTTCTTCACCTCACTCCTCGACAATAAGGCGGTCACCGCCAAGGTCAAGACATGCATCAGCATCCACCCAAACATCAAATCAAGGCTTGAACATGCGTCATTCACACGTTCTTTTTAAAATTGGCCTGTACATGACTATCTGCGGCATAGTCTCTGGCTGTAGCGCTCTCTGGAGCAACGCGCCTGAACCGGCCCGTCTGAAAATATATCCATCAATCAACGCCCTGAGGCTGGCTATTGAAAGTATCGACGGTGAACCGGCAGATGGCAGCACATCCTACTCACTGGTACCGGGCCCCCACAGGATCGAAGCCCGAGCTCAGCTCACCGCTGGCGCAGAGCAAATGACCGAATGCGCAAAGAACCTCAGTTGGACAACATTCGAAAGCGGCAAGATTTATGCGATTACCGAAGGCAACTGGAATGGCCAGCCCAGCCTGATCTTGCAATCTTCCCGCGGCGAGGTCCTCGACTACGCGGATTGCAGTTCCTAGCCGGGTTGACAGAATCTTGACAATTCTGAGGCATTCTCATGCTCCCTTCCTCTGCTTATTCGGGGTTCCATGAGAAAGCTCTTCATCCAACTACCTGCCGCCTTGGCCATGCTCATCGCAGCAGCAGGCGCAAGCGCCCATACCATCAGCGGCGCGCTAGGCTCTACCATTCAAGGCGACGTCACTGCCCGATTGGGTATGAGCCTCAACTGGGACAAAAGCTGGTGGCAAACTGACAGCGGGCGCCTGACCGGTTATTGGGATACAGGATTGACTCATTGGGAGTCAGGAAAAAAAGCTTCAGCCCAGACCTCGCTCTCTTTCGCCCCCGTTTTTGTCTATGAATTCAAGACCGACTCCAGCATCACCCCCTTCATCGAAGCCGGTATAGGCGTTTCACTCTTCACGGCTACCCGGGTCGGTGATAAGCAGTTGGGCTCAGCGTTCAATTTCGAAGACCGTCTGGGTTTCGGTGTGAAATTCGCCAATCAGGACAAGCTGGGCGCGCGAATCATTCATTATTCTAACGCAGGGATAAAACAGCCGAATCAAGGCATTGAATCTATCGCTGTGTTTTATAGCCACGAACTCTGAATCAGAGCAGCTCAACCATGACTGCGCCCTCCACGCTACGCCTATCAAGCCTGGTGCTGATACTGATGACTATCACCGGCTGCGCTACAGTCATGGCCGATCGGACTTGGCATGGTAAGCACTTCCTCTACATAAGCTGCTCCGGCCTCACCTCCTCTTGGGCCCACTGCCTGAAGCAGGCTGAGCAGAGCTGCGGCTCAACAAACTATGAAGTGATCGCCCAGTCCAACATGGCCCAGGAGGACAGCAACGATTATCTACTTGGGATCAACCCGGCCGGTTTCAGTAGCCGCGACGCCGTGGTGCTATGCGACCCGCCGGGGAATGAGCATCAAAAGCTCAGCCGGAAATTCCTCCGGCGTTTGGGCGCCCACTAGTCAAGAGGGCGCCGGTTTAACTATTCAGACAGCATCTTGATCAAATCTTGATGAAACCTGCAATGCTCCTTGAGATACGCGACGCAAGCTGGGAGGGTCAGGTTGCCACCATGAATGCCTCCAATGCCCCTCACTCGACTCGCAATGCGCCAGGTAGTTTTGGCAGTTTCCTTAGTTTCCACTTTGACCACAACCCTGAATGGCTGCTCATTCAATGCCAGTCAACATCGGGCGGGGTTGTTGCCACTTTTATCAACCCCTTCGATCGGACAATCCGTCAGCGCTGTCGATAATGCGGTGACACTATCCGCTGAAGAAGTTGAATTCCTGCTCTCATTGGACTCTTCAGGCCAGTTGAAAGGTCTCGCGGAACAGGCACTGGTGCGCGATCAAGCCGATCAGGCCATTGTTGATCGTGTCGAGCAGGCGCGCGTGCTCTTCAGCACCCAGCCGGAAAAGTTCGAATCCGACTTTTTCACAGCCGTGCAGGCGTTACCGTCGCCCCTTCGCCGCCGGTACCTCAGCAGCCAGGCGGGGATACTTGCACAGCGCAAAGCACTACTCGTAGAGATCGCTCGAGCCTACCTTTTGGCGAGAGCCTGTGCTTTCCGAGAACAAACGGCAACGGGTGTATTGCAACATCGCATAGACCAGATCGATCTGACCCGTGGCCAATTCCTCAATGGTACGCTCCTGCGCGACGACCTTCACCAATCCATGGTCTTTCTGACTCAAGCTCGGCTGCAGTCGGAAAGCGCCAGGCAGCGCAGAATCGATGCATTCAAGGCGCTACATCTGCTCACTGGCCGTGAACCGAAAGGCCTGGCCTTGCCCTTTCTTCTGTCAGGAAGTCACCAACCCCATCCGGCCTGGCTTAGCGATTTGCCTTCTGATCGCTTGCTGGATCGTTTTGACATTCAGGCAGCCGAGAAGCTACTCGTCACCGATCACACAGCAATCAGTGTGGCAAGAGCGTCATTTTTTCCTTCAATTCGCTTGAGTACAAGTGATGGGCTGGCAAGCGATAACGTTCATGCTCTTTTTTCCAATAGTTCAACCACCTGGTCATTCGCACCACGCCAACCTTTAGGCAGCCAGAGCGGAACAGGTCGGGCGACCAGCCTCAACCAGCGCACCAGCATCTCCAATTACCAGAAAGTGATACAGCGCGCTTTCAAGGACATGGCCGATGCCTTGGCGGAGCGTCATGCCCTGCTTCAGCGTATACGCAGCCAATCGGTGCTCGGAGAACTCGCCAGAGGCCAGCTAAAGGACCGTCTCGTCCAAGCCAGTGATGCCATCAGCAAGCTGGACAAGTTGGCAGCCAGCATCCAAGTGCTGCAGACCGATCAGGCGCTGGGCGATACACAACTGGCTATCGAGCTGAACTTGCTCTCGCTCTACAAAGTGCTCTACGGAGCCGACGCATCAGCTATCCCATCCTGACAAAAAAAGGAAAATTTATGCCCATTATCCATGCAGCTCACAAAGGCTTGATCACGTCACTGGCGCTCAATGCAGCGCTCGCCTCCTACGCCCAGGCAGATGACACATCGACGGATGATAAGAGTATCTGGGGTGACGAAACGCTGGTTACACTCGGACTGATGGCGGCTTATACGCCTCGATATCAAGGCTCTAAAAATTACACCGCCGATGCAGCACCCGTGCTTCACGTTGAACGAGGAATTTTTTTCCTTGACTCCGACGATGGGCTGGGCCTGCAATGGCATACTCACACAGGTTTCAGTGCCCGTGCTTCTATCGGCTACGACATGGGACGCGCCGATGGAGACAGCGACTCGCGCAACGGCTCCGACAAGCTCAGGGGCATGGGAGAGGTCGGCGGCGCCACAGTGCTGAATCTGTATGCAGCCCAGCAACTGACTTCCTGGCTAACGCTTGATACCCACGCTCAATTTCGCCTGGGCGGTGCAAAACGAGGAGACCAGTATGCCCTGGGTCTCGAGGCGACACTGCTGCACGACGATTATGACAAAGTGGCCTGGCGCGTTGACGCACATGCGGGTAATGGCCGCTTCAATCAAACCTACTATGGCGTGACTGATCAGCAGAGCGCCAACTCCCGCTTCGACAGTTTCAAGGCCGACAACGGCATCTACGCTTACTCGACCGAATTAAGCTGGCTGCACAGATTCGATGAACACTGGACGACCATTGCGGGTGTTGAGCTTACCCACTACACGGATCAAGTACGCAAGAGTCCTGTAGTGACTGCCGACACAACGGCTTCGAGCTTTATCGGCGTCAATTACACCTTTTGAGCGGTTTTCCTGCGTAACCTCATCGACGCTCGACTCGTCATCGGCGGTATTTGCAGTATCAATACGGCCGATGCTTTCGTTCTTCAGCGCTGCCGCGTATCGTCGTGCGCTCGAGCTCTGTTCACACGCTTTGCCTGCCGGCACTTCACTGGTGAAGGCAGGCAATCATTTCGAGGCCCAAGTGACAAGCAAACTGATTTTGATCGTCGAGGATGATGCTGACAGTGCAAGCATCCTCGAAGCTTATCTCAAGCGCGACTTCTTTGAAGTGGCCATCGCAGAAGACGGCCTCAAGGGCACCGAGTTGCACCACCGGCTCCAACCCGATCTGGTGTTACTCGACATGATGCTGCCATTCATGAATGGTGCCGAAGTACTCAATGTCATTCGAAAGCGCGGCAGTACGCCAGTGATCATGGTGACAGCGATTGGCGACGAGCCGGAAAAGCTAGGTGCTCTGCGATATGGTGCCGATGACTATGTGGTAAAGCCCTATAATCCCAAAGAAGTCGTGGCCAGAGTACATGCGGTGCTTCGCCGGATACAGCCGGTGCAGGTAAAGGATAGCCGCTTGCAATTCGAAGCGCTGTGGCTTGACCTGGATAGCAGAACCGTAGGAGTCAAGACCGAAGCAGGGCCGGATGTGCTGGTCGACCTTACCCCGACCGAGTTCAACTTGCTGGCGGTATTGCTTGGCGCGCCACAGAAAGCCTTTTCCCGCGAAGATCTGCTCAGCCGCTGCCTGCCTGAAAGCGATGCACTAGCGCGTGTTGTAGATACCCACATCCACAATGCCCGACGCAAACTCGAGGCGCATGGCATCACTGGAGTTCTGGTAACGGTCCGTTCAATCGGCTACCGCTTTCACTAAGGGGGTCGCCATGAAAAAGCCTGTAAATCTGTGGAAGTGGGTGGGCTGGCGGATGGGTTTCATCGCCGGCGGCGCGGTGATACTCGTATGCCTGATCATGTGGTTGCAGTTCCTCTGGTGGGATATCAAGGTTACCTCCAGGATCCCACCGCAAGCCCAAGCCAAAATACATAAGTTGGTGGAAAATCCTGCCGGACACGAAGCTGAAATCTGGGACTATCTCACACGTTACTACGCCCTTGACGACGTCTTGCCGGGTGTTTCGGGAACGGAATGGTGGACAGTTGCGTTGCTGGTGATCGCAGCATTACCCATAATCTACGCTGCCGGTTTCCTCCTGCTTCGCCCGCTTTCAAGTCGCGTCAAGGAAATTGCCCAGGCCGCTCGAAAAGTTGCTCAAGGCGATCTAAACGTGCAATTGCCTATTTCCGAAGAAATGCCCCTCGAAGTTCAGCGCCTGACCAGCGACTTCAACAGCATGACTCAGCGTCTGCGCCTCTACGAACGAGAGGTCCAGGAATCGAGTGCCGTGCTTGCGCACGAATTACGCACGCCTCTGAATGCTGCGATGGGACGAGTTCAAGGCATGCTGGACGAGGTTTTTCCGGCAAACCAGGAGCAACTCGGACTGGTCCTCCATCAACTCTCGCACTTGAATGTGATGGTGGACGACCTTCTTCTCCTGTCCCTGGCGCAGGCCGGTCAGCTACCGCTGAACAACACGTCGTTCACCATCGATGCACTCCTGCTCGAAAGACTCAAATGGTTCAGCCCGCAACTGACGACTGCGGGAACGCATGTAAGCACCCTAGGGCTTAGTGGGCTGGCCATCAATGCGGACAGGAACCGGGTCGGACAAGTTTTCAACATTCTGATTGAGAACTACCTGCGTTACGCCGCCTCAGGCAGAGAGCTTAGTATTCAAGGGCAAGCGCATAACGACAGCGTTACCGTGGCATTCTGCGACCGCGGCCCCGGCCTGAACGAGGATGAAGCGCAGCGCGTTTTTGAACGTTTTTGGCGCCAGGAAATATCTCGCAATCGCCGTGCAGGAGGTTGTGGTTTAGGGCTTTCGATCGCACATGCCATATGCACCGCCCATGGCGGTTCAATCAGCGCCCGGCGACGCCCGGGTGGTGGGATGGTATTCGAAGTCCGCCTACCGTTGGAGCCTTAATCACAACCTTTGGCTCCTGACCCGTGCCACAACGAGCGTAATCTTGGAAAAAATTGACCGCAAGTAGAATGTGCGTGGCAAGGCGAAGACTACCTCAAGCGGAAAAACCTACATCTTTCACAACGTTTTACATTGTGTACCTGGCTCCAGCGAGGCGGTCAATATCCCGAGCAAGCTTCACATGAGCTACGCTCAGTTTTGCCATGCCCCGGGATTGAGCGTATAGCCCTTTCCCCACACCGTTTTGATTTTCTTGGCACCGTAGGCTGGGTCGAAAAACTTGCTGCGCAGCTTGGATACAGCGACATCAATGGAACGATCGTCGGGGTCTAATGTGCGCCCCCTGACACGCTGACTCAACTCCTCCCGACTCAGCGTCTCACCAGCGAAGCGCATCAAGACTTCAAGCACACGCATTTCGGTAGTCGGCAATTCGACCGCAGACCCACGCCAGGTAACAGAGCGCTCTTGAGGATGCAGTCTCAATGTGCCGATGACCAATGCGCCTTGGCGTCGCGCTACGCCTTGCACTCCACGCTGCAGCAGCGTGCAGATACGCGCGTGTATGAGTTCAGGCTCGCTGCGTCGAGGCATGTAGTGATCAGCTTCCCGTTCGTTCGACAATGGCGCTGTGGTCAACAGCAGGGTGGCATAGCGATCAAATTCGGGAGGCAACTGCAGCGTTTTTCCTCCAGGTACAGACTGGTCCAAAACGATCACATCAGGGTCAATCGAGTTCAGGCGCTCGACTAAGCGCTCGTCACCACGCACCCACTCCACACCACACCCCCATGCCGCCAAACGGTCGGCAAAGCAGCGAGCAAAGCTTGCGTCGTTACTGACCAGGAGTGCAGAGAAACTACGGCGTTCTGGCTGGGTCGACAATACGCTCTCGATTGTCCGCTCCTCGCTTGCAGCAAGGCTGACACCGTGCAAAAAAAACGACTCGATAACCGTGGCACTGGAGGCTCTTGCCACCCTGCCACGCCGTTCGGCGTCCACCAACGCCCAGATGCTCGATGTGAACAGCTCGGTCATCGCCGCAGCGGGGAGATCGATCCGGAATACGCCCTCCTGCTGTCCACGCAGGAACAGCTGGTCGAGCTCGCCGAAGTAACCATTCCATCGACTCCCTTCCGGTAACTCCAGTGTATCGGGCTGAATCTGACTCATCAGAAAGTAGTGAATTTCTGGGTGTTCGAGGTGGCATCGAATCAAGCGGCGCAGGCTTTCTTCTGCCGTAGAGGCGTCGAGCTGTGCATCGGCGATCATCGCGTCAAGCTCCTGCGATGCATGGTTCATCAGTAATTCAACCAAGTGTTCGCGCGTGCTGCAGAACCTGTGCAGCGTGGCCCTGCTGATGCCTGCGAGCTCTGCCAGCTCTTTCAATGTGCTCCGAGGATGAGTGCCTATCGCAGCGGCCAGAGCGCGCAGCAATCGGTGATCTTGTGAAAGTTTGGTCATGAGGAATTCCAGGAGTCTACAAGGTGAGCGAGCCTGTGCAAGTGAAACACAATAATTCATAGTGAATCAATATTGACCCATTAGAACCATGATGACATCATCCCGACTCCTCGTCACCTCCCAATCCCCTGGAGAAAGTAATGGATCACAAGAATCGCTACCGCGCTGCGACTCTCGTCGCCGCGCTGGCAGCGGCTGGCCTCGCCGGGTGCCAGCAACAAGAAGCCCCCCCTGAAGAGGTACAGGCAAAAAAAGTGAGCGTGGAAACAGTTACGCCCACTCGCCTGCAATTAACCGCGATCTTGCCAGGCAGGGTTGAGCCCGTGCGCGTAGCGGAAATCCGCGCTCGTGTTGCAGGCATCGTGATCAAACGGCATTTTGAAGAAGGCGCTGAAGTCAAAGCAGGCGACGTATTGTTCGAGATCGACCCGGCACCGCTGCGGGCTGCCCTGGCTAAAGCTCAGGGCGACTTAGGCAAAGCAGCAGCAGACGTCATCGAGGCGCAGTCGAAGCTCAAGCGTTACGGGCCACTGGTAGAGATCAATGCCGTCAGCCAGGAAGACTACGACACCGCCAAGGCCAATTTGCAGCGAACCCAAGCGGCCCGGCAGAGCGCACAGGCCGAAGTCGACACAGCGCGCCTGAACCTGGGATATGCCACTGTCACCGCTCCAATCGCAGGGAAGATTGGCCGATCAGTCGTAACCGAAGGGGCTTTGGTCGGCCAAGGCGAAACAACTCTCATGGCCAGGATTCAACAGCTGGACCCGATCTACGTCGACTTCACACAGACAGCTTCCGCGGCTATCAACCTCAGAGAATCGCTGAAGGACGGGAGGTTGAGCGCCGACGGCGACGATCGCTTGCGAGTGCGCGTCGAAGACACGGGCGTGAACCGCGAAGGTCGATTACTGTTCTCCGATGTAGCCGTCGATCAAGGCACAGGTCAGGTTACGCTGCGGGGTAGTTTCGAGAATCCGGATCGCACACTGCTGCCGGGCATGTACGTGCGCGTGGAAGCGCCTCAGGGCATCGACGCCAATGCCATGCTGGTACCCCAGCGTTCGATCAAACGCGACCGCAACGGTCAGGCACAGGTATGGCTGGTGGACGCACAAGGCACGCTTGCCCTGCGTTCCGTGCAGACGGGAGCCATGCAGGGCGGCCGGTGGCAGATCACCCAAGGCCTGCACGCCGGCGATAAGGTGGTGGTAAGCAACCTCGATGGATTGGCTGCAGGAGACAAAGTCACCCTCACCACTTCCGAGAGCCGTACCGCGCACCTCGCATCCGAGTGACTCCGCGCGTAGCACAGGAGCGTAACATGCCTTCGTTTTTCATCAATCGGCCCAACTTCGCTTGGGTCGTAGCGCTGTTCATCTCGATGTTCGGGCTGCTGCTGATCCCGTTTCTGCCCGTGGCGCAATACCCAGATGTCGCGCCACCACAAATCAATATCTATGCAACTTACCCTGGCGCTTCTGCGCAAACCCTTACCAACTCGGTCACCAGCGTCATCGAGGAAGAACTCAATGGCGCCAAGGGGCTGCTGTACTTCGAATCAACCAACAATTCGAACGGCGTTGCAGAGATCAACGTTACCTTCCAGCCGGGTACCGACCCTGAACTGGCCCAGGTCGACGTACAAAACCGCCTGAAGAAAGCGGAGTCACGCCTGCCTCAGCCTGTGCTTACACAGGGGCTGGCCGTAGAGCAGACCACAGCCGGTTTTTTGATCATCTATGCGCTGAAATACAAGACGCCGCAGGCCAGTGGTGATACCACCCAGCTTGCAGACTTCATGGCAAGAAGCATCAATCCTGAAATCCGTCGTATCGACGGTGTGGGCAAATTGCAATTCTTCGCTTCGGAGGCGGCAATGCGCGTCTGGGTCGATACCCAGAAGCTGCTAGGCTACGGGCTGTCGATCGACGACGTCAGCAATGCGATCAAGGCGCAAAACATCGAAGTACCAGCGGGCAGTTTTGGCGCAGCGCCAAGCCCGGCTGAACAGCAGGTGACTGCCACCCTCACAGTCAAAGGCACGCTCACCACCCCAGAAGAGTTCGGTCAGATATTGCTGCGCGCCAACAGCGATGGCTCCCAGGTCAAATTGCGTGATGTGGCGCGCATCGAAGTCGGTAGCCAGGACTACAGCTTCGCTACCCGGATGAACCGTCAGCCAGCGGTCGGCGCCGCTGTTCAGCTGGCACCGGGCGCCAATGCCTTGGCCACTGCCGAGGCAGTGAAAGCACGCCTGGCTGAACTGTCTGCCTACTTCCCCGAAAATGTGGAGTTCGCCATCCCTTACGACACATCAAGGTTCGTGGACGTCGCGATCGAGAAAGTCATTCACACGCTGATCGAAGCCATGGTTCTGGTGTTTGTGGTGATGTTTCTGTTCCTGCAGAACGTCCGGTACACCTTGATCCCGGCTATCGTCGTGCCGGTGTGCCTGCTGGGCACGCTAGGGGTAATGTACATGTTGGGCTTCTCGGTCAACATGATGACGATGTTCGGCATGGTGCTGGCCATCGGCATTCTGGTCGACGACGCCATCGTGGTGGTTGAGAACGTCGAACGAATCATGGCAGAGGAAGGGCTTTCACCCGTTCGCGCCACGGCCAAGGCCATGAACCAGGTGTCGGGTGCCATTGTCGGTATTACATTGGTTCTGGCGGCGGTATTCATGCCACTCGCCTTCATGGGCGGATCGGTTGGAGTGATCTACAAGCAGTTCTCCATCTCGCTGGCGATCTCGATCCTGTTCTCCGGTTTCCTCGCACTGACATTCACCCCGGCCTTGTGCGCCACACTGCTCAAGCCGGTGCCACATGGGCATGTAGAAAAACGCGGTTTCTTCGGCGCGTTCAACCGCTTGTTCAATCGTTTGACCGAGCGCTACACGCTACTGAACAAACATCTGGTCAAACGTACCGGGCGCTATATGTTCATTTACTTGGGCATCGTGGGCTTGCTGGGCTTTTTGTACCTGCGTTTACCAGAGTCGTTCGTCCCGGTCGAGGATCAAGGCTACACCATCATCGATATCCAACTACCGCCGGGGGCTACTCGCGAGCGGACTTCGGCAGTCAGCGATGAACTGGACCAGTTCCTGCTCAGCCGACCCGCTACAGCTTCTTCGTTCCTGATCATGGGCTACAGCTTTTCCGGCATGGGAGAAAATGCTGCACTGGTGTTTCCTTCTCTCAAGGACTGGTCACTGCGCAGCGCCGATCAGTCGGCCGACGCAGAATCGGCCAGTGTAAACGAACGCTTCGGGCAAGCGGCGGATGGCACCGTCCTTGCTGTAACACCGCCTCCGATCGACGGCCTGGGGAACTCCGGCGGCTTCTCACTGCGCCTGCAGGATCGCGGTAATGTGGGCCGCGAACAACTGCTCAATGCACGCGACCAATTGCTCGCACACGCCAACGCCAACCCAAAGATCCTGTACGCCATGATGGAGGGCCTGAATGAAGCACCTCAATTGCAAGTTGCAATTGACCGTGAGAAAGCCGAGGCGATGGGCGTTGGTTTCGACAGCATCAGCAATGCGCTTTCGACAGCTTTCGGGTCAGCCACCATCAACGACTTCTCCAACTCGGGGCGCCAACAGCGCGTAGTCGTTCAAGCCAGCGCCAAGGATCGAGTACGGCCAGAAACCGTCCTTGACCTGCGCGTACGCAATAGTGCTGGCAAGCTGGTGCCGCTCAGCGCGTTCGTTACGCTCAAGTGGGAGGAAGGCCCCGTGCAGATCGTGCGTTACAACGGCTATCCGAGCATCAAGATCGCCGGCGATGCGGCACCCGGCACCAGCACCGGCGAAGCCATGGCGGAAATGGAAAAGCTGGTGGCAGAGCTGCCTCCGGGTCTCGGTTATGAGTGGACGGGCCTGTCTTACCAGGAAAAAGTCGCCAGCGGTCAAGCTACCCAGTTGTTGCTCTTGGCTGTAGTGGTGGTGTTCCTGCTACTGGTAGCGCTATATGAGAGCTGGGCCATCCCGCTCAGCGTAATGCTCATCGTGCCGGTCGGCGCACTCGGCGCAGTCCTCGCAGTAACTTCCGTAGGCATGCCGAACGACGTGTATTTCAAGGTCGGACTGATCACCATCATCGGCCTGGCCTCGAAAAACGCGATTCTGATCGTCGAGTTCGCCAAGGACCTGCTCGCTCAGGGCATGCCGCTCAGGGAGGCAGCAGTCAAGGCCGCACGCTTGCGCTTTCGCCCCATCATCATGACCTCCATGGCCTTCATCCTCGGTGTGGTTCCCCTCGCGCTTGCTACCGGCGCTGGCGCGGCGAGTCAGCAGGCAATCGGTACCGGCGTGATTGGCGGCATGATTTCGGCAACCTTCCTGGGGGTGATCATGGTCCCGATCTTCTTCGTCGCTGTGTTGGGCTGGATGCGCAGGGCACCGCGCGAAGCTCAAGGGCATCCGAGCCCTCATGCTGTTTCCAAGGAGTGAACCCGGTGAATCTTAAACTACTACCCCTGCCTGCCCTATTAGGCGTTCTCATTACCCTCGCAGGCTGCTCACTGGCACCGGACTACCATAAATCGCCTTCTCCAATAGCCGACCACTGGCCGCAAAAGGTGGCGCCCCCGGCACCTGGACTTTCCCAACACAAGGGATACCAGGCATTCGTCAGTGATCCGCAGTTGCTCAAGGTCGTGGACGCGGCACTGTCGAACAATCGCTCCCTGCGCCAGACACTTCTGGACATAGAGGCTGCCCGCGCCCAATACCGCATTCAGCGTAGCGACAGGTTCCCAGGCTTGAATGGCGGAATCTCGGCCAACCGCGCACATTTGCCCGCTGACTTGTCGAGTACAGGGCGGGAAGATGTCGCGTCGACCTATCAGGCAAGCCTGAGCCTTCCGGAGTACGAACTTGACCTGTTCGGTCGCGTTAAAAGCTTGAGTGACGCAGCACTTGAACAGTACCTGGCTACGGAGGAAACGGCGCAAAGTGCGCGGATCGCGTTGATCGCCGACACCATTCAGGGGTACCTCAACTACGAAAGCGCGCAACGACAGTCGATTCTCACTCGGCAAACCCTGGTGAGTCGCCAAGCGTCGGTTGACCTTGTTCGCCAGCAATTGGCCAATGGCACTGCCACTGCCCTTGATTATCAAGAGGCACGCGGATTGGTGGAGCAGGCTCGTGCAGATCTGGAAAGCAACGAGCGCAGCCGGCGGCAGGCGCGCAATGCGCTGGTCTTGCTTATTGGAACGCCTGACGCAGCATCCTTGCTACCCGCGCACCCGAGCGAGCAGTCACACATCGTTCAAGATCTGGCACCGGGCGTACCTTCAGAGCTGCTGATCCAGCGTCCGGACATTCTGGCCAGCGAGCATCAGTTGAAGGCGCGGCATGGGGACATTGGCGCGGCTCGGGCCGCGTTCTTCCCCCGCATCACGCTGACCGGATCGTTCGGAACATCCAGTTCGCAAATGTCCAACTTGTTTGACGGTGGCTCACGTTCCTGGTCTTTCCTGCCAACCTTGAGCCTGCCTATTTTCGATGGCGGACGTAATCGGGCGAACCTGGATCTGGCGAAGGTCCGCAAGGATGTGGCAGTAGCAAGCTACGAGCAGACTGTACAAACTGCGTTCCGCGAGGTTGCCGACGCACTGGATAGCTCCGATACGCTGCGCCGCGAAGTGCTCGCCCGCAGTACACTGGCCGATACCAGCAGTCAGGCGCTGGAACTGGCCCGCGCCCGCTACCAACAGGGTATCGACACTCATCTGCGCTACCTGGAGGCACAGCGCAGCGACTTCACTGCCCAAATCAATCTGATCCAGGCACGTAACGATCAGCAACTGGCGCTGGTGGCCCTGTACCGATCGCTAGGCGGCGCTTGGTATTGAGGGGAAATGGGTCGTGTCGGAGACCTACCGCCACGGCCCACCGCGTTGCATGCTTGGCCCTTCACCGGGTTAAACTGTGGTGCTGCCGTCACCACAGGAACCAAAATCGATGCGAACAGCGGTAATCGATGAACAGATCATCAGCGCACTGGTCATGGCACTGGCTCGCAATCCCCGCGCGTCTCTTCAGGATCTTTCAAATACCGTGGGTATCGGCAAGACCACGTTGTACAGGTTTGCCAAGACTCGCGACGAACTGATCGACAAGCTGCGTGCCCGCTGTGTCGGCGCGTTGGCCGAGGCAAGTAAAAAAGCCAGGCTTGAAAGTGCGCCTGTCGAGCAGGCCTTTCGCACCCTGGTGGATAACCATTTGGCCGAAAAAGAGGCCTGTGCATTTCTGCTCAACTATTGGCGCTCCCCGCTTACTCAGCAAGCCCGTCAGACCGACGAACAGTGGATCGCGTACGAGCAGGAAATGGAAGCGTTCTTTGTGCGAGGTCAACGTGAAGGCCTGTTCAGGATAGGTCCTTCCGCCATCTGTCTGTCCGACATGTTCGGCTACGTCATCGCCGGGTTGGCTGATTCCGCCTTGTCAGGGCGTATCGCGCTGCTCGGTCTGGAGACACAAGCTTACGAACTGCTGCTCAATGGCATGCATGCTCGATAACTCGGCCGATGGTCTGCCTGGATCATGGCGTATTCTTAATGCCTTGAAATAGAATCAGGGGCGTCAAACGCCCCTGCTTCCTGAAGTGATGACTGCGAATCTACTTCAGAACCTCATCATTACCGACTTCAATTCGGTATAGTCATCAATGAATGCACTGCCGAATTCTCGACCAATGCCAGAACCCTTGACCCCCCCGAACGGCACCGCCGGGTCCAGGAACGTGTGCATGTTCACCCACACCGTGCCGGCCTCGATCCGCGGTATCAGGCGCATCGCCTTGGCCAGGTCGTTGGTCCACACGCTGGCGCCAAGGCCGAACGGCGAGTCGTTCATCATCCGCACCAGTTCGTCTTCGTCGTCGAAAGGCAGCACGGTGACGATCGGCCCGAAGGTCTCCTCCTGCAGGAACGGGTCGTGTTCGCCCAACGCCTTGAGCAAGGTCGGTTGTACAAAGTAGCCCGGCCCCGGCAGCGGTTTGCCGCCGCAGATTACCTGACCGCGTGCATTGGCCTGTGCAAAGAAGCCGAGAATCTTGTCGTGATGCGCCTTGTTCGCCAGTGGCCCGAACTGCGCCGATTCGTCCAGCGCCCCCCCTACCTTCATCGCTCCCAGGCGTTCGGACAGCTTGGCGCAGATGGCCTCGACCTTGCTGCGATGGATGTACAGCCGCTCCGGTGCCGCGCACACCTGCCCTTGGTGCACGTAGGCGGTCTGCAGGATACCCTCGACGGCGGCATCGACATCGACATCGGCCAGGAACGCCGCCGGGTTCTTGCCGCCCAGCTCCAGGGTCACCCGGGTCAGGTTGGCACTGATTGCGGCCTTGCCCACAGCAACGCCGGTCGGAACGGAGCCGGTGAACGAGACCTTGGCGATGCGCTTGTGACCAATCAGTTGCTGGCCGATGCGCCCGCTGCCGTTGACGATGTTCAGTGCGCCCGCCGGGATGCCAGCTTCAACAGCCAGCTCGGCGATACGTAGCAGCGACAAGGGCGTGAACTCGCTGGGCTTGAGCACGAGTGTGCAGCCACAGGTCAATGCGGAGGCGATCTTCCAGATGCCGATCATCAGCGAGAAGTTCCACGGGGTGATGCCCGCCACCACGCCGACCGCTTCACGACGGGTGAACGCCGCGTACTGCTCGCCCTGGAACGACGGCAGTGATGGTGTCATGGTCTGGCCGTGGATCTTGGTCGCCCAACCGGCGAAATAACGCAGGAACACCACGCTCTGGGGCACTTCGAGCTGGCGGGTCAGGTGAATCGACTTGCCGGAACTCAACGACTCCAGTTGCGCCAGTTCCTCAGCATTGGCCTCGATCAGGTCCGCCAGCCGGTTCAGGGCGACACCACGTAGATAAGGCGAAGTACTACCCCAGCTCCCATGAAAAGCGCTGTGGGCCGCCTCGACCGCACGCTCGACCAGCGCTTCGCTGGCGTGGGAAACAAGCGTCAGTACCGAAGCATTGGAAGGGTTGTACACCTCGAAGCGTTCGGCACCCGATTCGCTGACCCGCTGGCCGTCGACGAAGCTGCCCGGATCGCTGTCGAGAAATCGCTGAACACTAGAAAGCAGTGGCGTTTCACTCATGGCATCAACCCTCGAACTGACCCATGCCGTAGAAGTCAGCGGCGATCTGCCAGGCTTCGCCCTCGCGACGCCAGGTGGTCAACGAACGGAAGGCGATCACCTCGCCCTGGGGCGTTGGTGAAGACCAGTGCAGCCAAGTGACCTCGCTGTCGGCGCTGATCTTTTGGTGCAAATAAATCTCGATGCTCAGTGATGGGGTAAGCTCGAGCATGTGAACCACCGCGGCACGCAGGCTCTCTGGACCTTGCACGATGCCTGGGGCGCCTTCTCCGGAAATGGTGGCATCGGTGGCGAAGTATTTAAGCACACCATCGACATCCCGGGCCTGGCAGCGTGCTTGCAGTTGCTGGACGGTTTGTGCAACAGACATGTTCAACTCTCCTGTGACAGTGTCGAATAGCGAGCGTTATTGCCCTAAGCCCCGATTCTCCAACAACACTACTGACCGTTCTGGTTCACCCCTGCCACATTTTGGGTCATGGCTGCCAGCCCCGGTGTCCGGCGCTGACCATCAGGCCTTGTCCGCCACTGGCAGCGACGTTTTGCGATTCCAGATGACCTTTAGTACTGGCGGATGACGGGTGTGTAGCGTCAGGATGTCAGTTCGCAATGGCACCGGCGGCGAACATGTCGGCAACGATGTACCAGGCACCATGCTCTTTCTTCCAGACGAAAAGACTCTTCATCTTGAACGGTAATTCGTCACCAACAGGCGTCACATCCCAGGTCACCCAGGTATAGGCCGCGTCATCGCCGATCTGTTGCAACCGATCCAGATGAAGCACCGTGCTGCGCGATCCTTCCATCAGGCGGCTGAGCAGTTCTGTAAGCTGGGCCTTGCCTTTGTACAGTTGATTGACCCCCTCGCCGGTGATCTCGGTCTGTTCGGTGTAGACTTCGTCGACCACGGCCTTGGCATCCTTCTTCGACCACAGTCCAGCGATGCCCTGCAACTTAGCGTCGATGGAATGCCGGGTGTCAGTGGCGAGCGCCTGCATGCAAGTGCCGACGAGGCCGATGCTGGTCAGCAGCAGCAACAGGGGAAGTTTCTTCATGGGTATGCCCTTTTTCCTGGAATTGACGTTGTACAGACAACATCCAAGGGCTGCGCTCAGCCCATGGAAGAGGAAGGATTCTGGCCCAGGGAGCAGGCGCTGAATTGGCTGTGGCTGACAGTGTTTGGCATCTGCCTGCCAAGGCGGAACAAGCGCAGTAGGAGGATGCTGCTCAGGCGAGGTTAGTGCCCTTGGCTGCGATAGCTACGTGGCGTCAAGCCAAATTGCTTCTTGAACGTCTTGGAGAAATGCGCCGAATCGGCGAAGCCCCACCGGGTGCCTATGTCGGTAATCGAACGATGCACGTACGCCGGGTTACGCAGGTCTTGAGCGGCCTTGAGCAACCGCTCGCGCAAGATGTAACGGCAAACGCTGTCACCGCTCGCTTCGAACAGTCGATACAGCTGACGACTGGAAATGCCTAGTTCGTCGGCCAACGCTACCGGGGTCAGGCGCGGCGAGTCCAGGCGTTGCTGAATCAGCGATTGCACTTCGTAGAGGTGCAAGCCGGGGGAATCGTCACGCACCGGGTAATTCAGCACCGAGCCAAGTAAACCCACCAGTGCCGTCTGCAACCCATCACCGTCCTGCGGACAGGCCCACTGTTCGAGCTCACCATCGGCCACCTGGCGCACCAGCGACGCGAGCAACTGCCCGCACGCCCCTGTATTGGACAATTTGCCGAAACGGCTGAAATCCAGCTGCCGCAGGCGCTCCCGAGGCAGATGGATGGACACATGGGAGAATAGCCCCCGAGGGATCATCTTCATCGCTTGCGCCGAGTCCAATAATGCCATGTCACCTTCGCGCAGATCGATAACACGGTCACCAAGTTCAATTGACATCTCTCCTTGCTGCTGTAACACAAGGAAACAATGAGCGTCTTGGTCACGACCCGACTCACGCCCTGAGCGGGTGATCACATTAGCATTGCTACGAATGTGAGCAACCCTCGTAGTACCCAAGAGCGAGGGTCGAAAATCGCCGATGAATAGGCTCTGGCAATGGTCATAACGGGTTTCGAAGCGCCCGCATATGGCGTGCACATTACAATTCCACTCAGACATCAATTGACCACTCATGACTCACCTCTAACAGTAGCACGCGTCAATCAAATGTAATATTCACGTGATTTTGGGTAACAATAGCCAAGCACAGATCGCGCCACATTGCCCACCTCGGTCGGGCCTGCTACCCAAACGCTACCTAGCGGATGGTTCATGCCCCTCTAGCACACGGTTGTGGCCGGGAGCAGGGCCATCTGCACATCTGGCTGTGCGATAGTCTCGAACAGCGGTTCGACGTGCACGTGCGTGCCGCCAGACATGACTAGGTGTGCTGGGAAACCCCGCGCCTCAAATGCAGAAGATGAGCTTGTCCCAGCGTGCCGAACGCTTGTGTGGGCCTGGCAAAAGCACCTTCCGTGGCGCGGTCACCCTGCTGTCCGGCCAGGTCTAGAGGGCGTCGATCAGCAGTTGACGGTTCATTTGCCTGGCCGTGCCTCAGCAGAGTTTGACCTGGCAGCTGAAGGCCTGATCAGGTCGCCGTCAATACGCGGCGCCATCCCGGTGTCGTGCAACTGCCGGACCAGGGCCGCCAGGCGGGTCTGGCGGTAGGCCTGCACATCCACGGTTCGGTAGTCATAGAAGCCGACACCATCACGCAGGCCGTTGCGCCCAGCGGCCATGTTGTCGAGCACCGACTGCGGCGCCTGGTAACGCTCACCGAGGTGACGGGCGAGGTACGCCGAAGCATGGTGGAGGATGTCCCCGCCCCCCCAGTCGATGAACTCCAGCAGGCCTAGTACCGAGAAGCGCAAGCCAAAACCGCTGCGCACCGCCAGGTCGATCTGCTCGGCGCTGGCAACGCCTTCCTCAACCATCCGCGCCGCCTCATTCATCACCAACGCCTGCAGGCGTGGCACGATGAAGCCCGGCGTAGCGTTGCACACCACGGGCACTTTGCCGATGGCCCGTAACGTTTCCAGCAGCTCGCCCACCACGGCGTCGCTGGTCTGCGTGCTGCGCGATACTTCCACCAGCGGCATCAGTTGAGCAGGGTTGAGCCAGTGCGCATTAACCATGCGCTGGGGGGCACTGACCATGGCCGCCAGTTCGGTTACCAGGAAGGTCGAGGTGGTCGAAGCGATGATCGCGTCCGCCGCCAGGTGCCGGTCAATCCACGCCAACGCCTGACGCTTGGCGGACACCACCTCAGGCACGGCCTCGAAGACCAGGCGGCAGTCTTCCAGCGCTTGCCCGCCTCGCTCAAGAGGCAGCAGTTGAACTCGCAACAGAAGCTGCTTGGCCTGTCGTGAATCGATCAGCCCAAGCACGGCAAGGTTCTCCACCTCGAGCGCCAGGTTGCGCTCGACCGCTTCGAAGTAGTCGGCCTGGGCTTGAGGCTGCCGCGCCTTAAGATCGATGAGGCTGACAGTGACTCCGGCTTGGGCGAAGGCCAAGGCTATGCCTTCGCCCATCCGCCCGGCACCGACCACTGCGACATGCCGCGACGGCGAGCTCATGGCGCAACACCGTCGCGTAGCAAGGCTGACATCTGCCCGCGATCAAGCCCGGCCAGGCCAAGGTTTTCCAGGGTTCGGCCTTCGCTGTACAGGTCTCGCCCGGTCACCGCCGAGGCCAGAGCCAGCAAACCTTCAGCCACAGGCGTCGGCACACCGGCCCAACGCCCGACAGACACCAGTAGCGACAGACCCAGGCGGGTATCTTCGAGCATATAGCGGTGCTGCTGCAGGTCGATCTTCTCGCGCCAGTCGCCGCTGTCGGTGAGTTTGCCGTGAGCCCCGCGGCCATACATCCACTCATCGCCCTGGTTGGTGTTGTAGTGGTCGGCCAGTGGGAAATGCGGCGCCGGGTACCCCATTGCCTCACGCACCTGCATACGTTCGGCATCGAGCTGGTTGGTAACCCGGCGGATCGACGGCTGGGTCCCTTCGTTGTGAATGTCCCACGACTCGAAGTGCTCCAGTGGCCCGGCATTCATCAGGATCAGCGGGGGGTGGATGATAGGGCCGGCATTCATCAGTGCACCACTCAGGGCATCTTCGATCGGTTCCACGCTCGGGTAGGCCTCGCGCAGCACGCTGAAGGCATGCGCCGACAGCCGGGCAGGCAGCACGCCGGTGGGAAGGCGCGTGGCATATGCACTGATCACCAACTGATCGATCCCATGTTTGCGCACCAGGTACGGCAAGGTGCCGGTCTCGGCGAAGGCCACGTCGGCATGATTGCCGCACTCGCGCATTGCCTTGGCAAAAACGTAGCTGCCAAAGGTGCCAGGTGGCAGGAACACGACCTGACCGGTGCTGAGCAACGGTGCAACTTCAGCCGCCAGGGATGAATGGCTGATTGCTGGCAAGGGAACGATCACCAGGTCGGCGCCCTGGAGCGCCTCACGCAGATCGGTGACCAGTTGCAGGCTATCGCCAAGGCCGACTTGCCGAGTACCGCGATAATCGCGCACGGTGAGGCTGCCGATCGCCTGCAGCGCTTGCAGGGCCGCCCCGTCACGGCGCCACAACCGGGTGGTATGACCGCGCTCTGCCATTTCGACGGCTGCTGCATAGCAGCCGTGACCGCCTCCGAGAACTGTGATTTGCATGGGTGTAACTCCGCGTGTGGATGATGAGTCGATGCTAACCAGGAGGGGTTTTGCCAGCACTCCAGATCGCGCAGGCACGCGACCGATTGCGCAGCTTTCAACCCTTGAGCGTGTCGCAAGGTCGGCAACCATAGCGCTGCCGGTAGTACCGGGCGAAATGCGCGGGGCTGTTGATACCGAACCGCAACAGAACCTCGGTTACATTGCCCTCACCCAGTTGCAATGCCTTGTGCACCGCCAGCAAACGACGGTCGCGGATATACTCGATTGGCGTCTGGCCGAGGAATTGGCGAAAACCGTTCTGCAGTGTGCGTAGAGAAACGCCGCTGAGTGCGCATAAGCTGGCCAACGCCAAGGGCTGGTCCAGGTGCGCTTCAATATGCTCACGTGCGCGGCGCACGTGGCTGGGCAACGGCGTATCCGCAGGCTTTGGAAGCGCGCTGGAGTAGTTGTGCGGCAACTGGGTCAGCAACAGTTGCACCAAGTGATCCACCAGGCCTTGGCGCAACGGCGCTAGGCTGAGCTGCAGAGCGAACAGCCGGCACAGGTAATCCAGGGAGAAGCCCAACGCATACACGCCAGGGTGGTCGGCCGCGAGCGGTGCGTCGAACGCCAGTGGCTGGCCCAGGCTGCGCCCCAGCAACTGCTGAAGCTGTAGCTCCAACGCCTCGCGGGGCATGCTCAGCACCGCGTTGCGGCAGGCTCCGCCAGTGAGGATACGGCCCCTGGCGAACGGCGAACTGACGCTTAGTCCGCCCGTCGCCACAGCAGCCTGTTGGCTACCATGGCTGACTTCGCACTGGCCCTGCAAGGTTGTGCGGAAAAGGTAATGCGCACCCGTACCTTCCAGGCTGATTTCCACCGGCGCATCGTAGTGCAGCTGCAACAAGCGCACCCCGGCCAACTCCACACCACTTACCTGCAACTGCGGCGCTGCGCCGTCCAGCACCCGCAGCTGATGCGGGCAGAGATAGCGGGCCAGTTGGACCTGCATTTCTGCCACATCCTGCGAATGAAACAGTGGAAAGCGCTCCAGCAATTGAATGTCGGCAAGCATCTCAAACCTCAGCGGGGAATTCGCGGCGCACGCTGCCGCGCAAGCACTTACAGCCTCTGGTCAACGGCACGATGGCCAGCAGCGAGGCGCCGCAGCTATTGATCGTTATCGACGAGGACAGCCGCTGGGGCACCAAAGTAGCGATCAGTGAAGAGCTTCGCCGGCAAGTGCAGGCCCACACCGACAGTGTTAGCCAGCAGCGGGATACCGTGCACAAAGACGGCCTGCTCGGAACTCATGCCTAATTTGCGAATATACAGCGCTTCGATAAAGCCCAGATCACCGATAGCATGCAACCAATTGACAGAATGACCCAGTACTAAAGTTGCCTGGCAGGGATATACCGGCAGTTGGCAGTCAGGCACAAAGCCTCATGGGAGTATTGAGGTTCAATCTCAAGTGAAAATTCCTCCGACCCGTGCGAGAGCCTGATGTTAAAGACTACCCTGCTCCTCCTTTCACTGGCCAGCACCCCAGCCTTGGCCGCCCCCGACATGACGCAAAGTACCGACAACCGAGTGTTCTGCGAAACCCTGCAGAAGGAGTTGACCAACCGCGCAACTGCGCGCCAGGCAATCGAAGCAATTACCGCCCAGAGCCTGGACCCAGGCGCACGCCTGTTCTGGGAAAGCTACGCCCGACTCGAGGCGCTGAACCTACGATGGTACACATCGGTGGCGGCTGAGCTGGAGCTTGAGCCCGGGTCCTTGTCGGCCTGGCTGAAAGGGCGTTCGGCGGCGCTGTATTACCGCATCGCGCCTGAGCACATGCTCAAGACCATGGCCAAGGCCACAAGCAGTTACTATCAGGAGCTAGAGGCCAAGACAGCCAAAGTTGCAGCTGATCACCGAGATTTCTACCAGTATGTGCTCGATCAAGAGCGTGCCCAAGTCGAAGCCTTTGCACTGGCCGCAGCGGGCAATTACCGCAGCGCCAGCGAGCACCTGAATGCCTTTGTGGCGGCACGGCAGCCAGTGCTTTGAACCAGGCTCGCCGAGCAACCTCGGCGAGCCTGGCTGGGCAACACCACGTGCATCACAGCTTCGGCAAGGCCACCGCGCTGTGAGCAAGACCGTGCTTGCCAGCCTGATGTGAACGCAGCACGGCGAAACCGTAAATCGCGAGCACGCAGATTGAGCAAGCCCCTGAGAACAGCAGCGCCGCCGTGTAGCCATAACGCTCGATTAGCATGCCTCCGACTGCTGGCCCGACCGCCGCGCCGATAGACAGGCAGAGCGCGCCCAGGGCCAGTAAGCGCCCCGACAAGTCAAACTCGGCCATCACACCGAAGGTGTAGGCCAGCACGAAGCTGATCGAGAACAGGAAGCACATCACCCCCGCCACGTAAGTAGTCAATGAGGAGAACTGCGCCAGCAGCACCAGGCCTGCCACCTCTGCGGCAATGATCACTGCCACCGGCAGGAAGCGCCCCGCCTTCAGCCCAAGGGACGAGGCAATAAAGCCCCCACCGGCATTGATGATGAAACCCACCGCCAGAACGGTGCCGATAGTGTCCGAGGATAGCCCGCTCTTCTTGCCCATCAACTCCAGAAACGCCCACACCGACATGATACCGGTCAGGAAAACCAGGCTGGCGAACAAGCTCAGCCAGGCAATAGTGCGGCTTTCACGGCACATGACTAGCGCTTCGGCATCGCGGGTTTTCTGTAGTCGCGCGCTGCGTCTTGGCACCCACGGCAACGGCACCACTCCCATCAGCAAGAGGCTGATCACCAGGGCGATCAACATACCCTTGAATCCCCATTGTGGCATCACCGCTACGGGCAAGATGATCAGCAGCAACGCACCGGGCACTGTCTCCATGCCCAGCTTGAAACCGAATGCTCGCTCGGGTTGCGCACTGTCGCCGAAAATGGTCATCGCCAAGGCATAGAGCGCGCCTGTGCCGGCACCCGCCAGGGCCATCAGAAGCATCAGCGTTTCGTAGCCAGGGTTGCGCAGCATGCCCGCCAGAGCAGTGGCCACCAGCAGCGAAGACAGGGTGGAAATCACTCGCCAGTTCAGGCGCTGAACCCAGAGCAACGAGCCCAGGCCGAGCACTCCGAACCCCAGGTTCATAGCCATGGCCAAACTACCCAGTTGCTGCTCGCCATAACCGAACTGGTCTGCCAGCGCGCCAAAAAATACCGGCAACACATTGAGGAGCAAGGCCCCGCCTGCAGAAACCAGGCCGGCGCAGATGTATACAGAAATCTTGTCAATCGGATTGAATGTTGTTGTTTTCATAGATTGATCCCGGATTGAAGGTACCGTGTTACAGCGTTTTAACGTGACCCTCCCTGACACGAGTGGCGCGCTTCAGCGGCGCCCCACTCGGTAGGCATTGAGCTGGCGAGCGACCTTTCCAAAGCTGCAGATCAGTGCGCGGAAGCGATCCTTGCCCGGTATGCGCCGGCGCGGGATCGAGCTCATGGCCTGCCAGGCCGGCGAGCCACCGGTCATGCCATCAACGATAACCTTGGCGATCACCTGGCTGGGCGTGACCCCGAAACCGGAATACCCCTGCACATAGAACACGTTGTCATGCCCCTCCAGCGTCCCCACCTGCGGGAACAGATTGAGCGTGCAGTCCATCGGGCCGCCCCAGGCCAAGTCGATGCGGGTATTGGCCAGGTAGGGAAACAGCCGCAGCAGCTTGTTATGGTTCCACGCCTTGAGGTCGCTTGGTACATACTCCAGTAGCATGCCGGCGGTGCCGTACATGAGGCGGTTGTCCGGGGTGATACGGTAGTAATCGATGATCGGCGTGATGTCGCTGAAGGCGCCGCGGATAGGGCTGATGCGCTGGATCACTTCATCCGGGAGCGGCTCGGTGACTGTGTTGAACGCGTACACGTTAATCGCACTACTGTCGAGCGAGCGGTCGAGCTTTTTCAGGAAGGCACCGCAACTGAACAGTAACTTCTCGGCTTTGACCGTTCCCTTAGCGGTGCGTACGGTGACCTTGGGGCCGTACTGCACGTGCAGTACCGGCGACTGCTCGTAGATGCGCCCACCATACAATTCAGTGAAGGCCTTGGCCTGGCCCAGCAATAAGTTGAGCGAATGCACCTGGCCGTTGCCCATATGCTTGAGGCCGCAAGTGTAGATCTCGGCGCCGACGATCTTGCGCACGTCGGCGCCCTCAAGGTAAGTAATCTCCTGGTCAGGATTGAGGCTCTGGAAGTCCTTTTCCCACGACTGCAACAGCTTACCTTGACGCTTGTTGAAGCCCATGTAGCCATAACCGTGGCGAAAGTCAGCCTGGATGTCATAGCGGGCTATCCGCTGCTTGATCAGGTTGGCACCCAAGTCGCTGATTTCGAAGATTGCCTTCAATCCCTCAGGGCCGACATCCCTCTCAATGGTTTCAAGATCATGGCCGATACCGGCCATTACGTGCCCACCATTACGTCCGGAGCCGCCGAAGCCGAGGGTATTGGCTTCGAGCACCACGACATCGGTAATCCCGCGCTCGGCCAGTTCCAGGGCGGTGTTGATACCTGAGAAGCCACCGCCGATGATCACCACCTGCGCTTCGATATCACCTTCCAGGTCACCGTAATGAAGATCGTACTTGCGGGTCATGGAGTAGTACGAAGTTGGGTTTTCCAACGATAGAGACATGACAGACCTACCTTCTTGAGGGTGGGTATACACCCGCGAGTCTTCAGTTGCGCGCTCGTTGCTTGGTTAGCCGGGTGCCCTTTTGCACATACAGTGTGCAACGCCCGGCGCGCATCTGGCATGTCTCGGATTGCCGGGCTTTTGGTCGTGGTTGCCAGCACCCCTCCGACCCGTTTTTTGAAAAAGCCCTGCAAAACCTCCCGCTAGAGGCCGTAAGCCCGAATGTTGTTCCTTTTCTGTTGATAAAGCCCAGGAAACCAGACTACGTCAGGCAGACGTACCGTTCAGGCGCAAGTAGAGAGGGCCCTACAGTTGGCAAACATCTACCCAATCCACGCGGCATCAATAGCACGTCTTTCGATTAGACTTCAGCGGTCTCAAGGACTAACTTTTAGTAACCTATCCCTCATCCAGTGCCTTGATGCCCTCACCATGCTCTTGCACGACAAATACAGGAATCCGCTCGCAAGGCGGTGTTTGTTCATGCGCAAGATTCACGGAGGCTGTCGAGCACCCAGATGAACAGGAGCCACATCCGTCACCACAGGCTCCTGCGCGCGCGGGCCTCAGGCGCTGCCAAAGCCTGCGCGCTGCGAAAGCGACAATCAGTACAACAATAAGGTATTGCACTATCAAGCTCATGAAGCTGCTCGCATGACATGGTAGGTAACCCAGGCCATCACGTAAGCCACCACAAACATGTACCCGAAGGCCAGGCCAACCTGCCGCCAACTGGCCGTTTCCTTGCGGATCACCGCCAAGGTCGACATGCACTGCGGGGCGAAAGCGAACCACACCATAAGTGAAAGCGCGCTGGCTATCGAGACCTGCGTCGAAAGCGCGTGGCTCAGCGATGTCACATCATCAGGATTGGCCACAGCATATACAGTCGCCAATGTAGCGACTGCGGTCTCACGCGCTGCGAATGCAGGGATCAAAGCCAAGGTAATTTGCCAATTGAATCCGAGTGGAGAAAACAACGGCTGCAATGCATGGCCAAGGTATCCGGCAATGCTGTAATCGATCGAAGCACCTGAGGCGACGGCTGGCGGACCAGGAAAGACAGAGATGAACCACATGATGATCGTGAGCGCGAGAATGACGCCGGTGAGTTTCCTCAGGAACAGATGCCCTCGCTCCCACAACCGCAGCGCCAGGTCACGAAACCGCGGCAAGCGATAGGCTGGCAACTCCAGCAACAACAGCGGCTGTTGCATGGCCGTCGGACGTAGATGTTTGCATACCCAGCCTACGGCCATGGCACCGCAGATACCCAACAAATACAGCCCAAGCAGCACGACCCCCTGCAGGCTAAATACGCCCGCGACGGTTGCGTCGGGTATGACCGCACTGATGAGTAACGCATAGACCGGCAGACGCGCCGAACAGGTCATCAACGGGGCAACCAGAATGGTCGTCAGACGATCATGGCGATCACCGATACTGCGAGCCCCGATAATTCCCGGTATTGCGCAAGCGAAGCTCGACAACAGCGGAATGAAAGAACGGCCGGTCAGCCCTACCCCACGCATCAATCGGTCGAGAATGAACGCGGCTCGCGGCAGATAGCCCGACTCCTCCAGCACGAATATGAAGAAAAACAGAACGAGGATTTGTGGCATGAAGCCGAGTACTGTCCCCAACCCGCCAATCAAACCGTCGCAGAGCAAGCCCTGTAGCGGGCCGGCTGGGAGCAACCCGGCCACGAAGCTGGCCAATCCATCGGATGCGCCTGCGATTGCATCCGTCATGGGTTTGCCGAGCAGGTACACCCCTTGGAACACCATGAACATGACGCTGATCAACGCGGCCGGGCCCACGATGGGATGAAGCAACCACCGATCGACGGTATCGACTCCCGCGCCTGAAAGCTGTGGTTTCTGTACGCATGCTCCAAGTATCTGGCGCACCTGGGCATGCAGATCGGTGTCAGCGGTAGAGCCGGGCGCAACGGCTGAGGGGGCCGTGGATGTGCCGTCGAGCATTTTGAGCAATGCTTCGGCCCCATCGCGGCGAACCGCGACCGTCTCGACTACCGGCATGCCCAGCAATGCCGACAGCTTGCACCTGTCGATGGTGATTCCACGTTTGCGCGCAGCGTCCGCCATGTTCAGGACCAGGATGATCGGAATGCCAAAACGTCTGACTTCCAGTACGAAGCGCAACTGGAGGCGAAGGTTGGTGGCATCTACGACGCACAGCAAAAGATCCGGTGCACGTTCACCTGGATAGGCACCTTGGAGAACCCGGAGGGTCACGCGTTCATCCTCGCTCACGCTCGATAACCCATAGGTGCCTGGCAGATCAATGACCTGGGAAGTACCACCCGAAGGCATCCGCAGGGTGCCCTCTTTGCGTTCAACCGTAGCGCCTGCGAAATTGGCCACTCTTTGCCGCGCACCGGTCAACAAATTGAATAACGCTGTTTTGCCACAGTTGGGCGTACCGACCAGTGCAATACGATTGGCCGCCATCAGCCTGCCACCTCAACCAGGATCATCTTCGCTTCGCTTTTGCGCAAGGCGAAACGAGTAGCTCCAACCTGAACCAGAATGGGGTCTCCACCCCAAGGCGCGTACGCCACCACCGTCACAGGTTCACCGGGGACCAGGCCGATGTCCTGAAGCCTCTGGGCAAGCATTGTCGTGGAATCGGAATGTACGATTTCGCTGACCACTGCGGGTTGATGACGCTTGAGATCGGACAGATGCATTTCGCCCCAAAATGATAATGATTTGGATTTGCGAAGAATGCTATGCCGGCGCCATGAACGATGCAATATAAGTGAATATATCTTCATTTACCGTCATTTCCCTGCGGAAAGACGGCACAGTTTCATCCGCGCAATCACTGGAGATATGCATATCCAAGGCTGTGTTCGAGCGCGTTGTAAAAAATTTCATCCGGTGCATGCTGTCTCACCCGATCGAGTAGCACGGCGATATCAACACATTCATAAAACTCATTGATAGAAGGCGAAATATCCGTTTGTAGTGCAGCCAGCGTTCACTGATTATTGATGTACTCGCTGCCTGCCCCTCATGCACTCATGCCGAGGTAGCAAGCGTTGAGCATTTCCGTGATCAGTTTTTCATAAGAGGCCATCCCCCGATGATCGCCCAGCTTCCGACCCGCGCACCTTCAGCCGATTATTCCGCGTTCCTCGACGCCCTGCGTGCCTCAGGCTTTCGTGGACAGTTCAGCGCCGATTACGCCACCCGCACGGTGCTCGCGACCGACAACTCGATCTACCAGCGCCTGCCCCAGGCGGCAGTGTTCCCGCTAGACGCAGACGACGTCGCGCGCGTGGCGACGCTGATGGCCGAACCGCGGTTTCGCCAGATCAAGCTGACCCCGCGCGGCGGTGGCACCGGGACCAACGGCCAGTCGCTGACCGACGGTATCGTCGTCGACTTGTCACGGCACATGAACACCATCCTTGAAATCAACGTCGAGGAGCGTTGGGTACGTGTCCAGGCCGGCGTGGTCAAGGATCAGCTAAACGCAGCGCTCAAACCCCATGGTCTGTTCTTCGCACCCGAACTCTCGACTTCCAACCGAGCTACCGTCGGCGGCATGATCAACACCGACGCCAGCGGCCAAGGCAGTTGCACCTACGGCAAGACCCGTGACCATGTATTGGAGCTGGACACCGTGCTCCTCGGTGGCGAACGCCTGCACAGCCAACCGATCGACGACAACGCGCTGGACCATGCCTGTGCCCGGTCCGATCGCGTCGGCGCGATCTACCGCATGGCCCGGGAGATCCAGGAAACCAAGGCTGAACTCATCGAGTCGATCTTCCCTAAACTCAACCGTTGCCTCACCGGCTATGACTTGGCGCACCTGCGGGACGAGCACGGCCGTTTCAACCTCAACAGCGTGCTGTGCGGCGCCGAGGGGTCGCTGGGCTATGTGGTCGAGGCCAAGCTCAACGTACTGCCGATCCCCAAGTACGCCGTACTGGTGAACGTGCGCTACGCAAGCTTCATGGATGCGCTGCGCGACGCCAACGCACTGATGGCGAAAAAGCCGCTGTCAATCGAGACCGTAGACTCGCGTGTATTGCTGCTGGCGATGAAGGACATCGTCTGGCACAGCGTTGCCGAATACTTCCCAGCCGACGCCGACCGTCCGACCTTGGGTATCAACCTGGTGGAGTTTTGTGGTGACGAGCCGGCAGAGGTCAATGCCCGGGTACAGGCTTTCGTCGAGCATTTACAGGCTGACACCAGCGTCGAGCGCCTGGGGCACACCCTGGCCGAAGGTGCTGAGGCGGTAACCCGCGTCTACGTGATGCGCAAGCGCTCGGTGGGCCTGCTCGGCAACGTCGAAGGCGAAGTACGCCCGCAGCCGTTCGTCGAGGACACCGCAGTGCCGCCAGAGCAACTGGCCGACTACATCGCCGAGTTCCGCGCGCTGTTGGACAGCTACGGGCTGACCTATGGCATGTTCGGTCACGTCGACGCCGGCGTGCTGCACGTGCGCCCCGCGCTGGACATGAAGGACCCGGCCCAGGCGGCCCTGGTAAAACCGATTTCCGACGCCGTGGCGGCGCTGACCCACAAATATGGTGGCCTGCTCTGGGGCGAGCATGGCAAGGGCTTGCGCTCGGAATACGTGCCCGACTTCTTTGGTGAGCTGTACCCGTCGCTGCAGGCACTCAAAGGTGCTTTCGACCCTCACAACCAGCTCAACCCCGGCAAGATCTGCACACCGCCAGACAGCGTCGAAGACCTTATCAAGGTTGACGGTGTCACCCTGCGCGGCGATTTGGACCGCACCATCGACGAGCGCGTGTGGCAGGATTTCCCGAGCGCCGTGCACTGCAACGGTAACGGTGCCTGCTACAACTACGACCCCAACGACGCCATGTGCCCGTCGTGGAAAGCCACCCGCGAGCGTCAGCATTCGCCCAAGGGCCGTGCCTCGTTGATGCGCGAGTGGCTGCGCCTGCAGGGTGAGGCCAACATCGATGTACTGGAGTCTGCTCGCAAGAAGGTGTCGTGGCTCAAGGGGCTGCCGACGCGGTTGCGCAACAACCGTGCGAGAAACCAGGGTCAAGAGGACTTCTCCCACGAGGTATACGACGCCATGGCTGGTTGCCTGGCGTGCAAATCGTGCGCCGGACAGTGCCCTATCAAGGTCAACGTACCGGACTTCCGCTCGCGCTTCCTGCAGCTGTACCACGGCCGCTATCAGCGCCCGCTGCGGGACTATCTGATCGGTTCGCTGGAATTCACCATTCCCTACATGGCCCACATGCCAGGGCTTTACAACGCGGTAATGGGTTCGCGCGTTGTCAGCAGGCTGCTGGAAAAGCAAGTGGGTATGGTGGACAGCCCGCTGATCAGCCGCTTCAACTTCCAGGCTACCCTCAGCCGTTGCGGGGTCCGTGCCGCCAGTGTAAAGGCCCTGCGCGAGCTGACCCCGGCACAGCGCGAGCGCAGCATCGTGTTGGTGCAGGATGCATTTACCCGCTACTTCGAAACACCCCTGCTGGCCGCCTTCATCGAACTGGCCCATAGCCTCGGCCATCGGGTTTTCCTGGCCCCTTACAGCGCCAATGGCAAGCCGCTGCATGTCCAAGGCTTCCTCGGCGCGTTCGCCAAGGCGGCAATCCGCAACGCCACCCAGCTCAAGGCATTGGCCGACTGCGGAGCGCCACTGGTGGGCCTGGACCCGGCCATGACTCTGGTGTACCGCCAGGAGTACCAGAAGGTGCCAGGCCTTGAGGACTGCCCGAAGGTACTGCTGCCCCAGGAATGGTTGATGGACGCACTGCCGGAACAGGCGAACACGGGCAAGGGGGCTTTCCGCCTGATGGCGCACTGCACCGAAAAAACCAACGTACCCGCCAGCACCAAGCAGTGGGAGCAGGTTTTCGCTCGACTGGGGCTCAAGTTGGTGACAGAGGCAACCGGTTGCTGCGGGATGTCGGGTACCTATGGGCACGAAGCACGCAATCAGGAAACCTCAAAAATTATCTTTGATCAGTCCTGGGCGACCAAGCTGGACAAGGAAGGCGAAGCGCTGGCGACCGGTTATTCCTGTCGCAGCCAGGTGAAGCGGATGACGGACAAAAAGTTGCGGCATCCGCTGGAAGTGGTACTGGAGTGCGCTCGGGACTTACGAGCGCCTTGACACTCTTAGGGTCGCCTGACACAAGCGAGCCAGGGCTGATGCCTGTCAGTGAGCGCTTGCTTCGCTGTTGCTGGGGCTGCTTCGGGACCCATCGCGACACCAGGCCGCTCCCACAAGGACCTCGCATCAGCCCATTTTCGGGCGAGTGCAGATCTCTGTAGGAGCAGGCTTGCCTGCGATGGGCCGCAGAGCGGCAACAATTGGCTTGACTGACTGACATTAAGGACTGGCTTTATCTACATCAGGAACTCCGGGGCATCAGCAAAAACTGATTTCCAGATTTCCATCACAGCCAAGCAATGCTTCAACGTGCTTCCCGCAGGGTCGAACAGCACGATCTATCAATGGTTGGTTCGACGCGAGCTCTTGTGCCGTAAGCAGTGGGTATCACCGCCGCCCCACTCGGTAAGCATTCAACTGGCGGGCGACCTTTCCGAGACTGCAGATCAGCGCACGGAAGCGATCCTTGCCTGGGATGCGCCGGCGCGGGATGGAGCTCATGGCTTGCCAGGCGGGTGAGCCACCGGTCATGCCATCAACGATGACCTTGGCGATCACCTGGCTGGGCGTGACACCAAAGCCGGAATAGCCCTGCACGTAGAACACGTTGTCGTGCCCCTCCAGCGTCCCCACCTGGGGGAACAGGTTGAGCGTGCAGTCCATCGGGCCACCCCAGGCCAAGTCGATACGGGTATCGGCCAGGTAGGGAAACAGCCGCAGCAGCTTGTTGTGGTTCCATGCCTTGAGGTCGTGCGGCACGTACTCAAGCAGCATGCCGGCAGTGCCGTACATGAGGCGGTTGTCCGGGGTGATGCGGTAGTAGTCGATGATCGGCGTGATGTCGCTGAAGGCGCCGCGGATGGGGCTGATACGCTGGATGAGGGTGTCAGGCAACGGCTCAGTGACGGTATTGAATGCGTACACGTTGATCGTAGTGCTATCGATCGAGCGGTCGAGCTTATCGAGAAAGGCGCCGCAGCTGAACAACAGCTTTTCGGCCTTGACCGTGCCTTTGGCGGTACGCACAGTGATCCTGGGCCCATACTGGATCTGCAGCGCTGGCGACTGTTCATGGATGCGCCCGCCATACCGTTCGGTGAAGGCCTTGGCCTGACCCAGCAACAGGTTGAGTGAGTGCACCTGGCCGTTACCCATGTGCTTGAGGCCGCAGGTGTAGATGTCGGCACCGACGATGCTGCGCACTTCGGCGCCCTCGAGGTAGGTAATCTCCTGATCAGGATTGAGGCTCTGGAAGTCCTTGGCCCAGCCCTGCAGCAGCTTGCCCTGGCGCTTGTTGAAGCCCATGTAGCCATAACCGTAACGAAAGTCCGCCTGGATGTCGTAGCGCTCGATGCGCTGTTTGATCAGGCTGGCGCCCAGATCGCTGATCTCGAAGATCGCTTTCAATCCCTCGGGGCCGACATCCTTTTCGATGGTTTCCAGATCATGGCCAATGCCGGCCATCACATGCCCGCCATTGCGCCCCGAGCCGCCGAAGCCCAGGTAATTGGCCTCCAGCACCACCACGTCAGTGATCCCACGCTCTGCCAGTTCCAGCGCGGTGTTGATACCCGAAAAACCACCGCCGATGATCACGACCTGCGCATCGACATCCCCCTCCAGATCGGGGTAATGCAAGTCGTACTTGCGGGTCATGGTGTAGTAGGTGGACGGATTTTCCAACGAGAGTGACATTGAGCACCTGCTTGTTTTTATTGGTCACACGCCCGTTCCACTGACTTGGCCATTGGCCTGGATCGCAAATCGCCCCGTCAGAAACAGGCGCAGAGGCAGCACGGGCGCCTGCCTGGAACCAGGGTCCAAGGCAGGCCCTTTGTCAGGAAAGATTCAAGCTTCGAACCGCCCCATACCATAGAAGTCCGCGACGATTGTCCAGGCATCGCCCTGCTTGCGCCACGTGGTCAGCGAGCGGAACGCAATGGGCTCGCCTTGAGGGCTGGGCGAAGACCAATGCAGCCAGGTCACGACACAGTCCTCAACCACCTGGAACTGCTGGTGAATACTGATGGTCAGCGAGGGGGTGAACTCGAACATGTGGGCAATCGTCTCTCGCAGCTCAGCTTCACCTGACACGATCGCGGGGGCTCCTTCACCGCAAACCGTGGCATCAGCGGCAAAAAGCTTGAGCACACCTTCAACATCCTGAGCGCGGCAACGCTCCTGCAACTGGTGTACGGTCAGATCGACGGACATTTTCAACTCTCCTGTGTCTATTTTCATGAGGGGGTTTTGACACCTGAAAAAGTTTGCGACACTGCCCCGCATGACATTGGGCTACGCTTGACATCCTTTTTGCCGAGCGTGACATTCCTATAAAAGACAACCCAGTCAGAGGCCTGACCTTGCTAACTTTGGACACCCTTGATCCTCGTTCGCTCTCAAGTGATATCCATACCTGGATGGAACAGGTCAGTCGTTTATGCGGCCGTTATCGAGCGATTCACGCACTGCCTTCCATACAGTGGGCGATTGAAAACCACGCCGCTACAGACTGCATTCGCATGGTGACCAACTGTGACCAGATGACTCGCAGCCAGGCCGATGCCAGGCGCGACACGCAGGACTTCTACTTTCTCGTACTTCAATTGAACGGCCTGGCTGACATGACTCAGGGCGAACGCACCGTTCGGCTTTCCCCTGGTGATCTGGTGCTGATAGACAGCACATGCAGCTCAAACTTCCACTTCGGCATCAAGGGCACCCTGTCGGATCAGGTTTCCCTGATTTTACCCCGCGAGCGACTGAGCGTCGTGTTCGAGGGCCGGGCACCTCGTACTGCCGCTGCGATAGCCGCCACAAGCTTCAATGCAGGCATGCTGGGCACATTGGTCGGTCAGCTTTACATGAATGCCTCACCCAGCGAGGCGCATCACGACGCGCTAATCGATGCCACACTGAGTCTTCTACGCCCCGAATTGGGCCTGGAGGAGATACAACCACTTGAATTGCTCAAAGCCAGTAAGGATAAATTACTGCGTAGGGCAGTGGCGATCATCGACGCCAACCTGTCCAATCCTGATTTCAAAGCGCAAGACATCGCGTTGCAAATGGGTACCTCGCTGAGGAACCTGCATCGGGTTTTTGCCCGACACAGCACAACGCCAGGGCGCTTCATCATCGACCAACGCCTACACCTCAGCGCAGCACGCCTGCGGCAAGCGCCCCACCTGTCAATTTCAAATATCGCGTTTGACTGCGGGTTCGTCGATTTGAGCCATTTTTCCAAAGCCTTTCGCCGATACTTCGGCGTGACCGCAAGGGCATTTCGCAGCCAGTTGCTGATCAAGTAGAGGTCGCGCCAAATATGGGTATGTTTTTCAAACGGTCCTTTTACACCCCAGATATTCGGGCAAACACAGACACACACTTATATTTATAAAACCACGAAAAAGCACTTGAACTCTCGCGCCGAAAGTTCAAGTGCTGAGTACCAGAAACGGTATTACCCGCAACGTTTATCCACTGCAATGCATTGCCTGCCGATATGCACCATCAGAAACGCATCATCACTGATTTAAGCTCGGTGTAATCGTCAATGAATGCGCTGCCAAACTCGCGCCCCACACCTGAGCTCTTCACACCGCCGAACGGTACAGCCGGGTCCAGGAAGGTATGCATGTTGATCCACACCGTGCCGGCCTCGATACGCGGCACCAGGCGCATCGCTTTGGACAGGTCGTTGGTCCAGACGCTCGCGCCCAGGCCAAATGGCGAATCGTTCATCATGCGCACCAGTTCGTCCGCATCGTCGAAGGGCAGCACGGTCACGATCGGGCCGAACGTTTCTTCCTGAAGGAGCGGGTCGTGTTCACCTTCGGCCTTGATCAGCGTAGGTTGAACGAAGTAGCCAGGTCGTGAAACCGGCTGGCCGCCGCAGATCACTTGCTGGCGTTCATTGGCGCGAGCAAGGAACGCGAGAATCTTGTCGTAGTGCGCCTTGTTGGCAAGCGGGCCGAACTGCGCCGACTCGTCCATGGCCCCGCCCACTTTCAAGGTGCCGAGACGCTCTGCCAGCTTGGCGCAGATCGCGTCTACCTTGCTGCGATGGATATAGAGACGTTCCGGCGCAGCGCAGACCTGGCCCTGGTGAACATACGCGGTCTGCAGAATACCCTCGACCGCTGCATCGACATCGATATCGGCAAGGAACGCCGCCGGGTTCTTGCCGCCCAGTTCCAGGGTGACACGGGTCAGGTTGGCGTTGAGCGCCGCCTTGCCCACTGCAATACCGGTCGGCACGGAGCCGGTGAACGACACCTTGCCCACATCCTTGTGGTTGATCAGTTGCTGGCCGATGCCACCGCGCCCGTTGACGATGTTCAGCGCGCCCGTCGGAACCCCGGCCTCGACCGCCAGTTCTGCGATGCGCAGCAGCGACAGTGGCGTGAACTCGCTGGGCTTGACCACGATGGTGCAGCCACAGGTCAGCGCCGAGGCAATCTTCCAGATACCGATCATCAACGAGAAGTTCCACGGCGTGATGCCGGCCACCACGCCGACCGCTTCGCGACGGGTGAACGCAGCGTACTGCTCGCCCTGGAAAGACGGCAGCGACGGAGTCATGGTCTGTCCATGGATTTTGGTGGCCCAACCGGCGAAATAGCGCAGAAACACCACGCTTTGCGGCACTTCGAGCTGACGAGTGAGGTGGATCGACTTGCCGGAGCTAAGCGATTCGAGCTGGGCCAGCTCCTCGGCATTGGCCTCGATCAGATCGGCCAGACGGTTAAGGGCTACACCGCGCAGGTAGGGCGAAGTGTTTCCCCAGGTGCCATGAAATGCCTTTTTCGCCGCCGCCACGGCCTCATCGACCAGCGCTTCGCTCGCTTGCGCAACGCGCGTCAGGACAGATGCAGTGGAGGGATCGACCACGTCGATCTGCTCTGCGTTCGACTCGCTGACATAGCGCCCGTCAACGAAGCTGCCGGGCGTGTTGTCGAGAAAGCGCTGGACGCTGGGGAGAAGCTGGATATCGCTCATGGAACCACCTGTAGGCAAGAAAATGAATCAATTCACGCAAAAGCATCAGCCGAGGTTACCCGGCCACTGGCTGCTGCACTTGTTCATCTCTGTCAACGGTTTGTGCCGTTGTGCCAAACAGCCTACAGCAGTGCCTAGCCCTTGTCGGGCACAGGCAGCGCCGCATCGCTGTTCCAGGCCGTGACCGGGCGGCTGAACAGGTTCTCGGTCTCAAAGTGCGCAATGCGCCACTGCTGGTCCTCCAACTCGAAGCGCACATTCAGGCGTGCGGCATTGAGATGGGAGGCACCGTCACTGAACGTGCTGGTCTGGAGCATCACCCAGGTTGCCTGCCCGTGTTCGCCATCCACCTCGATGACCTCGCTGGTCAGGAAGTGCACGTTCAGGGCGAAGTGGGCTGGTGTCTTCATGTAGGTGGCGAACATTGACCTGATCGCCTCCCGCCCCCGGTAGCCGCCGAAGCTCGACGCATACTTGGCACCCTTCCCTTCCCACACGGCGTTACGGGTGAACAGAAGCGCCAACTCATCCAGCGGCGTAGAGGCATCCAGCGCATCGCACAAGGTCATGTAGCGGTTGATGCAAACCCGGATGGCTTGCTGGCTTTCAAAGCTGCGCAAGCGCTCGCGCAGTTCGGCAATCTCGGTCATGGACAAGCTCCCGCAGTCAGTTCAGCTATTGCGTGTGGGGCTGGCTACTACCAGCCCCAGGTTTGGATCAATTGGGCTTGGCGCCGTGGATGTTCTGCAGCAAGCGCTCGGCAACAGCAAGCAGTTTCTCATCGGCACCTTTGGCACCAACAAGCTGCAGTCCGACCGGCAGCCCCGACTCACTGCCCAGTGGAATGGACAATGCCGGGTGGCCAGACAGGTTGAAAGGCCTCACCAGCGATGTCATGCCGAGCACAGCACGTGTGTCGCTTGCGTCCTCGATACGCAGTGGGAAATCTGGCATGGTCGGCAGCGCCAGGACATCGAATCTGGTCAGCGCCAGATCCACTTCTTCAGTGAAGCGCTGACGCACCTCCTCTGCCTCTGCCAGCGCCGTGTCGGTCGTTTGCCCCGCGGCAGCCAGCCGCCCGGCGATGTCTGCGCCGACATTGCCGGTTGCCAGAAGATGGCCACAGGCATCGAAGGTTTCACGATTAATGACCACCATGCCAGCATCGTAGGCGGCACCGAAGTGCTTGAATTCGACGTTGCCCAGGCTCAAGCCACTGGCAGTGAGTGCGCCATGAACGACCTTCTGGATAGCCGCTTCAGCCGTTACCCGAAGCACACCCACCTTGGCTTCGCGTGGCACTTGAGCTGCGACGAACGAGGGGTCGATCATGGACATGGCGCGTACGAGCATCGGCAAACTTGCAGCGAACGGCCCTACGCAGTCGAGGCTGGTACGGCTGGGCATCACGCCTTTACGACTGACCCGGCCGAAGGTTGGCTTGAAACCAAACACCCCGCAGCAACAGGCCGGTATACGCACCGAGCCTCCGGTGTCGGTGCCGAGGCTGAAATCAGCCAGGCCCGCGGCAACCGCTGCGGCCGACCCGCTGGAAGATCCGCCAGGAATCCGCCCGGGGTAATTGGGGTTCATGGCGGTGCCGGTGTAGTGGTTGATGCCCGTGGTCCCGAATGCCAACTCATGAAGGCTCACCTTGGCCGTCAAGCGGGCACCTGCTGCAAGCAGGTTGGCGACAACATCGGCATGCTGCGAGGCCAGGGGAGCCTGTTCAAGTGATTTGCTCGAGGCGCGGGTCGCGGTCCCGGCGACGTCGATAGTGTCCTTGACTGCGACCCTCGGGCCACTGCCACCCAGGTCAAGGGTTTCCACGATAATTGTCATGCTTAGCCGCCCTGTTCATGAATGAGTGTCGGAGCAATCCGACTGATGACTTACTTACTATTTACATGAAATATCAACTGAACATTCTACTAAATTGCTATTCTCTCCACTTGCCTGAATCCGCTGCACAAGGCGCCAGAAGATAGCCAAATTCGCTGAACCGGCTATGATGGCGCGACTATTTCCGCACAAGTAGTGAACCCATGAGTAACTCGAAACTGAAAAGCCACGCTCACCACGACCCCGCCAGCGATGAATTTCGCAAGGAAGATTTCCCGTTTTACTGGCTCGCCCGTGTTCACGGGCGCTACACGCAGAACATGGAACGACTGCTCAAGAAGGTCGATCTGGACGTACCCCGGTGGCGCGTGCTCTGGATCCTCAATGAGAATGGTCAGTCAAGCATTTCGGAAATTTCCACTCACGCTATTGCCAAGCTTTCGACCACGACCAAGATTGTCTACCGCATGAAAGACGACGGTCTGGTCGAGACTGCCCCTAGCCCAGAGGACGGTCGTGTCACTCAGGTGCAGATCACCAAGCAGGGGCTGCATATGATCGAGCGTATGCAGGACGTGACTCGAGAGCTGTTCCAGCGCAGCTTCAAAGGCCTCACGCAAGCTCAGGTACAGCGCTTGAACCAGATGCTCGAAGTGGTATTCCACAATCTCGAAACGTTTTAGTGGCTCCGACCCTCTCGCGGAAAAAAAGCCCAGCGAGCAACTGGGCGAAGAGGTAAGTGTTTTACGGTATCAGCACGCCTTGGAAGCATCTCCGAGTCGATGATAGGCACGGTTGAAATAGACCAGCCCGTCGTCGGCGCAGCCATGGCGAATGTCCTGGATCTCGCAGTAGAAAATACTGTGTGAACCCACTTCATGAACCTGCGCGATTCGACAATCGAAGTTGACCAGGGCCTCCTGCATCACTGGCGCCCCGCTCTCGAGCGTTGTCCAGTGGGTGCTGGCGAAGCGCTCGTCCATGTTCAGGTTGCGGTTGGCGAACGCACCCGACAGTTCCTGGTGGGTACCGGCCAGGACGTTCACGCACAGCGCCTTGTTGGCCTTGAATTGCTCGTTGGAGTAAGAAGACCGGTTCATGCACACCAGCAAGGTGGGGGGCGAATCGGTGACACTGCACACCGCAGAAGCGGTGAATCCGAAACGCCCGGCAGGACCATCGGTGGTGATGACCGACACGGCGCCACCGAGCATCGCCATTGCATTGCGAAATTGGGTTACGTCTACCATGGTCGTTCTCCTCAAATATCCAGCACGAGCTTGTTGGACCTGGCGCGCGAGCAACACACCAGAATCTGGTCGTTGGCGGCCTTTTCTTCGTCTGTCAGGTACACATCACGGTGATCGGGCTCACCCTCGAGCACTTCGCACATGCAGGTGCCGCACACGCCTTGCTCGCAGGAAATCTCGATCTTGATACCGACCTTGGCCAAGGCGTCGAGAATGGTCTGCCCTTCGGCAACCTGAACCGTCTTGTTGCTGCGCGCAGCGACCACTTCGAAACCACCGCCGCTGGCGTCCACCTCCACCTGGAAATATTCCTTGTGGATATGGTCTTCGGCATAACCCTGTTGGCGCGCACCGCCAATGACCCAATCCATGAAGCCTGCTGGCCCGCAGGTATACATGTGAGTCCCGGCGGTACCGCTGCCCAGTACCGCAGCCAGATCAAGGCGCTGAGCCGGATCTTCATCGTCGAAGTGGGTGACCACCCGTGCGCTGAAGGGGGCACTGGCCAGCTCATCGAGGAAGGCACTGTGGGTGCGCGAACGGCCACAGTAATGCAACTCGAAATCGGCGCCCTGCTGATGCAGGGAAAACGCCATGGCGATCATCGGCGTTATGCCGATACCACCACCCAACAAAATCGTACGCTTGGCGTCAGCGGCCAACGGGAACAGGTTGCGCGGGGTGCTGATCTGCACTTCGCGCCCTTCCAGCATGCCCTCATGCACGCCTATCGAGCCACCGCGCGAGGCCGGGTCTTTGAGCACACCCAGGCGATACACCGAAGGATCGGACGGATCGCTGCACAGCGAGTACTGGCGCACCAGATCGGGGGCGACATGGATATCCACATGCGCGCCCGCCTCGAAGGCCGGCAACGCCGCGCCGTCGGCACGCCCCAGATCCAGGACGACGACATCGGCCCCTTGGATTTCGCGCTTGCGCACGACAACATTCAACAGTTCTTCATTCATGGCGGTGTCCCGTAGTACAGCGAGGGCGACCAGGCGCCCCCGGAAAAATCAACGCATGAACAGCCCGCCGTTCACGTCCCAGGTCGCCCCGGTGGTGAAGTAGGCTTCAGGCCGCGCCAGTTGCACGATCAGTTGGCCGAGGAAATCGGCGTCGCCCAGCCGCTGTACCGGGATATTGGCCAGCAGCCCCTCCATGCGTTCAACCGGGACCGCCGCCCGCACCGCGGGCGAATCGATCGGCCCTGGCGCAATGGCATTGACGGTGACACCTCGGCTTGCAAACTCCTTGGCGAAGATTTTGGTCAGGGTGACGATCGCGCCCTTGCTCGCGGCGTAATGAGCGCCGGTGGCGGTACCACCGTTCTGCCCCGCCAGCGAAGCCATGTTGATGATCCGCCCGTAGCCGGCCTGGGCCATGTGCGCGCCAAGCACCTGGCACCCCAGAAACACGCTGCGCAGGTTCAGACCAACCACCGCGTCGAACTCCTCCGGGGAGATCTGCATCAGTGGCGTGGTTTTGGTCACTGCCGCGTTGTTGACAACCACGTGCAGGGCACCAAAATGCTCAAGCACCTGTACCAACGCCTGCTCGAAATCGGTTTTCGAACCCACGTCCAGCTTTACCGCCAGCGTGCGGCCGCCTGGCCCCTGCAGCTCGCGGGCTGTGGTTTCGGCTTGCGCCAGGTCGCGGTCGGAGACCACCACGTCGAAGCCTGCGGCCAGTAGCTGAGCGCAGAAACGCTGGCCTAGACCCTGCCCGGCGCCTGTTACCAATGCGACTTGGTTCATGATCGTCTCCTTCAGAGGATGTAACCGATACCGGCGAGGGTATCGTCGCTGTTGATCAGGCTGATCACCTTGCGGTGGATCCTGAAGCCGCC
>NZ_JBIBGE010000039.1:0-57481 GCF_042956345.1 Pseudomonas sp. NPDC008258
TCTCCCACGGTCTGTACTGCGCTAACAGTCAGAAGCTGGCTTTGTCCCTCCTCCTCCCTTCAAGTCTAACCATACAAGCTGGCTTGCCGGCGATGAGGCCAGCACAGACGATCGAACCTTGAATGGGTCCTGTCAGCTGCAACCCGAGTGAAATGCTTTCTGGAAAGCTGCTTCAGTTCGCCTTTCAATACTCCCAACGCAATGTGGCGGTCACGCTACGTGGCTCCCCGTAAAGGTCGCTGTAAACACTGGTACTGGCGTAATACTTCCTGTCGAAAAGATTGTTGACATTGACTGTACCGGTGAAATGGTCGTCGAAGCGGTAGCGTGCCAATAAGTCAACCAAGGCATAGCTGCCTTGGCTTGCCTCCAGGGTTGTACCTGGAATCACTTCGGCGTTGCCGTAACTGGTTGCGCTTTCCCAGCGAATGCCGCCGCCCAGGGTCAAGCGATTAAGGTCACCGGTCAGGTCATAGGTAGTGAACAGCTTGAAAGCGTTCTTCGGAAAGCCGACGTTTACGTCGACGCCGTCCGGGTAATAGGTATTGACGTGGCTGTAAGACGCCTGCATCTGCCAGCCTGGCATCAATTCCCCCGCCACTTCCAGCTCAAGCCCTTTGATTTTCACATCCGCAGGCTGTACCAGGGTCGCAAACGACACCGGATCGGTCAGGCCTGAATCGACCGGGTAGTTGCTGACTTTCGATTCGAACAAGGCCGCAGTCAGGTTCAGCTTACCATCATAGTATTCGCCCTTGGCGCCCACCTCGTAGCTGTCACCTTCGGTCGGGTCCATGAAAGTGCCCTGCACAGTTTTGCTCGATTGCGGCTTGAAGATGCTGGTGTAACTGGCATAGACCGAATGGTGGTCATCCAGGTCATAGACAATGCCGGCGTAGGGTGTCAGCTCGCCGTTCTCGCGCTTCTTGCCATCACCCGGCGCGTAGTCGGTAGGGTCGCCGTAGTAGGTCACCGACTGGTCCAGTTTAAAGTAGCTCAGCCGCGTGCCAAGAATGACCGACAACGCATCGGTGGGCTTGAGCCGTAAGGTGCTGTAGGCCGCGTATTGACGCTGGCTGTACTTGACATCCCCCAGGCGGCCGAATGGCGGCTTGTCGATATCGCCGCGCCACTCGAAGACATTGGGGATCGTTGGGTCCCATCCACTGCCACTGCGGTCGACCCAGAGCGGATAGGCGCCTGTGTTGCTGCGGTAGCGCATGGCACTGACCCCAACCACCAATTCGTGCTCGCGCCCCAACAGGTTGAAGGGGCCGGTGATATAGGCGTCCAGCGAGTTCTGCTCGGGCTTGCTCGGCCACTTTGCCATGAACAGCCCGGTACCGGCGCCGGTCTGTTGGTTGGGGTAGCCGAAGCTGCTGAACCAGCCGTATTCGATATCATTGTCGTCACGCACATTGGTGACCGCGACCTTGGCTAGCCAGTTATTGTCGAAGCGGTGCTCGTAGGTGCCAAAGATCGAGGTGCGCTGGCGGTCGGCATGGCTCCAGTCCGCGGCGGAGTTGAACGAGCGCTTGAAGTCGGTGCGTTGGCCATTGCTGTAGAACGCCGGGAAGCCGAAGTACCCGCAAGCGTCACAATTGCGCACCTGGTAGTCGATACCGAAGCTCACGGTATCGCGCTCGCTCAGGTCCGCCTCGATGATGCCGTAGGCCACCTGCCGCTCGGTGCTGAGGCGGTCGGTGAAGGAGTTGGCGGTCTGGTAGGCACCGACCAGGCGCCCACGCACGGTACCGTTTTCCACCAGCGGGCCTGAAACGTCGACCTCGGTGCGGTAATTGTCCCAAGAGCCGACACTGCCCTGGACCGAGGCGGCGAACTCGCGTGTTGGCCGCTTGCGCACCATGTTGATGGTGGCCGAAGGTTGCCCGGTACCGCTGAGCAGGCCGGTGGAGCCGCGCACGATCTCGACCCGGTCATAGACCGCCATGTCGTTCGACTGGCTGCTCATGGAGGGCTCGAATACCGTGGGAATGCCATCCACCTGGAACGTTTCGACCTTCATGCCACGCGAGAAGATACCCACTTCATCGTCCGAAGCATTGCTCTTTTTCTTGTAGAGCACGCCAGGCGCCTGGGCCAGCACGTCCTCCAGGCTGACCAGGTCCTGATCACGCATACGTTGGTTGGTCATCACACTGACCGCCTGGGGTGTTTCGCGGATCGACAGCGGCAGCTTGGTTGCGGTCCGGGCAACCCCTGTGGTGTAGGAGCCAGTGCCTTGCGTAGTATCACCCAGGCCGCTGGCATTGACGTTGGTGGCGCCCAGTTGCAACGCAGTACTGCCTGCGGTTTTTTCCGTCAGCAGATAGTTGCCTCCGGTTCTGAGCGCCTCCAGCCCGGTACCTTGAAGCAGCACGGCGAACCCCTGGTCCACGCTGTAGCGGCCTTGCAGGCCGGGGGTGTGACGACCATCGGTCAATGCGGTTTCGAACGAAAGGACGACCCCTGCATCGCGTGCAAACTGGTTCAATGCCGCGCCGAGCGGGCCAGGCGCAATCCGGTAAGCCTGAAGCGCTTGTTCTGCACAGGCCTGGCTGGCCTTGTTGGTGAGCGGCTGGATAAAACCGACCTGGATTACGACCGCTGCACCCAGTAAAAGCCTGGGCAATGTGCGTGGTGAGGTACTGGCGGGTGGGGTGAGGCGTGGCATGTCTGCTCCTTCAATTGCCATTGGCAGGCTGTTTGAAGGGAAAGCACGAACGAGCTTTAAAAATCGACAATGGCATCGAAACTTTTTTTCAGGTTTTACGAGAAGCGAACCCAGTAGCGGGTGCGTGTTTCCATTTTCAGCTTCAGCGCCTGGCCGATTACAAGCAACGTGCGCTCCATATCGTCCAAAGGGAATACACCGGAAACGCGCACGCCGGCCACTGCATCGCTGCATCGTATGAAACCTGTCCGATAGCGCTCCAGTTCACGCAAGGTTCGGTCAAGTCGCCAGCCGTTCACTACCAGAAGCCCATGGTTCCATTCGCTTACACTCAGGTCAGCGGGCTGTGGTGCAAGCAGTTGCGTGTTGTCAAAGTCCAGGCGCATGCCAGCCTGGACGATGGTTGCCTGGTTGCGGCTGTCGTTACGCACAGCCACCGCATGCTCCAGTACTGTCAGCCGAGTGCGGTCGCTCAATAGCCGGACATTGAAGCGGGTACCCAAGGCTCGCATGTCACCGTGCGAACTGCGCACATGCAAGGGGCGGGAATCGGCTGCGGTTTCCACGAGGATTTCACCTGCGTGCAACACAATAAGCCGATTTTCGGCGTCGTAGCGAATGTCTGCGGCAGAGGCCGTATTGAGATGAAGTCGAGTACCGTCGGCAAGGGTGAGACTACGACGCTCACCCACGCGGGTGCGCAGGTCTGCAAACCATTCCGGCGCCTGCATGTAACCACCGCCAAGGACGGTTGCCGTCCCCAAGCCAAGCATCAGCCCCTTCAGCAGCGCACGCCGCCCCATGGTACTCGCGTCCTGGCTAAGCGTTTGCCGAGCCAGCGCTGCGGGGACGCCTTGCAAGCGGCACTGTAAACGCTCTACCCGTGACCACGCCCACTGGTGCATAGGGTCAAGCCGAAGCCAGTCTTCCTGCTGACGACGTGTGACCAGGCAGTCTGGCAATTCACCTAATCTGGCATGCCATTGTGCTGCGGCGCGCAAGGCCAAGTGCCGATCGGACAAGCTCATGCTTCTGAGTCCAGCTCGAAAAACAGGCAGCGTTCAGTTGCCTTGGCAATGTACTTGGTGACGGAGCTGACCGAAACATTCAAGCGTTCAGCGACCTCCCTGTAGCTGAGCCCGTCCAACTGAACGAAGAAAAATGCTTGCCGTACCTTGCTGCCCAGGCCATCGAGCATTGCGTCCAGTTGCATCAGTGTTTCCAGCACGATCAGACGGTGCTCGGGCGAACACGCCTGTGATGCCGGCTCGTTGGCCAGGTACTCAAGGTACGCTTGCTCCAACTGGCGGCGACGAAGTTGATCGATCATCAACCGCTTGGCCACGGTCGCAAGATAACTCCGGGGCTCTTGAGGAATGCGGGTCAGCGCACCACTTATCAACCGTACGAAGGTGTCGTGAGTAAGGTCTGCTGCACGCTCGTTGTCACCCAGACGTCTGCGTATCCATCCCGTCAGCCACTGACTGTGATCACGGTAAAGGCTGTGAATGCCGTCGCCGATCGAGGCAGGCGGTTGCGGCCCGTTCGACATCCTTGACTCCTCGCGACCACTAATGCAGATAAGAATTGATCGCGATTGTAAACGGCCAATGAAGTTTTGGAAACACAAACGATTTCCTAATCGACCCATGGCGGGCATTCGAAGAAATCACTTTATGGTGCTTGACCGGAGAGAACGATCGTTCTACATTGAACCCATGAGCAGACCAACGATAGATCACACCGCCCAGATCCTGGCCACCGCCGAGAAACTCATCTACGAAAACGGGATTCATGCCACGGGCATGGACCTACTGGTGAAGACCTCTGGCGTGTCAAGGAAGGCTATCTACAACCACTTCGCTACCAAAGATGATGTCGCAGCTGCAGCCTTGAGTGCCCGCGACGTACGCTGGATGCAATGGTTCAGGACTGAATGCGACAAAGCAGCTACGCCGTACGATCGCATACTGAACATGTTTACTGTTTTGAAGGGCTGGTTCGAGACTGATGGTTTCCGCGGCTGTGCGTTCATTAACACCGCAGGCGAGGTAGGGGATCCCGATGACCCCATCCGCCAGATCGCAAAGTTGCACAAGCAAAAGCTCCTGGATTATACGCTTGAACTGACTGAACAACTGAACACCGAGCAACCTTTGGTCTTAGCCAGTCAGCTGTTTATTTTGATAGAAGGCGCAATCACCACGGCTCGTGTTATGGGTGATTATCACGCTGCGGATAATGCAAAGGAAGTTGCGCAGCTGTTGCTGAAATCTCTCGCACCCTAAAGTTTTAGCTTCAGAGGTGTTATTCACACTTATCTATCCAACTAGACTGGAGGCACCACCATGTCCAATACCCAAGCCCGCCCGCCACTTCCTCCTTTCACTCTCGAAACGGCGATTGAAAAGGTCCGGCTGGCTGAAGATGGCTGGAATAGCCGCGACGCGGAAAAAGTTTCGCTCGCCTACACGCTGGATACCAAATGGCGTAACCGCACTGAGTTTGCTACCAATCGCGAGGAGGCTAAAGGCTTCCTCACCCGCAAGTGGAAAAAAGAGCTGGATTATCGCCTGATCAAAGAGCTCTGGGCCTTTACCGAGAACCGCATTGCCGTCCGTTACGCGTACGAGTGGCATGATGATTCCGGTAACTGGTTCCGCTCCTATGGTAACGAGAACTGGGAATTCGAAGCTGATGGTCTGATGCACCGTCGCTTCGCTTGCATAAACGACATGCCCATCAAGGAAAGCGAGCGTAAGTTCCACTGGCCACTGGGCCGCCGTCCGGATGACCACCCAGGCCTGACCGAGCTCGGCCTGTAAGTCATCGTTAACCTGATCCTTTTGACTTAAAAGGATCGGGTTTTTTCGTTGCGCTAAAACGTGATCGCGCAACTGGCCAAAGATCGCTGTGAGCTCTCTGGCTTCCGCCACATGGAGATCCGCCTCCGGGGCCAGCGTCGCACTTCGTGCTGACGGTGTTCGCCCTGAGCATGATGGGAACCGTTCAACCCGCCTACCCTGCCCTGTCAAAGGCGTAATCCCTGAACAACCCGCCACCCGATCCCACGGAAGCTCCTTACATGTCTATCGACTTCAGACCCGCTCAAGCCTCGGACGCGCACGATATTGCGCGCTTCTTCCAACTGACATCGGAGGGCATGGCCGACTACATCTGGAGCAAGCTTGCCGCACCTGGCGAAGCATTGCTGAGTGTCGGTGCGTCTCGCTATGCCAGGGAACAGGGCGACTTTTCCTACAAGAACTGCCTGATGGCTACTTTCGAAGGGCGCGTCATCGGCATGATGCATAGCTATGCCTTGGACGAAACCCCTCACAGGCCTGTCGAAACAGACCCGGTCCTCGCGCCTTATTCCGACATGGAAATACCCGGTACCTTGTACATATCCAGCCTGGCCCTGGATGAGGCCTGGCGCAGCCAGGGGCTGGGCGTCCAGTTTCTTCGCCACGCCCAGCAGCGCGCTGAGGACGCTGGCCTGGATGGGCTATGCCTGATCGATTATGCAGAAAACCACGGTGCGCGGCGCTTCTACGAACGTCACGGCTTTCAAGTTGTTAAAACCTGCCAGATCGTTCCGCACCCGATGCTGGGCGTAACCGGTGAAGCCTATTTGATGTATCGCCCTACCCACACTCTGCTCGAGAAAAAACCATGAACAAGAAGCTGACCGTGTTCCGCGAACTGGACATCCAACCGGTGCGCGACCTTCCCTTTTTTGAAGAAGTCCTGGAAGGCACCCCGCATACGCTGACATCCAAGTTCTATCACGATGAACAGCAAGGTCGCATTTCCGGAGAATGGGAAGCCAGCATCGGCGCGTGGCGCATCGACTACAAAGTCTGGGAGTTCTGCCATGTGCTGAGTGGATGCTGCGTCATCGAGCTTGAAGGTTGTGCCCCTGTCACCCTGGCCGCTGGCGACACGTTCATTATCGAACCGGGCGCCAAGGGCAAATGGACCGTGCTGGAAGACATGAAAAAGAACTTCGTGATCCTCTTGCCCGCGAACTAGGCACGGGTTCGCGTTTCATCGAGCGCAGCGCAAGAGCAGTTTGCAGTTACCGCAATGCCTGATGGGGCTGGTGCCACGGGCTATTACCAACGCTGCAGACCACCGCCATGGCGCGTGATTGCTGGCACCGCATCAGTAATGCCACAATGCCGCGCCAAGCCTTGCACGCTAAACGATAAGCGCGATTCACGGACCCTCCTCTATGCCCAGCCTCAGTAGCTGCTCCAACACGCCAGGTCAGCCGCCAAGACATCTTTCGGGTCGGCTGCGTCGGCTGCTGGGTTTGGTGCTGTTCTCGGCTCAGGCTGCATGGGCTAGCCCGGTCACGCAACATGATGGCGTGCTACAGGTGGTTGATGTACAGCTGCGGTGGAAACACCAGTTTCAGTTCGCGGGCTATTACGCCGCCATCGCACAGGGCTATTACCGCGAAGAAGGGTTGGAGGTGCGCTTACACGAGGGTGGCCCCAACATCACCCCCGTTGAAGAAGTGCTTTCCGGGCGCGCTCAATATGGCGAAGCCAACAGCGAACTGCTTTACGCACGCCTGCATGGCAAGCCCTTGGTCGCACTTGCGGTGATTTTTCAGCATTCCCCCTCTGTGCTGCTGGCTCGCACCGACGAAGGGGTACACACCGCGCACGACCTGATCGACAAGCCGGTGATGCTGATGGATGCACAGACCGATGCCGATTTCCTTGCGATGTTCCGCAGCGAGGGTATACCCCTCGAAAAACTGCAACTGCTGCCCAGCAGTTTTCAGGTTGAGGACCTGGCCAACGGCAAAGTGATGGCCTTCAATTCGTACTCGACCAACGAGCCCTTCTACCTGCAACAGCGCGGTGTAGCGTACAACGTTATCTCACCCGTCACCTACGGGATCGACTTCTACAGCGACATCCTGTTCACCACGCAAGCCGAAATTGACGAGCATCCACAACGGGTCGAGGCTTTGCGCCGCGCCACGCTGCGCGGCTGGCGCTACGCGATGGACAACCCTCAGGAAATCATCAATCTGCTGCTCGATGAATACTCGGTGGAGAAAAGCCGTGCGCACCTGGAGTTCGAAGCCCAAGCCATGCGCCCACTGGTGCAATCCGACTTGATCGAGATCGGGCATATGAACCCGGGGCGCTGGCAACGTATGGCTGAAACGTTCCTCGATCTGGGCATGGTCGACAGCATCGACGGCCTGGAAAACTTCATCTACGACGCCAACCCGCCACAGCTTGTCGAGCGGCTGCGCAAAACGATTGTGCTAATCAGTATTGGCGGCGTGCTGGTGCTGATGTTCACACTGGTGCTGTTGAACACTCAGCGCCATCTGCGCAACGAGATCAAGTTACGCAAACGCGCTGAAGAGGAAGTCCGCAAGCTGGCCTTCCATGACAGCCTGACGGGGTTGCCCAACCGCAATAGTTTCATTCCCTTCGTCAGCCAGAAGCTGCTTGGCGCCAAGCGTCGTGGAGAGCATCTGGCCCTGTGCTATATCGACTTGAACAACTTCAAGCAGATCAATGATTGTTTTGGCCACCAGGCGGGCGATGCCGTGCTGGTGCATGTAGCCGCGGCCATCAAATCCCATATTCGCGAGTTTGAAATCGCCGCGCGCATGGGCGGAGATGAATTTGTCTTGCTCCTTGATGGCGCACATCACAAACACGATATCGAACGCATCACCCAGGAAATCTGCAAGGCTATCGAGCTGCCAATGCCATGGAAAGGCAAGCAGATCAAGGTCAGCGCCAGCCTGGGTGTGGCCTGGTACCCGGAAGATGGCGAACACCTTGACGAACTGATGTTCAAGGCCGATACCGCCATGTTCCAAAGCAAAGCCAGTAACGCTGCGCAGGCCTGAGCTATTTTACGAGCAGCGCCTTGGAAAAGACGCTTATGGCGATTAAATGGATCGGAAGCTACCGGTCTTGATTGACGGCTGTCGACCCATTGCAGTCATTCGAGAAAGACAGCAATCTGCCAACCGCGGTCACTGGAGACAAGCAGCATTCGAGCTGCTACCACTCGCTCCCCCAACCGCAAACAGTCGCCCCTAGGCTTCAACGTCACTCTCTTACATTCCTGCTTCCGCTCAAGGGGGGAGCGCCTCCACCCCACCCCACCCCACCCAATGACAAAGCCTTTAGCTAGCTGTTGAAGTCAGTTCAAGGGCACACGAATCCCCTGCAACGACCTTTCGAATCTGTCCATTTCGGTGTCGGTGGGTGGCCAGTGCGTTCCGTCGCCCAAGTGCAAGTGGTCCATAATGGCTTTACCCACAGCCTCCTCCAGACCGACCGGTAAACTCCCTTCTACACACCTTCTCCAACCGGATCCACAGACCTCATAAAGTGCACCAAGTGCAACGATCAAGTCTTCCGCTAAACCATTTCCGCTCAGGGTAAGCGGAGCGATTTCAATAGGTTCGGTCGGTGCAATGCCCTCGCCTTTCGCCTTACACCACCAACTGGAAACTACTCTGGACAGCGCATCAATTCGCGATTCGTCCAAGCGTTCGGCCTGTTGAAGCATCGCGAGGTAACGAATACGATTGCCAAAGCGCTTCAGCGCTCGGGGCGTCTTCCGATGTTGTTGCACAAGCGGCATCCATACACGCAACGCTTCCGAGAACGCACGCGAATCCTTTACCTGGTAAAAATTGGTGCGCAGCCTGATCAATGTAAAGCCTGCGGCCCATATCACAATCATCCCAACTGGGACTGCAAACACAATCCATGCGATCCCTCGATCATCACCAGCCTGCAATTCGGATATAGTTGACGCCGATGGTGCAATCAAATCTGACTGAGGACTAATCGGACGCGAAGGGTCGTCAGGAGTTATCGAGGGGGGCGCAACCTCGCTGGCCTGCCATTCAGTCGCCGGCGGTGGATCAGAAAACTGCAAGCGTGCACCGACATTCCATCCTGCTGAAATCGCTGCTGCTAATAACACGAGCGGCCAAATACTAATGAACGAACGCAGGGCCTGATGCAATCTTCCTGCATTGTCATCCGGAGACTCCAATAACCTTTCAGGTTCTGTGTTAACACTAGTTGGTACGCGGATTTCCAGATTGATCAACTTTTCCATGTACTCACGTGCGTAACTTTGTCTACGCTCGCGCTCGAGACGTTCTTTCTCATCAGCAGCGGGTGCTTCGCTTGGTCTAGTAGCAAGGTCGACCATTTCTGCTGCGATCTTCTCAAAAGACATCGCTAACGCCGCCTGAACACGATTTGTGGCCATTCCGAAAATAACAAAGCACTTACCTGAGCTGACAAGAAAGTTAACCGCCTCCATTACGTCAAGCACGGACTCCGGTCGGCACCGGTCTAAATCGTCGACAACGATGACCATACGGTAGGGCAAGCACTGTGTTACCTCATCAAATTGTGCGGCAAAGCGCGCCCTAAAATTGGTCAAGGCGCTCGCGTCTTTCATTCGAAATTGCTCGGCGGTCGCAGCCAACAACACGGCCGGGTCGGCACCAAAGGCTGTCAGTGCCTTGCGCAAGGCAACCAGTACTGTAATACCGCTGGCAAGTTGCGCCGTGAGTTTTCCCAGATCCCCGGCGGATATCTTGTCGGCATTTCCCGTTGCTGTCGTATCGAGCCAAGGCAGGATTCTAGCAACACTGTTCCAAAGCTTACTCCATACTTCTAAGTCGTGCGTCACAAGAAACGCAATTACCGCAGACACTGCACCCACGGTTAGGAAGGCAAGCAAAAAATGCTTCTTCGAGCGAAGAAATAGTAAACGAAGTCTGAAAATCCAACCGGCGGGGGTAGCCGATGATGGCAAGGCCTGGTTTTGAATGGCATTGAGCAGAGCCGCCAGTAGCTGATCTTCCTTTTGATGGTGCCATGCATTAAACCAGACCGGACGACTTCGATGCCGGCGCAGGTGATTACACACAAGGGCCATCAAACTACTCTTACCAGTGCCCCAATCACCTGAGATAGCCAACGTTAACGAAGGCTCGGTAGAAGCATTGCGCAAGAACCGAGAGATACCTTTGGCCAATGGTCCAAAGCGTAGGCGATCTTGCGCAAAATCGGTGGTAGGCGCGTCAGTCGTGACCATCGTCTCAGCACCTTGCTCCGTCGCATTGGGAGCGGATCGCAAGGAGAGCCACCAGCAAAACGCAGCGGCGATCAGGCTCAACCCGAACCAGGGAGCTGGATAGCGAGAATAGGGCATCGACCATGGCCCGACAGCCCAGTTATGACCGCCATCGTTCGTAGTCAGTATCTTTCCATTCCAGTCCAACACCCAGCCACGCTGGCCATCTGCATTGAACTGCACGTCCCTCAATGTTTCTTCCGGTATCCCACTGGACTGGGCAACCCAAGTGATACCGCCATCGCTCGTGGCCAGGATTGTCCCACGTTCACCCACTACCCAGCCGAGCAAGCCATCGGCGTTGAAATGCACCGCTCGCAGAGTGGTCTGTACACCGCTGGACTGCGACATCCAGGTGAGCCCGCCATCTCTTGTGGCTAGGATTGCACCTTCAGTGCCAACTGCCCAACCACGTACACCATCTGCGCTGAACCGCACCTGCAACAAAGAGCCCTTTACCCCACTGGGCTGCTCTGCCCAACTTCGGCCGCCATCACGCGTAACAAAGATGTTGCCATAGAGATTCACCATCCAGCCGCGCTGGCCGTCTGCATTGAACTGTATCGTGCAGATATTGCCCTTCTCCCCACTGGGTCGTGCGGTCCAGAGACGGCCGCCATCATTTGTGGCCAGGATCGTGCCATAACTACTCACAGCCCAGCCGCGACGGCCATCCTCATTGAACTGCACCGCGCACAGATGATCCGGCAGCCCACTGACCTGCGCGAACCAGTTACGGCCGCCATCGTTTGTGGCCAAGATCGTGCCGTTTTCACCCACAGCCCAGCCGCGCTGGCCATCGGCGTTGAACTGCAGCGACTTAAGGCTGGCCTGAGGCAAGTGGGCCTGCTGGACCCAGCTACGGCCGCCATCGCCCGTGGCCAGGATCATGCCATCACTCACAGCCCAGCCACGCTGGCCATCTGCATTGAACTGCACTGCCGCTAGAGTGGGCTGGAGTACACGAGTCTGCGACCCCCACGTACGACCGCCATCGCTCGTGGCAAGGATCGTACCTCTATCACCTACTGCCCAACCGCGCTGGCCATCATAGTTGAACTGCACTGACCTCAGATGGGCTTGTATCCCACTAGGCTGCACTACCCAATTATGACCGCCATTGCTCGTGAACAGGATCCTGCCGTAACTACCCACTGCCCAGCCGTGCTGGCCATCGGCGCTGAACTGCACTGCGCACAGAGCTTCCTTCACCCCGCTGGGCTGTCTGACCCAAGAATGGCCGCCATCGTTTGTGGCCAAAATAGTGCCTTCTTCACCCACCACCCAGCCGCGTTGGCCGTCGATGAACTGCACTCCGCACAGAGTGCCCTTCACCCCAATAGCCTTCGCAGCCCAAGTGCGGCCGCCATTGCTCGTGCTAAGAAACATGCCATTGTAACTCACAGCCCAGCCATGCAGACCATCGGCGTTGAACTTCACCCCCGTCACAGTTTCCTGCACCCTACTGGGCTGCTGATCCCAAGTGCGGCCGCCATCGCTTGTGGCCAGGATAGTACCGCCTTCTCCCGCGACCCAGCCGCGCAAGCCATCATCGTTGAACTGTACCGCCCTTAGATAAGTCAGAACCCCACTTTGCTGTGCGGCCCAAGTGTGGCCGCCATCGCTCGTGGTCAAGATAGTGCCGGTCTTGCCCGTCACCCAACCACGCAGGCCATCGCTGTTGAAATCGACTGCAATCAGATCCTCCAGCACCCCACTAGACTGCGAGGTCCAATTGCGACCGCCATTGCTTGTGGACAGGATCGTGCCTCTATCACCCACTACCCAGCCACGCTTGCCATCAGGCAAAAATTTGGCATTTCCAATCCCGCTCGTCACCGTTTGCAGGCGTTGGATCGCGTTGCGTTCAATCGGATATTGAAGCAGCTCAAACCAGCTTCTCTGCGAGATGCTTTTGTACGGGCTTGGGTGGGGTGCCTGTAACGAAGCGATTGTCAGCGAGATCAGTACAAGCGCAATACTCAACAACGCCCATAGTGGTTGAACATGGAGTTGCCTGAATCCGGATCGCTCCGGCTTTTCCCTTGCAGAGTCCCGTTTCTGCATCTCGCACACCTAAACTCTTGATGAAGTGGGAATGAGAACGTTGCACTTCGGATCAGGAAGTAGTCGCCAAAGCCATAACACTTTGAGAGTTAAGTTCAATACTTCCCTCCGGTCAAAAACTCGCAAGTGAACGTCTAGAGACATTTACTCCAGACAGACAACTCAAATTATCAACCGCGCCGATCAGCGTCTTGTGTGACCACAGCTCAATCTCACCACACAGGTACGATCAGGAAAAAAACGATCGTCTTATTTTAGGATCGACTCGGGGCATCCTCGACCGGCCGCAATGGGTCGTAAGCAGCCATCGCGACAGCCCACCAGGCCCCATAGGAGTCGCCCCACGGGCAAGGCTTAGCATGCATTTTAGCCTCGAACTACCAGGTACGGTTAACCATCTCCACTTGCGCTGCAACAGCGCAATTAGACGACCTTTCACCCGCTGCCGGTTTCTGACATAAATGCGACATCTGACAGACAAACGCCTCAATTGGCGGCTTCAGAACTTCGAAATACCTGCGACTGATGATGGCAGTTAATGCGACTGCCCTAAGTTCTGCCGGCTATAGCTGCGACACCTGTGCAATTTTCCATGATCAGTATCAGGCAGGGTCATCCGGTGCAATGCCCCTATTGATACTGACCGTCTGCGAGTTTTTGGAGCGTCCGCACACCGGGGAGCAGGAAAAAGGCGGTACCTTTGGTGGTCACGAAATCCCGCAATGTCACTGTTCGATTGCCGGTCGCCGTCGGGATCAGGAACTCACTGGAGGCATCCGGAGTCAAGCGATTAGCCAAGGGGTCTTGCGAGTGCTGGTTGGGAAATGCTGGACTGAAATTGTTTGCCTTCATCCAACCGGTCAGCTTGTAGAACTGTCGCAGAATGCTAGCGCAGAGGAACATGCCCACCAACCCTCGTTCGACCTGATCATCAACGGTCCCTGTGAGCTTCGGCCCATACGGTGCGCCGCGCCGAATCACACGTGGGACGCCGCCCATCTGTGAAATGACATCGAGTTCCTGATCGCGCGGATTCGACACACGGATATGTGCCGAGAATGGACATTGGCGCCCTTTGGTATCGTTGGCATAGCCAAAATCATTCCTGGTGTTCAAGTCTTGATTTGGTGCGTTGGGAGACATTACCAGCGGTGTTCCGTCACGCCACCGCCCCATCAACTTTGCGGCGAGCAATTCCTCGGCGTCTGTAGGCGACAGATCCGGAAATGCATTGGGGCCTTCCGAAATAAGGAAGCGGTTGAACAGCGCCACGTCCTGGTAGAGCCATCGAAAGACCGAATACGTGCCATTGCGCCCCAGTTCAGCCGCCCGACGTGAATCCGGATCAGAAGCAAACGCCATGGGTGCCGACTGGATCTCATTCGTGGAATAGCCAAGAATAAAATGACGATAGTTAACTTCGGTCGGCTGAAGGGGGGCGTCGTCCCAGCGAACCGTCGGCTGCGAAATACCGTCACGGTAACCAAAGTGAAGTTCGCCTGGTATGTCTCCGAGCCTCCCCGCTTCGATTGCCTCACCCGCCTTGGTGGGGAGCAGTTCACGATTCCCGTCGGCCGCTGCACGAACAGCGGCTGTCACTTCGTCAAGGGCTTCGGGGGATTGGCCATACAGATGGACCACCAGATGCACCTGTCGGGTCGTGAATTTTCCGTTCCACCAGTTCACGGGATCGCTTGAGCCGAAATCTCCCATGGTGAGCGGGTCCGGCTCGCTACGAAACTCCAGCGGGAATCCTTTAAGAAACTGGGGGTTCACCTCGAGCGCTTGGAGTCCGCTATACGTGATACCGACGTTGAGCAACGACTCGGGCTTCGGATCGAGCGGGACCGCCGCATGGGTCGTTAGCGGCGCGAGGAACTTGAGCAGACGCATGCCCGCCGGCGGATTGCTGATTGAGAACAAGAGGTGACGCGTTATGGGGTACCCATAGACGTGGTGAATCAAACCTTGAATGTCCGTCAGATCCAACGACATTTGGGTACACCTCTAAGAGTGGTGGAAAACAGGGAGCCGACCGGCTGCCGATCCCCATGCACACATATTGCGTTCTACTTGGCCAGCGCTTCCTTGATGTCCTTCACTGTCTTGGTACCAAAGGCCGAGAACAGCCATCCGGCATCCGGGTCGTCATACTTGGTTCCGAGCGCCCGTAGATTGAATTTCCCAGCGGTTTCAACAAAGAGGTCTTCACTCGCCTCCAACTTATCCCACGACGGAGCACCCTCCACCAGTTCAAAGATGGCCTTGAACACTGCAGGCAGCTGCCTGAAGAAGAAGACCGCGTATTCATGTTTGTCACCGTCAAATTCGGTGAGTACCTGGATGTATTTGTTGCCGATGACTAGGACCCGAGCGAAGTGGACGATCTCTGACCCGGCCAGTGCTTCGGCAATCGCCTGCTGTATCCCGTTTGCGAAATTCGCCTTGAGTGCCTCCAGCTTTTGTTGTGACTGAGCATCCTGCTTCAACGGCATCGTCATGTTCAGCGCGTGTAGCATTGTGAGACTCCTCAAAGAGATGATGTGGAATACCCGCTCGCCGGAAAAACCGGGCTCAAGGTGGGCATCCTTTGGGTGATGCGCCTAGTCGACGGTAGTCACTCTGCGTCATCGGTTCTGAATCGGTTATCAGACCGGTTTCACCTCCCGCCCACCTCATGAGTCTAGCGGCATTTGAAACAGCGACAGTTTTTTGCAGCCGCAAAAGTGCAGCGACTTCCAACCTTCCTTGATACTCCAACCGGATCGGGTGAGATTGCGTTTGACAAGTAACGACGGGGCGCCTAGACACACTTAATGGTCACCCACGTCTTTGGCCAACGACCTCAAAATTTTTGGGTGGTTGGATGAAGCCGCTGATGTCTTTACCAGGTTCAATCCCTTCAACAAATAGGAACAGCCGTGAACGACCTAGCGCTTTCTCCGCCCTTCGGTGCATCACACTTGCTCGTGCAAACCGAGGTTTCATCACGCGACAATTGGGCGGACACCGAGGTCATCCTGGAGCAGGGCACGCGATATTTCTTCAGGGCAACTGGTAAGTGGTGGGATGCCTACATCCGTTGTGATGCTAATGGCTACAGTCGCTGGTACACGAATTTTGCCAAGGACCACCTGCGTTGCCGGAAGGACGGAGCCACCTGGTTCACCCTGATCGGGGCCATCGAAGAGACGAACGACTCATTGTTTGTCATTGGCGATGGCTCGCGTTGGCGCGATGGATGGGTTGCCACCATGAAAGGAAGGCTCACTGTCTTCGCCAACGACATGCCCGGCATGTACTGGAACAACATCTCATCCATCTCGTTGGAGGTGTGGCGATGACCGAGCCCCTGACCCAAACGGGTTGTGCCTGCACCAATAAAACCTTCCCGCAGATGAACAGGCAAAAGCTCCTTGGGTTTGCTGGGTTGATGCTTTTCAGTATCTTCGCCCACGGCTCGGACACTGAGAACCTTGATATTTCCCGTGGCCACGATTTACTCGAGCCAAAAATTCAGTATCTGGGCGTAGGCGGTTGGCTGGTGCACTGGCGTGGAGAGGGCCTGCTATTAGCGCCATCCTTCAGCAACCCTGAAAGTTTCCTGGGCCTTCCACCGTTGCGGGTTGTAGCCAACAAGGGTCGGATCGACAAGTACATGCCTGAAGCTAAGGACGTCACGATGCTTCTTGTTGGACACGGCCACTATGACCACCTGTTAGACGTGCCCTGGGTGATGAAAATGCACTCCCCGAAAGCTACGCTCTACGGCTCAGACACAGTTGTAAACATTTTGCGTTCGATGCGCTTCGAAAACAAAACGGTGGATGACCCTTGGACACACGTGGACCCCAATCGACTCCGGACAGTTAACACGAAAATTGTGGTGAACGGAGAAACCTGGACATCCGGGTATATGGCAACCGTTCAGAGCTGCGAAGGTAGACAGGATGCGTCAACACCTGGACATTGGATTCGCTCAACCGGTGGCCATATCCGAGCAATGCCCATCCAAAGCATGCACGCAAACCACTTTCTGGGTATTACCATCGCTGACGGATCCTACCCGACGGAACTGAACGAGGTGCCGACAAGCGTGTTCAAATGGAAGCAAGGCCAGTCGATGGCTTGGTTGATTGATTTGCTGGATGACACTCAACCAGATGACAGCAAGGCAAAGGTCGAACACCGCATCCACTTCCAGGACAGTGCTGCCAACCCGCCTTGCGGATTCCCCTCACCGTTGCCAGAGAATCATCCCATTGACGTGGAGATCCTCGGCGTAGGGTCATGGGATAACGTGAAAAACTATCCGGATGAGATACTGAAGCTGACAAGACCCAAGCTTGTGCTGCTCGGCCACTGGGAAAATTTCTTCGGGAATGACCCCGGTGACGAAAATCCAAAACCACTACCTCACCAAGACATTATTGGTATGCGCAAGGCAGTGGATAGGGTCGTCAAGGAAGCCGGAATCAATGCAACCGTAAGCATGCCAGCCCCCCTAAAGGAAGTTAAGCTGCCATAACCTAAGTGCCGGCGAGCACTCCTGACCGATGGGCTGAAAATCTGGCGCCAAATTGCTTCATCTCGAAAGAATGTGGTCTGAGCCAACTCTTGTCGCATAAAGCTGACCGGTTTGAAATGACACCCTCATAAGAATCTTCTAGTCAGCCCGTCGACCTCTATGAGTAGGGTTAGCTTTATAGTGGCCGAGTACCACTGGATGCTGGGAAGTTGAGGCAGCCCAGGAAAACGTTCTGGGCGATCCCGTTATTCATGGCCCGAGCATACCGAGCGGTCATTGCACCACACACCCCGGACATTCCTGCCCATCATTAGTACTGAGTGATAGAACGCGCTCGTTGAACTCGAGGTCCCCCTCTGGCGCTTCTACGATCCTAACCGAATCAGCAGCCGGTACTGAACTCATCACTGGCTGATGCAGCATTCTCCTGTTGGGGGCCTTGAACCACTCAATGAGACGGCTCCAGTCGACCAGCTGCACGCTGGTCCCCAAGGCAAATTTCCAAACATCTTTGCAAAGACCCCAGAGGTAACCACGAATCCGCCGGCTGCACCGCGTACGTACATGACGCCGTAAAGCCCGCGCACGATTTGCACGCTTACCTTGGCGGCTTTTCGTGCGGTTATGCGTCTTTTTCCTCTCAATTTGTATTCCGCAAATCTAACAACCCTGCCTGTGTCGCGCCCAGTTCAATACCCGGCATCCGGGAGGCGTCGAGAATCGCCTGTTCGGCGTGGCAGGCATCGGACATTTGAGCAGGCCGTTCGCCATTTTCAAGCGGCAGGCCTGCTGCTTGCCGAATCATCTTGATCGCAAAACGCATGCAGGCTGTCCTGCGGGACGGTGAACTGCTTACTCGGCGCGTGATACAGCATGGTCGTTTCGCGATGTGTGCGACTTGTTTACAGGCGGCTGGGCAGCGGCGAGCTGGCCAATCCTGGCAGCCAGATAACCCACCACCATCCCGCTGGCAAACAACCCGCCAGCACCTACCAACTACAGCGGGAAGCTCTATGACTGCAGCGTGACCATCAGGGCGACGGCAAAGCCGATCATGGCTAGCGCGGCACACTGGTGACGCCGCGCCATTTCAATGCGCCGCTCGAGCGGTTCGAGGGTCATCGGCGGTTTCCTTGATTGGCGGATCAGCGAGAACCCATGCCTGTTTCGACGCACTCAAGGCGCTCAACGAGCCGGTCCAATCGGTGCTCCAGTGCTTCGATGTACTGGACAAGTTCCACATTACCGGGGCAGCCATGCTGCTCCCCTCGCTTCTCCAGACGCGCTTGTGTCTCGGCGGCCCACTTGGCTTTGCACTCATCGCTGTAGGCCTGCAACTCGCCGTGGTGAGCCTCAAAGCCACCAGTCTCTTCAAGATCCCAGCACGGATCTGCAAACCATCCGCGCTTGATCTAGGCTCTGTGGTGCCGTTTGGACAGTGGCGATGCCTTCATCCTGGACCCGGGTGGTAGTGAGCCGAGGCCGGCTTTGCAGTCAGATGGACATGCCATGACCAATGGACCCCACGTCAGGCATTTCCAATGGAGCAACAGACATGCCCAAGGCACCCAGCGCATCCGCCAAAGCGCCACGAAAAACTGCAGCAACCAAAAGCAATGCTATCGCCACCCAGCCACCGAAGCCGCCGGTCCATCGCACCCCCATCGCCGGCCGGGTGTTTGACGCCCGCCCCGACCGCCTTGATTTTCGCGACCTGCCCTACACGCCTCCGCTACGTTCCCTGTCACCCTGCTGGCCATTGCAAACGGACCTGGCACGATACCTCAAAAGCTATGTGGCCGCAGGCCTGGTCCTCGATCAGGGCAGTGATGGCGCGTGTACCGGCTTCGGGCTGGCCTGCGTGGTCAATTACCTGTTGTGGCTGCAGCATCTGTCCCTCGGTGACGGGCACGTCTTCACCGCGGTCAGCCCACGCATGCTCTACGAACTGGCCCGGCGCTACGATGAGTGGCCGGGGGATGACTACGAGGGCTCAAGCTGCCGGGGTGCGCTCAAAGGCTGGCACAAGCACGGTGTCTGCAGCGAAACGCTCTGGCCCTTTTCGCAGAAGGGCTTTGTCCGGCCGCTACCCGGATGGGACAGCGACGCTCCGTCCCGGCCACTGGGTGTCTACTACCGCATCGATCGCACCTCGGTGGTCGACCTGCAGGCGGCGATTCTCAACATTGGTGCCATCTATGTTTCGGCAAAGGTCCATGACGGTTGGGACACACTGATGCGCAGCCGCGCAACCGCCGTACCGAAGAACCATGCCAGCCTTTCGATGATCCCCGCGGCGAAAGACCCAGGCACCCTGGGCGGTCATGCTTTTGCACTGGTTGGCTACAACCAGCGGGGCTTTATCGTGCAGAATTCCTGGGGCACCCGCTGGGGCAACGCGGGGTTTGCCATTCTGCCTTACGAGGAATGGGTGCTGTACGGCACCGACGCCTGGGCCTGTGCCTTGGGCGTTCCACAGCTGCTGCCGGCGGCGCAGCAGAAAGCCGGGGCTGTGGCCATGCGTACGCAGATAGCCTCGGCCTTTCGCCTGGGCTCGGGCCGTTCACTGACCAGCCTCGACCGTAGCGCACGGCAGCCGGCCAACCCGGTGGATGATCCCTGGCCCTTCGATCACCCCTTCCTACAACCTCTGTATCATCCCTTGACCACTCCCCGTGCCTACGAGCTGACCCTGGTCACCGGCAACGACGGCGAAATCGTCCCCACTGATTTTACCCACGATCCGCTGAACCGAGTCGGCCTGGTCCAGGAAACCGTGCACGAGCGGCCACTCGCCTGGCTTGCTACCCAGAACCCGAAGACGACACTACGCTTGGCGATCTATGCCCACGGAGGGCTGAACGCTGAGGATGAGTCGATCCAGCGCAACCGCGTGCTGGCGCCCTACTTCCTGGCCAACGGCATCTACCCACTGTTCCTGACCTGGAAAACCGGCCCCGGCGAAACCTTGGCGAATATGGCCGCTGACTGGTTCCATTCGTTATTCGGTGACCGCGATGCCCTGGCCACCGGAGTCTTCGAGGATCTCAAGGATGCCAAGGACCGCATGGTCGAGGCATTGGGCAATGTGCTGGGCACCGGCATCTGGTCGCAAATGCGCAACAATGCCCGTGATAGCAGTAAGCCGGGGCATGGCATTGACCTGCTGGCCGAGGCTCTGCGCGACCTGTCCAACACCCTGCAGCAACAAGGGGCGACACTTGAACTGCACCTTATCGGGCACTCCGCCGGTTCCATTCTCCTAGGCCACCTGCTTGACCGCCTCGGCCCTGCGGGTGGCAGTGTGGTGAAGGTGCGCAGCTGCGAGCTGTTCGCAGCAGCCTGCTCGTCGCGCTTTGCCCTGGATCACTACCTCAAGGCCCACGCCAACGGCGTATTGCCGCTGGATCAACTGTGGCTGGATGTGCTGCGCGATGAAGATGAGAAAGCCGATGGTCTGCCCACGCCGGGCTTCGCCGCCTATGGCAAATCTCTGCTGTACCTGGTATCCCGCGCCCTAGAGGATGTGCGCAAGCAACCCTTGCTGGGCATGGACCGCGCCCTGGACATGAAGTTTGCCACCAACCAGGACCAATGGGATGCCGGTTCCCTGGCCGATGTGCAGCAATGGCTGGCGAACTGGCCGAGCAAACCGGATCGCTTGCGAGTCTGGCCATCACCCTGGGTCCGGCACACCCGTGATGGCCAGCAAATCCAGGCGACCCATGGCTCTTTTGATAACAATATCGAGGTTATGACCTTCGTGCTCCGGCGCATCCTCGCCGGCAAGAAACTTGTAGGCGATCTGGAGTGGCTTGACTACTGAACTACTCTACAGCCGGTGAAAGATGCAAGCCCGCCGTGAGCTGGCGGGCTTCTCCCTATAGGTCTGGATGACCTTTGCCTGCCTTGAGCAGTCCGCGCTCGACGATAAAGTCGATCAGCGCCTGCAATCCTTGCCCGGTCTTTAGATTGATAAAGCCCCACGGCCGCTGTGGACACATGTGCTGGGTATCTTTTTCCATGACCTCCAGCGAAGTACCGACATAAGGTGCCAGGTTGATCTTGTTGATCACCAGGAAGTCCGACTTGGTAATGCCCACCCCGCCTTTCGCGGAATCTTCTCGTCCTCGGCGACATCGATCACATTGACCGTCAGGTCGGCCAGTTCCGGGCTGAAGGTGGCACTGAGGTTGTCAATGGTGAAGCGAGCGTAGGTCTCATGAGCGTGCGCATGCTCATCCATCAGCTTCAGGACGTAATCGCTGACCAGACCATTGCTGCCTAGGCCGACCTTTCTGTCGGCTTTTTCCAGCTATTGGCGCGCGCCTTCAACTTGGACCATCACCACTCTGAGCGGTGCAGCATCAATCATCAGCGACATAGCGACGGGCTCAACCATCAGTAGATGGGCCTTCAGTTTAGCGCGCCCGTGCTGCCTGGAAACTGGATGCGCGAACGTCACAGAACATCAGATGCGCCCTCAGGCCCGCGTGTGCGGTTTTTTTGTCATCTTTGTAGTCGCAGCTATTTCCAAAATTTCGCATTTATTTCGGAATCCGACACACGCGGCCCCGTATGCGGCCAGCAGGCGGCGATTTTGGGGAGTATCCGGCCACTGCTGATCCAGCTCGAAGTCTGATCTGTTGACTGCATGGGTGCATCATGCCAAGGATAAGGTCGACATCGCTTTACTCCTTCCATCATGGAGTGTGTATTGGGACGGCTCTCAATGCCGCCCCACATAGCCAAGTACACTATCCAAGGATGTCTAGTGTCAGCCGTCTCTGATTTAGTCGGTTGGGTAGTCATTTGTCTGCCTGGCTACGAGGAGTACTGAGGGTGCCGCGCAAAGAGAAAGGCGGCAGGGCATATGTAAAAAACCATTGTGGCAAACAGAAGCTTTCTACGGAGGCACCTAGAAAACGCTACGTGGAGGCTGCCGGAGAGTTCAATCCGCTAGGGCGAGGAACAAGAGGTTGAATTTTTGAATCCAAAACCGCTGGGGTGGAGAGGCTGCTTATGACCCATAGTTGCCCTTCATACAGGGTGGCTTACGGCCAAGAGTGGACGCGCGAGTGGCGATGGATAGTGAGGTCAGAGAGAACGTTTTATCTGAGGCAGATCACTAGCGACCGCCGGGCAAATTCAAAAGCGTATTCCCCGAGCGCTCGCGTCTGGATAGAAATGGACCAAGCTATTTTTGGGTAGCCACTCCTCAGAGGTGCTCCAGATGACTGTCACTAAGAACATACACAACGCTGCCTGGTTGATCTCTCCGGCTTGGATTTTGATGACTACAGCCGCAATGGCGGCTGAGAACCCTGACCTGGGCAATCCATTCTCACCAACCACACTCAAGGACTGGGTATCGGTCTTCAGCACCTTGGTCACCATGATCCTGGCGATATGGGGTATCGGGAGCGGCTTGAATTCAGCCCGAAAAGCGATCCAGGAGAAGCGCAAAGAACACCGTCAGAAGCAGCTCGCCGCTGCACGTGACATGATGAAGGAAATTTTCACAGATCCACTCGCCCGCGCTGCGATGCGAATGATGGACTGGTCGGGCCGAACCTTCACTCATGAAGGCCAGACCTACGTCATTCACTGGAGAAACCTCAAGCCAGCCCTTGTCGTGCATGAGAAGGGAATGGCTTTCAGCAAGCAGCAGGAGTTCATTCGTGACTGCTTTGAGGCTCTATTCGATCACTTGCTGGTGCTTAAGCACTTCCTTCAGCAGGACTACCTGCATGCAGCCGACATTGCTGTGCCCTTGAAGTATTACGCTGGGCGCGTCATGGCATATCCCGATACCTACGAAGGGTTCCTTCGGGCTTATGGGTATAGTGAAGTATATGACCTGATACAACTCCTTGCGGGGGATGGAAAATAGGGGCCGTGGTCACCAAGTTGTTTCAGTTGCTGTTGCGAGAGCGAGCCTGCCGCCCCCAAGCAGTATGATCGAGACGGCGGGGAGGCGCGCACGATATGGAGTCAAGTCGCAATTGGCAATGATGCTTACCTGGCCGCCGTCAGAGCCATCGAGGCCAATGCATGAATTGCGAGGGGCCGCTTCACGCCCTGAGGAAGTCAGTCACTCCTGCACGCATGCTTGCGCCCCTTTGTCTGGATTAGTTGATACAGCCCGGCCTACCTCACTCCAGCACAGCCCGAAGAAAGCTCCGCTCGTAACTGACAATAAACTTCAACTCGCAAGCTTCCGCGACCAGCCGCCGACCCTCAGCATCCTGCGCAGCCTCCAGGCGATAGCGCTCGTAGTCGCAAAGGCTGGCGAAACTGAACAGGCAGTAAGCGACGTTATTCGCCCCTTCCGCCGGCAGGAAATACCCGTGATGCTGCCCACCCAGACGGGTTACCACCGCAATCCAAGCGCGCGAGTAACGTTCAAAGGCATCGACTTGATACGGGTCGATGATGTATCGGACATGGCAGGTAATCATGAAATCGCTCCTTGATCAGAGTGTCTGGTTTTATGGGGTGCCTGCGCTTGGTCGAGCGTGACTGATTCCGAATACTCCAGATCCCAGCCCGCCATGTCCAGATAGCGCTTTATCCAGGCTTTCTGATAAGCCCCGCTGTAGATGCCATCCAGTACCAGCCAATAAATGAACATCGCAACAACCCCGATCATCACCAAGGCCAAGCCCTGGCTGGTGAACACGTCGGCGTTCTTGATCAGTTCCGTGCTGATGGCAATCATGAACGCGACCAGCGACGCAAAGCCCAGGTTTTGCGACACTGGTGGCCTTGCAGGTTTGCCGATCAGGTCGGAATACGCTGACAACTCACGGGCCTTGGCCCCCGTGTAGCCTTCATTGCGCAGGCTCTCGAGGAAAAAGGCGTAACAGAGGGTGCTTTCGCGATGGTGGAATGCCTGCCTGTCGATCACATGGTCGTCGAACGCCTGCGCATGCGTGGCGCGCAACCCCATCAGGCGCGTGAAATAAAGCGCGAGGCCCCAGGGTAGCAACGCCATGTAGGCATAAGGCAACAACACCGGGCGGGCCATGGCCACGAGCGCAAAGGCTACCAGCAATACCGTCGAGGCCAAGGCAGCCCACATCGGCCACAAGCGGCGGGCGTTGGCCAGGTTGAACAACCGCTTGTTCGGTTGCCGACGGCTGCGTTTATAGATTTCCTGCACCTGCGCCCACTCTGCCAGTTTCATGACGGCTCATTCCCTCGAAGTCGTTGATATATGCGCCAGGTAAACAGCTAAGGCTGCTCGCCCGCCAAGAAGGCTTTGCTGATTTCCCGGAACTGTTCGTGGCTGGCGGTACGCAGCAGTTCGAACACGACCATTTCCCGAGTGACTACCTGAACACCCAACGCCGCCATGCGCTGGAGCGCCGCAAGGTGGTTTTCCGCCGTGCGGCTCGACGTGGCGTCGGCAACCACGAACACCTGCTTGCCGCTGGCCACCAGGTCGAGCGCAGTCTGCAGCACGCACACATGGCTTTCGATACCACAGAGAACAACCTGCCCGCGCTGCATCAGCGATTGCGACAGGCAGTCGGCAGGTACGCAGGAAAAATGCAACTTCTCCACCACCGGCGCCGAGGCGCAGGCCTCTTTCAACCGTGACAGGGTCGGGCCCAGGCCCTTCGGGTACTGCTCGGAAAAAACCACAGGCAGCGCCAGCCGTGTGCAGGCTGCCACCAGCCACTCGATTCGTGCGGTGAGGCGCTCGGCCTCATGCATGGCGCCGATCAGTTTTTCCTGTACATCGACAACCAGCAATGTCGCCTGGCTTGCATCAATCAAAGCACCGCTCATAAAGCACCTACCCTTTTGTTGTTGTCAGTACCGGTCACAGCACCGCGCTGTTGGCCTTCAGCTTCGCAATCTGCCCGGCAGTGTAACCCGCAGCCTGCTCAAAATCGGCCAGAAGAAAAACACTCGGGATTGAAGGTGCTTGCCGCAAATAGATTGATAGTCTACGGTAGATAGTTATTCTACAAAAGGATTCTGCAAAAATGTCTGTCGACGCCACTTACCTATTGTCGCTTTACAAGGCGATTAGCGAAGCTCACCAGGCGCTGCGCCCGCAAGTGAGTGTTACCCCGCTAACCCACAGCGCCCGGCTGTCCGCAATGACCGGGTGCACAGTCTTGCTCAAATGCGAGCACCTTCAGCACACGGGCTCGTTCAAGTTCCGCGGAGCCAGCAACAAACTCCGGCTGCTGCCGCAAGCCCAGCGCAAGCTGGGGGTGATCACTGCTTCGTCAGGGAACCACGGGCAAGGCCTGGCGCTTGCCGGGAAAATGCTCGGCGTACCGGTCACGGTCTACACCACCACTTCCGCATCCTCGTACAAGCTGGACGCCATCCGGGCCCTCGGCGCCGCCATCGTCGGCCTGGATACGGATCCGCTGAGCGTCGAGCTTGAAGCTGCCCGTCAGGCTCAGGTCCAGCGCATTCCTTTTGTGTCGCCGTACAACGACCCCGAAGTCATCGCAGGCCAAGGTACGATCGGCATCGAACTGTTTGAGCAAGCCCCGGACCTTGACGCGGTGTTCGTCGCCGTTGGCGGTGGCGGGATGATTTCCGGCATCGGTGCAGCGCTTCGCGCACTGAACCCGAACATCGACATCATCGGTTGCTGGCCAGCCAACGCCCCAACCTTGCAGAAATCGCTCGAAGCCGGCGAGATCATAGAAATGCAGGAGGACGACACGCTGTCCGATGGCACTGCGGGTGGTGTCGAACCTGGCAGTATCACTTTCCCCCTCTGCCAGCGCCTCATCACCCGAACCGTGCTGGTCAGCGAGCAAGCAATCAAGGCAGCCATGCGCGATGTCGCCAGCGCTGAGCGCTGGATCATCGAAGGCGCAGCGGCCGTTGCCGTAGCCGGCATGCAAAAGCTGGCGGGTGAATACCAGGGCAAGCGCGTCGCGGTGATCATTTGCGGCCGTAACATCGTGCTTGAAAAGTTCCTGGGGGCCGTTCAATGAAGGTCTACAGCAAAGCGCAAATCATCGCTCGGCTTGACCTGGAGCTCGCCGTAAAGCGCCTTGAAGAAGGCTTTATCGCCTTTTCGGCGGGCAAGGCCCAGGTGCCCCCGGTACAAGCATTTGCGTTCACCGAGGCGAATGGCGACTGCTGCGTAAAGTCGGCTTACCTGGAAGGCAGCGACACCTTTACGGTGAAAGTGTCGACGGGTTTCTATGACAACCCGTCAAAAGGCCTGGAAAGCAACGATGGCTTGATGTTGGTGCTGTCTGCCACCACCGGGCAGCCGCTTGCACTGATGCAGGATGAAGGTTGGCTGACGGGTATCCGCACCGCCTTGGCCGGCCGTATTGCTGCACGCTTGCTGGCCCCCAGTAACGTGACAGCCATCGGCATCCTTGGCACGGGCATGCAGGCACGCCTGCAGCTTGAGCAACTGGGCGCCGTTACGCCCTGCAGGAAAGTGGTCGTCTGGGGCCGTGATGAGCCCGGGCTCGATGCGTACAAGGCCTTCGCGACCGGGTTAGGGTTTCAGGTGCAAACTACCCGAAACGCGGCGGATGTAGCCTACGCAGCCAACCTGATCGTCAGCGCAACGCCCTCTCGCGAGCCACTGCTGATGAGCGAATGGGTACAGCCTGGTACGCATATCACAGCGGTTGGTGCCGACACAGCGGGCAAACAGGAACTCGACGCAGCGCTCGTCGCCCGGGCAGACCGCATCATCGTCGACTCGCTTCGCCAGTGCAGCCAGTACGGTGAGGTGTCACACGCACTCAAGGCCGGTTTGATCTGCGACAACCAACTGGCGGAACTGGGTGCGCTGCTTGCCGGCCAAGTGCGCGGGCGTGACAACGACCATCAAATCACCTTGGTCGATCTGACGGGTGTAGCTGTTCAGGATGCCCAGATTTCGCGTTGTGCATTGGCCTGCATGGAAGGCTGAGAAACACAAACATCACCAGCATTACCAACCATGCAGCCTTCATCAGGCTGCTTGGTATCCCCAGGAAAAATGGGTATTCATCCTGTTTATGCTGATCTGTAGCGCTATATGGAATATCCTTGCGCCACGCAATCAACTTCGAAGCAGTGAATTGAACGATGGGTTTTGAACAACTAGCCGAGCTACGTGACCGCCTGCGGGCAGAAAAGGTGCAGGAAAAGGCCGATACCGCGAAACAGCCAAAGCGCAAGCCCGCCCCAAAGGCGAAGCCTCGTGAGCAGGATCCGGCGGTGGCAGCGATCTGGCCGTTGCAAAAGCACTTTCCGCTGGCCTTCCCAGTGAACCCGGCGCCCAAGGTGCCGCTCAAGGAAGGTATTTTCAAGGATGCCGAGCAACACCTGGAACTGCTTGGGTTAACCCCTGAACAGCTCAAGCTGGGCATCTCGACCTGGTGCCGGGGCAGCCGATACTGGGCAAGCATGGTGGAAAATGCGCCGCGCCTGGACCTGAATGGCCAACCCGCTGGCACAGTGACCGCCTCTCAGGCGATGTATGCCAAGCAGCAAGCATCGCGCCAGCGCAGCCAGGACCGCCGTAACCGTGAAAAGGCCAAAGCACGCGCTGCGGCGCCGGCCGCCGATAGCGCAGTGGAGCAGGCTACGGACTAAACCAGGTCGCAAGCAGCCCGGCCTGGTTTTTTCCGCTTCATGATCCGCTCATTCCGTGGCGTTGAAAGCAGGGTGGTATTCCACCACCCCCGCCGGAAACCCACCACGGAATGAAAGCGCCTGGAAATACGCCTGAGGAACGCCAGGCAGCACCAACCCTGTGTTCGCAATGAAGCCGAAACGGCTGTAGTAAGCAGGGTCGCCAAGCACCACACAGCCGGCTGCACCCTGCTTTTGCAAATCGCTCAACGCAGCCTTCATCAGGGCAGCGCCAACACCCCGGCCTTGCCAGGCAGGCAGCACGGATATGGGCCCAAGCCCGTACCAACCCGCTGCCCCCGTAGACACGGTCACTGGAGAGATCACGACGTGCCCGACGACTTGATCTTCGTCCACTGCTACCAGCGAAACAATCAACTGCCCAGCTTCACGTAGAGCATCGACAATGAATTGCTCGGTGTGACTGGAGTGCTCTGCCTGCTCGAACGCAGCCACAGTCACTGCGGTAATCTGCTTCAGGTCTTCGGCGCGCTCGTCACGGATTTCCAGTTTCATGATGATTTCTCTCAAGAGTCTGGGCCGATCATAACGCGCACTGCGTCGGCAGTGCCTGTCGACAGCAGTTTTGAGCCCAAAACTGCCGCCAACCAGCGACATGGATCAATGAATCGGCATCAAGCCAGGTAATCCTCAACCCACTTCACCCAACACTCGGCCCCAATCTTCACCAATGCATCGTTGAAGTCGTAGTGTGGGTTGTGCACCGAACACCCATGAAACTCACCCGTGCCGTTGCCCAGCATGAAGTAGCAGCCAGGCCGTGCCTGCAACATGTAGGCGAAGTCTTCGGTACCCATCACCTTCTTCGGCATCTTGTCCAGCAGCGCCCCATCGGCGAAAAGCGGCCTCAGGCTTTCACGCAGCAGCGCGCTCTCGTGATCGCTGTTGCACAACGCAGGCGCCAACTGGGTGAACTGCACCTCGATCTGCACGCCAAAGCTTTCGGCGTGCCCCTTCACCAGGGCTTCAATGCGGCTGTTGATCTTCTGCTGGGTCTCGGCCGTGTCGGTGCGCACGCTCAGCAGCATGCAGGCCTCGTCGGGGATGATGTTGTAGACGGTTCCGGCCTGGATCATGCCGATGCTGATCACGGCATATTCCTCCACGCTCAGGTTGCGCGACTTGATGGTCTGGATGCCACCGATCAGGCTGTTCAATGCCATCACCGGGTCCACCGACAGCTCGGGCATCGCACCGTGCCCACCTTTGCCGGTGATACGGATGCTGACGCGCTCGGAGGACGCCATGGTCGGCCCCGCCTGCACCACACAGGTCCCCACCGGCATGCCGGGCATGTTGTGCAGCGCATACACCGAGTCACACGGGAAGCGCTCGAACAGGCCATCGTCGATCATCGCCTTGGCCCCGGCCAGGCCTTCCTCGTCCGGCTGGAAGATCACGTTCAGCGTGCCGTTGAAGTTGCGCGTGGCCGCCAGTTGCGCAGCGGCTGCCAGCAGGATGGCGGTATGCCCGTCATGGCCACAGGCATGCATACGGCCAGGAATTTTGCTGGCATGTTCGAAGGGGTTCTTTTCGCTCATGGGCAAGGCGTCCATGTCGGCACGCAAGCCGATGCTGCGCGGGCTATCCCCCACTTTCAACACCCCGACCACGCCATGCCCGCCTACTTTACGATGCACTTCATAGCCGGCTGCCTGAAGCTTTGCGGCCACCAGCGCCGCCGTGTCTGGCGTGTCGCCGCCAAGTTCTGGCGCGGCGTGGATCCGCCGACGGATCATGACGAACTCATCCAGCTCTGCTGGCGAGCGCCGTGGTTCATTGCTCTGGAAAGTGCCCATGTCACTCGCATCCTTTGTTTTCAGGGAAGTATTTGAGGCAGGCCAGGCTGACAGCTCCCCCGGCCAGCAGGAAGTAGGCCGGCGCCAGCGGGGTGCCCAGTGCGGCAATCAGCCAGGTCGCCACCAGCGGCGAGAAGCCGCCGAAAATCGTGACCCCCAGGCTGTAGCTGACCGAGGTGCCGAAAGAGCGCCGTGCTTTCGGGAAACCCTCCATGATCAGCGCAAAGAACGCACCGGCACCGATGCAGGTCGGCAGGATCAGCACCGCCACGCACATCATCGCCAGGCCCATGTGCTGCACCTGTCCAAGCAGGTAGAACACCGGCAGCGTCAGTACCACCGGGGCGGCAACCGTCCACCCAAGCAGGCGCTTCCTGAGTTGATACTTGTCGGCGAACTTGCCGGCCAACGGGCAGATGATCGCCATGCAGCCGCTGCTGATACAGGCGATCGCCATCGCGCTGCCCGCCGGGTAATGCAGGGCCGTGGTCAGGTAGGTGGGCATGTAGAACACGAACAGATACATGCCAATGGTGGAGCTGGCCATCAGGCCGATGCCTTGGGCGATACGTTTGAGCAACTCGGCATCCAGCCGCTGTTCGGCCTTGTGTGCAGGGGCGGCCTGATGGGTTTCAGGTAGACGCGTGCGGATGTACCAACCGACCGGGCCGATCAGCAGGCCGAAAATGAACGGGATGCGCCACCCCCAGCTTTCCAGCGCAGCAGGGTCGAGCAACTGGCTGAGGGCAAAGCCGAAGCCGGCCCCGACCAATGCCGCATACCCCTGGCTGGCGGCCTGCCAGCTGACGTTCTGGCAGCGGTTGCCGACCGCACTGGACTCCATCAGGAATACCGACGCGGTACCGACCTCCCCGCCCGCCGACATGCCCTGGATCAGCCGCCCGGCTACCAACAGCAGCGTTGCGAAGATACCGATCTGCGAATACGTCGGCGCAAAGGCGATCATTGCAGTGCCCAAGGTCATCAGCCCGATGGTCAGGCTCAATGCTGCCTTGCGCCCGCGCCGGTCGGCGTAGCGGCCGATGACCATCGCCCCGACCGGGCGCATCAGGAAACCGACGCCAAAGGTGGCCAGCGACATCAGCAACGACGCCATCGCCGAGTCGGAGGGAAAGAAATGCTTGCCGATCAACACAGCGAAAAAGCTGTAGATCGTGAAGTCGTACATTTCCAGCGCGTTGCCCAGCGAGCAGGCAATCAAGGTCTTGCGTGAAGACGATGCCTGCGCGGCTGAGGGCGTGCCCGTCTGCATGCGGGCCGGTGCGGGTAGCGGTGTAGTCATTGTTATCTCCGATGGCAAATCGCGGCATGCAGCGAATATCGGCCAATCGGCGGCTCAACACACTTGCAGTTTGGGCATGTGGCTAACCAATGGTTAATTGACCGGGCCGGTCGTTGACCAATTTGCCCTAAGCCGGCGCACAGATTGCCTTGCCCGAGCGCGACGCCCCAATAACGCTCAGCCCGCAGGCCTTGGCGCATGGCCTTGCGCCGTGGTCGAAGCCTGTCTGGAACAGACCTTCCCGCCAACCCGAAGGGCCCCGCCAGGCCTCGATTAACCAATCGGCATGACATGGCCGAATAAGCAATCACACTGCAACGTGTTGTTCACCGACCCTACAGCCACCACATCACTGTGCTGGCCTGGAGTCGTGAATGAACACTCGCATTACGTCGTTGCTGTTGATGATCCAAGGGGCATGCCTTACCGCTCAGGTGCAGGCCGAGGGCTTTCCCGCGCTCGGCCGGATTGCGCCGGGTTTCGGTTACTACGGGGTGGATACCGGTTTCGATGACAAGCTCAAGGTCTACGGAACGCTGGATGCATTCGCCAGCTATCACGACTCGCAACACCAATCGGGCTATCGCCTGGCGGGCGGCGGCGCATGGACCAACAAGCTCGGGCTGTATGCCCGCAAGGGGCTGACCCCCGACACCGTGCTGGAACTCGACGTCGAGGAAGGCTTCAACATCAATGGCAAGGCCCTGGAGGGCACCTGGGACACCATCGGCAGCCTGCGCCTGGCAACCGTTGCCCTGCGCTCGCGCACACTGGGCAAGCTTGAATTCGGCAAGACCTACAACATGGGCACGCCCACCTACGCCGACCCGTTCCTGGCCACCTATGGTTCGCCCTACACCTACCTGGCCCTGCCTGCCGCCGGCAAGGGCGCCTATTACCTGGACATGCGCCCCAAGCACACCCTGGCCTACACCAGCCCGAACATAAACGGTTTCACCGTCGGCACCGCGATCAGTTTCGGCTTCGACGATGCGGCAAGCGCCGGGCGCACCGTGCGCGGTGGCGGCACCAGGCTGCAATACCGCAACAGCAAGGTGATGCTCCTGGCCTCCTACAACCTTTACTACAGCGACCCATGGGACGACGCTGGCACCTCGCGCCAGACGGCCAACTACTTCAAGAGCCTGTCGGCGTTCTACGATTTCGGCCCGCTGGCCACCAGCCTGACCTGGCAACGCCAGGACGTGGACCAGGCCGGCACGCCTGATACCACGCTGTATACCTTCGGTGTGATGGCGCCAGTGGGCGAGCTGGATGTGCTGCGCCTGGCCGTGATGCAGCGCAAGGTCACGGCCCACGACAAGGACGCAACAGGGGTGATGATCGGCTATGACCATTTCATCAACCCGCGCTGGGCCGTGTACGGACGCCTCGGCATGATCGCCAACCAGCGTGCGTCATCGGTGACCTATGCCGGCACCCCGGTGGACCAGGTTGGCGACAACCCGAGCAACGTCTCGCTAGGCATGTACTATCACTTCTGACGCCACTGAACGGGTTTGCCTGAGTACCTGCCCGCGCAAGCTGTGGAACAGCTCCTGGGCAGGTGCCGTAAGGCTGTGGCGGTCGATGCAGACCAGGTTGATCGGGTAATCCGGAATCAGCTCCTGCACCGCCATGGCCACGTACTCGCAATCCACGCCAAAGGTGAACCCCTGGTCCACGGCCAGCTCGCTGATGGTCATCAACGACTCGGTGTTCTTCAGCAGCTTGAGGGCCATCATCACCGAGGTGCATTCCACGGTGTTCTGGGGCACCCGAAGGCCGTTGGCCTCGAACAGCTGGTGAAACTGCGAAGCCTGGTCGGATAGCTCGTCCAGGCTGATCCAGTGGGCGTACTGCAAGGTGCGCAGTGACCTTGAGAACTTTTGCTGGTTCGACGCGTGGCAGATCACCCTGCCCTTGATGCTGCCCAGCGCCTCCCAGTCCAGGCTCAGCCGGCTCAGCGGTTGCTGGGAGGTTATGGCAAAGTCCAGGCTGCCATCGCGCAGCCGTTGCAGGATCTGGCTGGGCCGCAGGTCGGTGATGGTGATCTTCACCCGCGGGTACTTGCGCCGGAAAGCCAGAATGCTTTCATCGACCCCATCCAGCATCGCCGTCAGCGATGTGACCCCGATAGACACCGCACCCAGCGCGGCATCCTGAATGCTCGCGGCCTCGATCTGCAGGCGCCGGATGCTCTCCACCACCAGGTTGGCATGGCGGATGACGCGCTTGCCTTCCTCGGTAAGGGCCATGCCCTTGTGCGACCGCTGCAACAGGGTAAAACCGACCTCCCGCTCCAGCTCCTTGATCGAACGGCTCAGCGCAGGCTGGGTAATGTGCATGAGCTTGGAGGCTTCAAGGATGCTGCCTGCGTTATGGATGGCGACCAGCGCCCTGAGTTGGTGAAGTTTCAACCGTCTGTACCTTGTTGTTATCGGGTCGGTCTGAACTGATGGGGTTGCAGGGTGGAATCAGCGCAGCGCAGCCAGCACGCTCGCTGCATCACTGACCTCGAACTTGCCCGGCGCTTCGACCGCAACATGTGTAACCACCAGGTTGTCGACCACCATGGCATAACGCAGCGAGCGGCGCCCCAGACCGCGCGCCGACAAGTCCTGGATCAGCCCCAGTGCGTCGCTGAACTCACCGTTGCCGTCGCCGATCATCTTCACCGCTTCACCCACTTGCAGGCTGCTGCCCCAGGCGTTCATGACAAAGGCATCGTTCACCGAAACGCAGAGAATCTCGTCAATGCCGGCTGCGAACAACGCAGGTGCTGCAGCGACATAACCCGGTACGTGGCGTTCCGAACAGGTAGGCGTGAACGCCCCGGGCAAGCCGAAGATCACCACTTTTTTCTGCTTGCAGCGCTCGTGAACTGAAAAGGCATTCGGGCCGATCGCGCAGGCGCCTGCGTCGTTGTTGTATTCGTAAAGCTTGACGTCGGGCAGTTGCTCACCAGTCTTGATCATCATGGTCTCCTGGGTGCATTGAAGGATGGGCGCGATATGATGCCGCAGTCCACCAAGCCAGGTACACCGTGCTTGCAGCATTGCCTCCCGGTTGCCTCGCAGCTCAGGGCACCAATATCGCCTGCGCATGATCAATCGCGGGAATCGGCACCTGGCCCCGTTGAGTGGACAGCCATTCGCGCATGCGCCCGGTATCGAAGATCTGCCCCTCTTCCATCATTACCAGGATGAGCGCCTGGGACATTCGGTAACATCCGCATTGAGCACAATGCCGCTCTTCCCATCCCTGTGTGCAGTCGACAGACCGCGCCTGTCCTGCGCAGATCAGACAACTCATGTAAGCCCCCTGTTGTTCTTGTTGCATGGAGGGTGGTAGCAATGCCAAGGAAATAACCACTGGCGCCGAATTGGCATGGGATTTTCGTGCCAACTCCAAAATCCTTGTCGGCCTCTGCCCCGCACAAGCTGCTTCTACTGCGTTTCGCCATGGTCTGCGGCGTTGCGCAGTGCCCGTGAAGAGGCCAGTGCATGCAATGCATCATGAACAGCACTAAAAAAACGGTGAATTATCTTCAATACCTTTCATGCAATGGCCCTGTCTAGAATGCACCCGTATCACCGCGAGGCCGCACCTTTTTCGAGTGACCCGATTTTTTACCCATGATCGATCTACGCCACCTGCGAACCCTCCACGCGCTGCGTGAAACCGACAGCCTGCACGAGGCCGCCGAGCGCCTGCACCTGACCCAGTCAGCCCTGTCGCACCAGTTTCGCGACATGGAAGAGCGCGTCGGCATGCCACTGTTCGTTCGCAAATCCAGGCCTGTGCGTTTCACCAGTGCCGGGCTCAAGCTTTTGCAGTTGGCTGACCAGGTGCTGCCACAGATCCGCAATACCGAACGGGACCTGGGCAAACTGGCCGGGGGGTCGGCCGGGCGGCTGCACATCGCCATCGAATGCCACAGCTGCTACCAGTGGCTGATGCCTTCAGTGGATGAGTTCCGCGGCGCCTGGCCAGAAGTGGAACTGGACCTCGCTTCCGGTTTCTCCTTCGCGCCACTGCCAGCCTTGGAACGGGGCGACCTGGATCTGGTGGTCACCTCCGATCCGGTGACACTGGCGGGTATCAGCTACGTGCCATTGTTCGGTTACGAGGCACTGCTGGCGATCGACAACCATCACCCCCTGCGCCACAAGCCTTACCTGGAACCGGCGGACATCGCCAGCCAGACGCTGATCACCTACCCGATCGAACACGACCGGCTGGATATCTTCACCCGCTTCCTCGACCCTGCCAATGTCGAACCGGCGCAGGTAAGAACTTCGGAACTGACCGTGATGATGATGCAACTGGTGGCCTCCGGGCGCGGCGTTTGCTGCCTGCCGAACTGGGCAGTGCACGAGTACAGTTCGCGTGGCTATGTCACCGCCAAGCGCCTAGGCGAACAGGGCTTGCAGGCGAACCTGTACGCGGCGTTGCGCAGCGACATGCTGGAAGTGCCGTACGTGCGTGATTTCCTGCTGACGGCCAAGGACATATCCTTCACCACGCTGGCAGGTGTGAGCGTGGCTTCAGATCCGCTTCGCTAAAGACCGGGCGGCCGCTGCGCCTGCCCCGCCTGAGCCTGTTCAGCAAACCGGGCAAACGTGACATATGCACTGCACGCCCCACTTTAGGTCAATACCCATGACCGAATGCAAAGCGCCCCCTTTTGATGCGCGATACCCCTATCCAGGCGCCGCCTGGCCATGATCACGGCAAGCAGTGCCCCCGCCTGAGGCCGAACATTTTCAACGTTTCGCGCCCGTTTTCCCGTTTATCCCCTAGCGCACGCCCCTTCCGGCACCTTCATTGCAAAGGCAGTTCGTGCGCATGACGCACTGGCAACCCCTTGCAACCGAGGCTCAAGACACCCACCGACCCCATCAAGGCAGCACCCTCAAAAACCCATAGAACGGCAATGAAGCTGCCGGCAACGGCGGCAAGGAGTGGGTATGTCCCGGGCTTTTTTCAATGAAATGTACGAAGCGAACGGCGATTGCCGCCCGCATTACCAAGAGTTCGCCCGCTGGCTGGCAAACACCCCGCTGGAGTTGCTGGAGCAGCGCCGGCGGGAGGCAGACCTGCTGTTCCACCGGGCCGGCATCACCTTCACCTTGTACGGCGACAGCCAGGACACCGAGCGCCTGATCCCCTTCGATATCATCCCGCGCAGCATCCGCGCCAGCGAGTGGCGCACGGTCGAGCGCGGTTGCATCCAGCGTGTGCAGGCCCTGAACCTGTTCCTGCAGGACATCTACCACGACCAGCGCATTCTCAAGGCCGGGATCATCCCACCCGAGCAAGTGCTGGCCAACGAGGGTTACCAGATCGCCATGCAGGGGCTGGACCTGCACCGTGGGCTGTACGCCCATATCGCCGGTGTCGACCTGGTGCGTGACGGCGATGGCAGCTACTTCGTGCTGGAAGACAACCTGCGCACCCCCAGCGGCGTCAGCTACATGCTCGAAGACCGCAAGATGATGATGCGCCTGTTCCCCGAACTGTTCGCCGCCCAGCGCATCGCGCCCATCGACCACTACCCCAACCTGCTGCTGGACACGCTCAAGAGCGCCAGCCCGCTGGACAACCCCACGGCAGTGGTACTCACCCCTGGCCGTTTCAACAGTGCCTACTTCGAGCATGCGTTCCTGGCCCGGGAAATGGGCATCGAGCTGGTCGAAGGCGCAGACCTGTTCGTGCGTGACGAGCATGTCTACATGCGCACCACCGCTGGCCCCCAGCAGGTGGACGTGATTTACCGTCGGCTGGACGACGACTACCTCGACCCGCTGTCCTTCAACCCGGACTCGACGCTGGGCGTTCCGGGGCTGATTTCGGTGTACCGCGCCGGCAACGTGGTGCTGGCCAACGCCGTCGGCACCGGCGTGGCCGACGACAAGTCGATCTACCCCTATGTCGACGACATGATTCGCTACTACCTCGGCGAAGAGCCGATCCTCAACAACGTGCCCACCTGGCAATGTCGCAAGCCAGCGGACCTGGCCCATGTCCTGGCCCACCTGCCCGAACTGGTGGTGAAGGAAACCCAGGGCTCCGGCGGCTATGGCATGTTGGTAGGGCCCGCATCGACCCGCGCCCAGATCGAGGACTTTCGTGCGCGCATCAAAGCCCGCCCGCATGCCTATATCGCCCAACCCACCTTGTGCCTGTCGACCTGCCCGACCTTTGTCGACAGCGGCATCGCGCCGCGTCACATCGACCTGCGCCCGTTCGTGCTTTCGGGCAGCGAAACCCGCCTGGTGCCCGGCGGCCTGACGCGCGTGGCGCTGACAGAGGGCTCGCTGGTGGTCAACTCGTCGCAGGGCGGCGGTACCAAGGACACCTGGGTGGTGGAGGACTGAACCATGCTTTCGCGAACCGCTTCCGACCTGTACTGGATGTCCCGCTACCTTGAACGTGCGGAAAACCTCGCCCGTATGCTTGAGGTCAGCTATTCGCTGTCGCTGATGCCCCAGGCCGGGCGTAGCGACGGCCATGCCGAGCTGGCGATGTCGCTGCTGGCATCTGGCACGCTGGACGACTACATCCGCCGGCACACCGAGCTCGACACCGAGCGCATGCTGCACTTCTTCGCCCTTGACGCAACCAACCCCAGCAGCATCTATTGCTGCCTGCAGGCCGCCAGGACCAACGCCCATGCGGTGCGCGGCCGCATCACCGCCGACATGTGGGAGAACATCAACGCCACCTGGATCGAGATGCGCAACATCGCCAGCAATGGCCTGGGGCGCTATGGCATCAGCCAGTTCTGCGACTGGGTCAAGGAGCGCTCACACCTGTTCCGCGGCGCCACCTCTGGCACCATCATGCGCAACGACGCCTACAGTTTCATCCGCCTGGGCACGTTCCTTGAGCGCGCAGACAACACCCTGCGCCTGCTCGATGCGCGCTATGAAATGTTCGGTGAGGCCTCCGAAGAGGTCAGCGACGATTCCGCCCGTGGCTATTACCAGTGGAGCGCCCTGCTACGCGCACTGACTTCGTACGAGGCCTTCAACGAAATCTATCGCGCCGCACCCAGCGCTCGCCCCGTATCGGAACTGCTGTTGCTGCGGGTGGACGTGCCACGCTCGCTGCATGCCTGCATCGAGGAACTGGACCTGATCCTGGCCGGCCTGCCCGGCAGCAGCGGGCGCGCCGCCCAACGCATGGCCGCCGAACTCAACGCGCGCCTGCGCTACACCGCCATCGACGAAATCCTCGACGCGGGCTTGCACCCCTGGCTGAGCGACTTCATCGGCCGCATCAACCAACTGGGCCAGGCGGTCCACCACTCCTACCTGGAGGTTGTATGAAACTGTCCATTCGCCACGACACCACCTACAGCTACGCCAGCGACGTCAGCAACAGCATCCAGTTTCTGCGCCTGACGCCACGCAGCAGCGCACGCCAACGCATCAATGAATGGCAGCTGGGGCTGCCCTGCAAGGTAAAAAGCCAGATCGATCCGTACGGCAACATCCTGCATGTGCTTACCCTGGACAAACCCCACGGCCACCTCGCGCTTACCGCCAGTGGCCAGGTAGAAATCGACCCGGATTGCGAGCAGGAAACCGAAGGCCAGTCACCCCTGCCCTTCCTGCGTGACAGCCGCCTGACCCTGGCCGATGACACACTCAAGGCTTTCGCCACCCGGCAGTGCGGCAAGCATCGCGACCGGGCGGCACTGACAGGGCTGATGCAGGGCCTGGCCGCGCATATGCCGTACAGCCCGGGGTCGACTTCCGTGGGTACCACCGCGATCGAAGCGTTCAACGGGGGCGCCGGGGTCTGCCAGGACCACACCCACGCGTTCCTGGCCTGCGCACGCAGCCTGGGGGTGCCAGCACGCTATGTGTCGGGTTACCTGTGCACCGAGGACGAGCAGCACCTGGCCAGCCACGCCTGGGCCGAAGCCTGGATCGGCGACGCCTGGTACAGCTTCGACATCACCAACCGCCTGACCCGGCCAGAACGCCACCTGAAGCTGGCGGTCGGGCTGGACTACCTCGATGCCTGCCCGGTCAGGGGGGTGCGCCGCGGCGGCGGCGTCGAATCGATGCAGGCCAGTGTCCACGTCCATCGCCAGTGACAACTTTGCAGGCCGGCGTTGCCGCGTGGGTGCGGCAAGGCCACTCCAACCGCAACACAAGGGAAACCGCATGACTTACTGTGTCGCCATGCATCTTGAGGACGGCCTTGTCTTCATCAGCGACTCACGCACCAACGCCGGCATCGACCAGATTTCCACCTTTGCCAAGCTGTTCGTGTTCAGCGTACCGGGCGAGCGGCTGATCGTGCTGCAGACCGCAGGCAACCTGGCGACCTCGCAATCGGTGGTGAACCTGTTGCAGCAACGCACCCACGGCAGCGGTTCGCACCTGCTGAACGTTGCCACGCTCTACGATGCAACGGTGCTGGTCGCCGACACCCTGCGTGAAGTGGTCAGCCGTGACCGCAGCAAGCTTACCGCCGATATCGACCTGAGCAGTTCATTCATTGTCGGCGGGCAGATTGCTGGCGGGCCCATGGCCATCTACAACGTCTACGCACAGGGCAACTTCTTCCAGGCAACGCCGGACACCCCGTTCCTGCAACTCGGCGAAAGCAAGTACGGCAGGCCAATACTCGACCGCAACCTGGATTACCGCACACCGCTTGATGAAGCACTGCGTTGCGGCCTGATTTCGTTCGACTCCACCATTCGCAGCAACCTGTCGGTTGGCATGCCGCTGGACTTGCTGGTGTACCGCAAAGACAGCCTGGAAAGCATGACCCGCAAGCGCATCACCAGCGACGATGCCTATTACCAGCAGATTCGCAGGCAATGGAGTGAAGGGCTGAGGGCGCTGCTGGCCCAGCTGCCAGCGCCGCCTTATGGCTGAATGAGTGAACTGTTCAAAATCTCTGCTGCCTGTACTGGCCTCTTCGCGGGCTTGCCCGCTCCCACAGGGTCACCACAGCCTTCAAGGCTTGCACAGTACCTGTGGGAGCGGGCAAGCCCGCGAAGAGGCCGGTACAGGCAACACATCAGTGACGCCAATTGCAATGTTCGAGACGCCGTGGGTTATCCTGCGCCCTCACCCCTGTCACGAGACTGTCATGTCGTCCGCTGCCACCCCGGTGCAAACCCACCGCGCCGACCGAGACTCCCGCAACACCGCCCAGGTGCTCAGCCTGTGCCTGCCCAGTGACGTATTGCTCTACCTGTTGCTGCCCATGTACGCCGCCGACTTCGGCGTAACCCTGGTCGAAGCCGGCGTGCTGCTGGCGGCCAACCGCCTGGTGCGCATCCTCGGCTACGGCTGGGTGGTACGTTTCTACGCCCGCCATGGTGACCGCGCCGCTTGCAGCCTTGCCGCCTTCGCCGCCGCAGTGTGTGCCCTGGGCAACGCAACGCTGTCCGGTTTCGCCGCACTGCTGGTGCTGCGCCTGGTGTGGGGTTTGTGCTTTGCCACCTTCAACCTCAGCACCCAGACCCTCGCCACCGCTGAAGCACAGGGTGCAGCGCGTCGGGCCGGCCGTTCGCGGGCGACCATTTCCATCGGCCCCATGCTGGCCTTGCCACTGGGTGCGCTCATGGCCCAGGCCTACGGCCCGCGCAGTGTGTTCTTCGTGCTCTGCGTCTGCGCCCTGTTCGGGCTGTGGCGCGCCCGCGCCCTGCCCACCCAAGGCCACCCGGTCGCCAACCGCAGCGGCCGGCGCCGGCGCCTGCGCCTGCCAGATAGCATCGCCACCTGGTCCTTCATCGAAGGGGTGACGCTGGACGGGCTGTTTATCTTCGGCCTCTCGCTGTACGCGCAAACCCACCTCGGTGAATCCGGCGTGCTGGCTGCGGGTGTGCTGATGGCGGTGCGTTACCTGAGCGAAATGCTCTTCAGCCCCTTCGGCGGGCGCCTGGCCGACCGTTTCGGCCCGCTGCGCATGCTGGTGGTACTGTCACTGGCCACGTCGCTGGCGCTGCTGCTGTTCGGCAGCCACTGGCTGTTCATCGGCGCGTTCTTCGTGCTGGTGCTGCGCGCCCTGCAATTGCCGCTGGTGATGACACTGGTCGCCCTGCGCAACCCGCAACAGCGTATCCAGGCACTGGCCGGCAACGCCGTGTGGCGCGACATCGGCGCCGGGCTCGGGCCGATGCTTGCGGGTGTGTTGCTGCCCCAGGTTCCAGCGATCTGGGCGTATGCAGGGGCGGCACTGGCGGTTGCAGTGGCAGCCTTGAACTGTGCCTGGTCTGCGCGGCATTGAGCGCACCGTCTCTAATTGGGCGAATACTGCATGACAGGTGAAACCATGATTCACGGAAAAACCCTCCAAGCCTGGGAACAAAGCCACCCGATCATCACCGATCTGGTCGCCCTGAAAGAAACCAGCTGGTTCAACCCTGGCATTGCCAATGCGTCAGCGGCACTGAGCGACGTGGGCCTGACGGCTGAAGATGTACAAGCCACAAGCGAGCGGCTGCTGAGGTTCGCACCCTACCTCGCCACAGTGTTCCCCGAAACGGCAGCTACCGGCGGTGTTATCGAGTCGCACATCGCCCCACTGCCGCAGCTTCGCCAGCATCTGATCGAAGAAGGGGCATTGCAGAACGTGGGTAGCCTGTGGCTCAAGGCAGACAGTGACCTGCCCATTTCGGGCTCCATCAAGGCTCGCGGCGGCATTCATGAGGTGCTCAAGCACGCTGAGGACCTGGCCTTGTCGGCCGGCCTCATCACGCCCTCCGATGACTATGCGGTACTGGCCAGTGAGCAGGCTCGCGCGTTCTTCAGCCAGTACAAGATCGCCGTAGGCTCGACCGGCAACCTGGGGTTGTCGATCGGCATCATGAGCGCCAAGCTGGGCTTTCAGGTCAGCGTGCACATGTCGTCCGACGCCAGGCAGTGGAAAAAGGACAAGCTGCGCGCCAATGGCGTAACGGTCGTTGAACATGCGTCGGACTACAGCGTTGCCGTCGAGCAAGGGCGCCAGCAGGCAGCATCCGATCCTAGCTGCTATTTCGTTGACGACGAGAATTCCCCCCAACTCTTTCTGGGCTATGCCGTAGCCGCCGAGCGCCTGGCTCGACAATTTGACCAGGCCGGCATCCAGGTAGACGCCGACCATCCGCTGTTCGTCTACCTGCCCTGCGGTGTTGGCGGGGGCCCTGGTGGCGTGGCCTTCGGTTTGAAGCTGGTATTCGGTGATGCGGTGCACTGCGTGTTCGCCGAGCCCACCCACTCGCCCTGCATGCTGCTGGGGGTGTACACCGGCCTGCACGATGAAACCAGCGTGCAGGACTTCGGCATCGACAACATCACCGCCGCCGACGGCCTGGCGGTCGGGCGCCCGTCCGGGTTTGTCGGCAAAGCCATGCAGCGGCTGATCGATGGCTACTACACCGTTACCGACGAAGAACTGTATCGCCTGATGGTGATTGCCTTCGAGCAGGACAAGGTCAAGCTGGAACCGTCTGCGCTGGCGGGCGTACCCGGCATGGCACGTGTATTACAATCCCCGGCGTACCTGACGCGCCTGGGCTTTACCCCGGCCCAGCTGCAAAATGCGACTCACCTGGTATGGGGAACGGGCGGCAGCATGGTGCCAGAAACCGAGTTTGAAGCTTACCTGGCGAAAGGCCGCGCCCTGCAGAAGCGCACCTGAGTTGTGCGCAAGTGATGGTGAGTCTTACGTTTTCGACACTCTGAATGCGCCGGATAATCAGCGACGCAGTAAAGCGACGTTCTGGTCAATGCGCCCCTGAACCGTGCGCAAGGTATCGCGCGTAATGGCGCCTGGGTAAAGCTGGCCGGCAACGCTTGCAAACTGATTGGCCACATCACAAATGTGGTCGATCATTTTGCAGGCGACGTCGTGAGGCACCTCGGCCTCTTCCGCAAGCCGAAGCACTTGCGTTCGGGAAATGGCCAGCGCTTCTCCCATCACATCCATCTGGTGATAGCCGCCAGGTCCCTCGCAGAACGTCACATCGTATGCCGGCGCCAGTCGCCATTGACCTTGTTGGGCCATGAGGTATGCAAAGTTCTTGGGGTGATCGTCTCTGTTGTTGAACGCAATATTGAAAACGGCACGCTCGAACGCTATCGCCATTTCACGCACGTCATTGGTACACATCTGCGTTGCCCGTACGAAATTGACGTAGTCCAGAACCCCGGGGGACTGGAAGTCGGCCCCCGTAAAAGCCGCGAGGCTTTGCATCGGTACTCGCAGCCCCTGCTGCCGGTCGAAGCGTTTGCTGGCAAATGCTGCAAGCCCATTGGGCAAGCTGAAGTACTGCGTGTCTGGGGTTTCGATACCGCAGCGGCGCAAGCATTCGGCGTAGACCATCTCGATGGCACACACCTCGGGATGCTCATCCTTGGCCGGAAACTTGACCAACCAGGCCTCAAGGCCCGGGGTGGCAGCAGTGGTAAACCCGCCAGTTTCAGGGTTGCGATAAACCAGGGCCTTGGGCCTGGCACCTTGAGGCGAGCCGCCGACCAACAGCAGTGTCTGCAAAAACTCGCCACCCTCGCCATGGAGCACCTGCGCCACTTCGGCGGCGAGTTTTTCCAGTGGAACATGGACGTCTGGTAACAGCCCTTCAGGTGCAACGGGCTCGAACGTCATGGCACCCATTGCATTGCCTCCAATGTAGGCCAGCCGCTCCAGTGCGCCGATACGCGCGGTGGTAAGCCCGCGCCGCCTGAACATGCGGTCCATCAGCAGCATGCCCCACCCGTCGGGCAACGCGTCATACACCGGGCCTGGCAAGTGAAGCTGATGACCAGGAAAATCCCTGCGTAATGTCGGGCCCTGCAACGGCAGCGTATAGGCGGACAGCTCCAGGCCTCTTCGCCTCGCTTCGTCGCTGTACTCGAACACAATCATCGGGCGACCTGTCAGAGCGGTCGTAGAGGCCAGCGAACCCCATTGCCACCGCTCACCCCAACCTTCGTAGAAGACGTTCACCTGTTCAAGCATTGCCAGGCTTCCTTTTTGACCGCAGACGGTTGGCGCTGTTTTCGTAGCGGCGAATGTCTTCGATGCTGTCGAGCCTGGGAAGGAACAGGGCTTCCAGCTCCTTTACGCGCCCAAGCGCCATCGCCACCCGGACAAGATTCTCAAACCCGACATTTCGGCCGGCTTCGAGGTTGGACACGGTGTTGACGCCGATGCCGGCGCGCCCGGCCAATTCAGCCTGTGTCATGTTCAAAGCCAGGCGCTCTGTGCGTAAACGCTCACAAAGGCGCCTGACGATTTCACCGGGTTTGCTGAAGCTTAAATCCAGCATAATGTGTACTAACCATGAAAATTAGCCGCTAACACCCAAATTATAGGATTTGCGATGCACGCTATCAAGATAGGTAAATCCATTATTGTGTGGGTTAATGGCGATTTTAAGCGTTAACCCACAATATTTTGGGCCTTACCCCAATCCAGCAAACCCTCAGTTTCACTGCACAGGAAAGCAACAACGCCGCGACCCAGCATTACAGGTTCGCGGCGTACTGCGCTCAAAGCCGTTGCTCAGGCTATCAGCAAGGAATGCCCGCCAGCGGCCAGACCGGCGCTTGCGTCGCTTTGGACATAGTGCGTTTTCGCGCCCACTGGGTCAGCGCGGCCATCAGGGCAAAGCCGAGCAGGATCATGACCGGATAAGCCAGCAGCAACTCGGTCAGCGAGTACTTCCAGGCCAGTGGCCGACCGACACCCAACATTGCCGCATACAACCAGGACACACCCGACAGTGCCCCGGAGAACAGTGCGAACATACGCACGCCGATGTTCAGGTCAAGCAAAGAGCCCGCCTTGAGCAATGCCGGCAAGACATAACGATGCAACAACATGCCATTGAACGTCAGCAGCAGCACAATAATAACTTTGGCGTGAAGTTTCGGATTGGCAAAGTAACCCATACCTTTTTCAAGGTAGTCGATACCGATGACGGCAGCCCCGGTGAGCCACAAGAATATCAAGGCGTTCGTTACAGACTTCTGCAAACGCGCCATATGCCTACCGTCATGCCCGGCTTTTTGATGCCCTTTCAACAAGTCCCTGACCATCTCGGCATCGCTGGCAAACACCAGCCCGATGGCGATGCAGCAGGCCAGCAAATGAACATAAATAACCGACAACCGCACCAGTTCCATGGATTCTTTCTGCCCGAACAGGCTAATAATTGTATTAAACTCCACGTCGAATTCTCCACGTAATGCATTAGCGCTAGAAGGCCTTGCTACAGGCGTGCGAACAGCCTGATCACAACAGCATGACCCAATTCATATCGTTAACTGAAACAGCGGACTGATACTTCGATACACAGCGGCTCAACCGTTGAGCCTCGGTTGGGCATAGGCATTACTCCATCATCAGAGGCAATAAAAATCCCCATGTGCATCCCTGCGGCGCACATGAGGTTGAAGGTTTATAACTTCCTGAATGAGTACGAGGTGCAGTGCCAGAGAAATACACCTGCTGGCAAATATGAGCCATCAGCAGGGAAATCGTTCATAGTTTGAACAAAAGCACCGACCAGCGGTATTTAAGATCGCATTAGTTAGCCTGCTAACTTCTTGCAAGCTGACCGAATGGAGAAGTTTTTCTGATCACTGGATCCAAATTTGGCAACAGGCCTTAACGGCTCTACTTCGTTGTTCGCAGTGGGGCCGCTTTTGCAGCCCCGTTATTTTCAAAGGTCCAATGTCAGCGTTGGCGTACGTGCCCGCGACACACACAGCATCATCACATCGCCACGGGCCCGCTCGCTCTCGCTGAGCAGCATGTCACGATGATCGGGTACGCCATCCAGCACCCGCGTCTCGCACATGCCGCACACCCCTTGCTCACAAGATGACGCCACCGTATGCCCGGCGGCGCGCAGGGCGGCCATGATGGTACAGCCGGGCTCAACCAGCACCTCGCCACCGCTGCGCGCCAGGATCACTTTGAAGGTGCCCTCACCCGCGGCGGCTGGTGGCGGCGCAGCCGGGGCAAAACGTTCAAGGTGCAGTTGCCCCTCCAGCCCTGCGGCTGCAAAGCGCGTACTCAACGCATCGAGCAGCGCTGCCGGCCCGCAGCTGTAGACGTGCTGCCCGGCGCGAGCGGCAGCAACCACGGCATCCAGGTCGAGCAAGCCAACCTCATCGGCCGGCAAAATCTCCACCCGCCCGCCGCCCAGCGCGCGCAGCTCGTCAGTAAAAGCCATCGACCGCCGTGAGCGGCCGCCATACAACAGCTGCCACTGTGACCCTGCCCGTTCGGCGGCACGTGCCATGGCCAGGATCGGGGTGATGCCGATGCCACCGGCCACGAACAGGTACGGGCCCTCACCCAGCGGGAAGGCATTGCGCGGACCACGAATGGCCAGCCGCTGGCCGAGGTGCAAGGCGCCGTGCACCTCCCGCGAACCGCCACGGCCGGCCTCTTCCAGCAACACCGCGATACGCAGGCGGCGGCGATCGTCAGGGTCGCCGCACAACGAGTACTGGCGCACCAGGCCCGAGGGCAGCAACAGGTCAACGTGCGCCCCGGCGCTCCAGGCGGGAAGCAGCTGATCCGCCGTCAGCTCCAGCGAGATCACCCCGTCGGCCTCCAGCCGCAGGCAGCTGACGATGACCTCGACGCAATCGCCCCCGCTGCTCACGACAACACCCGCTGGCTTTCTACCAGGCGCACCGGCTGGGCCTGGCCGCGCTCGATGAACTCGCGGAACGCGCGGCGGTAGTTAAGTGTGTACAGGTCGGCAGGCACCGAATGCTCCACGGCCTTGGCGTCCCAGTCGATCTCCGCCGGGGTGATGGTGGCGGCCACCGGCAGGTCTTCCAGGTACAGCAGTTCCTCCACCCGCAGGCACTCCTGCAAATCGCCGCCCGTGTAGTTGCGGTCGTTGGCCACTCCCCAGAAGATCTTCACATGCTCGTAGGATTCCGGGCACGGGAAGCCGGCAACCACGCGCTTGCCCAGGCGCTCGTAGTCGTAGGTGATGGCCACAAGCCCCGGGGCGACAATGTGGTAGTTCATCATGCAGTCGCCATCGTTGGCCCACTCGCCTTCGCAGGCCTGCAACGGGCGGTCCATCCAGATGTCCAGCCCTTCCCGGCGCACGTTCAGCGGCTCCACCACCGGGTTGACATGGCCCATCATGCCGCGGTGAATGTAGGCAAAATGCGCCACGTCGCCAAAGTTCTCGATGGCCACGGCCACGCCGGTTGGCGAGTCCAGTGGCGCAGCTGCGGCCCACTCCAGGTCCAGCTCGCGCCATTCGGCCAGGTCGTAGAGGTCGAACAGTGGCTCCTCCAGCGCGGTCCACACATGGCCGTAGCGTTCCTGACAGGCGTAGGTATGAACCGCTGCGCCCTGGGGAATGCGGCACTGGTCTTCCAGCGACGGAATATGGCTGCACTTGCCGCTGTGGCCGCTGTACTGCCAGCCGTGGTAAGGGCAGGCGATGTTCTCTCCGTGCACCTCACCCAGCGACAGGTCGGCGCCACGGTGCGGGCAGCGGGCAGCCTGCACCACGGCTTTGCCGGAAGCTGTGCGGTACACCACCAGCTTTTCACCCAGCAGGGTGGCCGATTGGGGTGTGGCCAGGTCGCACGAGCGGGCGACCGGGAACCATTGGCGGCGCATGGCCTGTTCGGCGCGCTGGCGTTGGGTCAGTTGAAGGGTCATGGCGTTTTCCTCGTGATTTCTTGTTATGTCAGATGCCGACCAGCAGCGCCCCGCCGTTCACGGGGATGGCCTGGCCAGTGATGAAGGCCGCCTCGTCGCTGGCCAGGAAGGCCACCACGGCAGCAATTTCTTCGGGGTGCACCAGGCGGCCCAAAGGGATGGCAGCCTGCTCGGCGGCGATGTACTGCTCAGGGACCATGCGTGTCAGGATCGCACCGGGGGTAATGGCATTGACCAGGATGCCCTCGCCGACAAACTCCTTGGCCAGCGTTTTCATCAGGCCCAGTTGCCCGGCCTTGCTGACCATGTAGCCGTAGGAATGGCCATCCGGCACCTGGCCCCACTGCGAGTTGATGAAGATCACCCGTGGCGCGCAGCTGGCGCGCAGGTGCGCCAGCGCGGCACGGGTGAGGTACAGGGGCGCTTGCACGTTGATGGCCAGCAGCCGGTCGAAATTGGCATCGTCGGTGGCTTCAAGGCCGGTCATGGAGTAGATCAGCCCGGCGTTGTGCACCAGGATGTCGAGCCCACCCAGTGCTTCGCCTACCTGGGCCACCAGCCGCTCGCCCGCGGCACGGTCGGTGATGTCGCAGGCAAAGGGCAAGGCGCGGCCCCCGGCTGCCTCGATCTCGGCGGCCGTGTCGCGGGCCACCTCGGCGTCAATGTCGACCGCCGCCACGGCAGCGCCGCGGGCGGCCAGCAGGCGGGCGTGGGCACGCCCTGCCCCGCGCCCGGCACCGGTAATCAGCGCCACCCGCCCTTCAAGGCTGCGCGCCTGGGGCGAAAGGTCGATAACACGCTGCGGCACTTGCCGGGTTGTTGCTTGGGTCTGGCTGGAAGACATGTTCAATACTCGTTGGCTGGCGGTGGTTCAGACGGTCTTGTGCGGCTCGGTGACGTAAAGCATGTTGCCGTCCGGGTCGAACATCGGGCGGTAGCGGTACCGGGTGCCGTTGGGGTGCTGCCACTCGATGGGGTTGGCGGTGACCCACTCGACCTTGCCGTCCAGGTAAGCGATGGCCTCGTCGAGGTTCTCCACCTCGAAGGCAAACGAGTCGAAGCCAGGCTTGTCTTCCAGGTTCACTGCGGTGCGGCGCTCTACGGGCACGGTGCTGGTGGTGTGGAACAGGTACAGGGTGACGTTGCCCATTTCGATCGCGGCCCACTTTTCCTCGGCCACGTAGGGCAGGAAGAAGCCCAGGCCGAGGGTGCCGTGGTAGAAGTCGACCAGGCGCTGTACGTCGTTGCTGAGGATGTCCATGTTGTCGAGGCGTTTGAGCTTGAGCATGGGTATGGCTCCAGTGGGTTGGTTGAAAAGGTTTACAGGTGCCGACACGGGCCGCCGGGCAGCGCACGCAGGGTACCGGCGGGCACGTCCAGGCAAATGCTGGCCAGCGTTGCGTACTGGCCGGTTTCCGGCAGTGCCGGGTCGGGGTGGCAGCACAGCGCGCCGGTGCTGCCCAGGTGGCTGTTCAGCGCGCCAAGCAGGTCGCGGGCGCTGAGCTGCGTGCGCCCGGTGAGGCGCCGGTGCAACAGGTCGTGGCGCACCAGGGTGTCGGGGTAGGCGGCAGGCTCGGTGTCGTAAGGGCGCACGGCATCGGCCAGAAAATGGTTGGTGTGGATCAGCAGCCCCCCTGCATCGGGGAACACCAGTGCCGGGCCGCCCGGGTGCAGTTCCACCGACACGGCAGCACTGGCGCCCCGCTCCGCCGCCACCAGGGTCAGTACGCTGGAAGCCGACACCGGTGCGGCGTGGCACAGCTGCAAGGCGTGGTTGATATCGGCGCAGCTGTCCAGCAACCAGCGCGACAGCACATGCACCGGCAGGCCAATGCCTTCGCCATCGCGCTGGTGATGGAGGATGTTGAAATGCACACCCAGGCCGCGGTCGTTCACCCCCGGTTTGCCGACGATGCCGTACTCCGTGACGGTGGTGGTCAGGCGCCCGTCGGCATGGTGGATCTCCCATACCAGCCACAGCCCGGCAAACTCGGCGTACCAGTCCCAGGTCTGGGCCGTGACTGGCGCACCGAAGGGGTCGGCCAGCACCACTGTCGAACACTCGCCGCGCAGTTGCACACCCAGGTACGCCAGGATTTCAGTGCGCGCATTGATGGCGCCCACCTGCTCGGGCGCCAGCCCTGCACCGGCGGCGATACCCAGGATTTCTTCATGCAAGGGCGCAGCAAACGCAGCAATGGCCGCCAGCGCCTGGCCACCCAGGTCATGCAAATCGTAAGGGCGCTTGGCCACACGGGCGAACAAGGCTTCATACGTGTTCACCGTCTGGCGTACCTTGCCGGCGAACACTTCACCGAACTCGCGGCCACGGTTGTAAGGGGTGCACACCTGCGAGCGGAAGATCACCGGGCTCATGCGGCCCCCTTCACAAGCTGAGGCGCTACATGCGCGGCCACGGCATCGAGGCGGGCAAACCACACGTCGCCATCGCTGACCATGCGCTCGACCAGGCGCTCGAGTTGCTCGAAGCGCGCAGCACGGCCGATCACCTCGGGGTGCATGGTGAAGCTGGTGTGACGGGCATCGCGGCGGGCCGATTCGTACTCGGCCAGCCAGGTGTCGAACAGCATGCGCGGGTGGCTGAAGTTGCCCCCGTTGTCGATGCCCCAGCCGAACATCGGGTAGTCGTCCAGCGACCAGTGCACCGGCAGTTCGAGGATCGAAGCACCATTGCAGGTTTCCACGTAGGGGCGGTCGTCGCCCATGCAGCTGGAGTCATAGACAAAGCCATGGCGCAGCAGCAGCGCGAAGGTTTCCGGGGTCAGCTCCCAGGACGACGAGCGATACCCCGCAGGTCTCGGCGCCCCGGCACGGGCCAGGGCTTCCAGGCCACGTTCCATCTCGTCCACTTGCTCCTGCACCGACACCTTGTCGCTGCGCAGGTGCATGTGGCCGTGGTGGCCGATTTCATGCCCGGCGTGCAGCAGGGTTTCGACCAGTTTCGGGTGTTGTTCGGCGGTGTAGCCCGGCACGAAGAAGGTCGCCGCAATACCATGGCGGCGCAGCAGTTCGAGGATGCGCGGCACCCCGCGGGTTACGCCGAAGCGGCCTTCGGACAAGCTGGTCAGGCGCCGGGCGAAGCTTGGGCTTTCGCCCAGGTAACCGGCTTCGGCGTCAACATCGAAGGTGAGCGACACGGCAGTGGACTTGTGCTGCGGCCAGTGCTGCCTGGCCTGGTAATCGGTTTTCATCGGCTTCTCCGGTGGTTCTTGGGCTTTACGTGGGCGCAGGCATCCCCTGGGCTGAACGCATGGAGCGCAGCCTGCACCCGGCTTGGCCGGTGGTTTCTGGAAAGTCAGATAACGGTGAGTTCGGCGCTGATCCACACCACGGCCGCCCCCAGCAGCAACGCCAGGTAGGGCCACAGGCCAGCCCGCGCATGAGGCAGGTCGATGTCGCGACGCATGGATTCGGGGAACTGGCCCTTGTCCTGGATGTAGTGCCGGAAAATGAATACGGGCACGATCAACAGCGCCGCCAGCAGGCCGTTGCGCAAGGTGTTCTCACCCAGGAAGTTGGCACCGGCGCCCACGAATGCCAGGTCGATAAAGCCGCACAGCGCACCCAGGCCCAACAGCCAGGTCGAGCATTTGTATGGGCGCGGCCAGTCGGCGCGGTCCAGGCGGTGGATCCAGCCGGATTGCAGGTTGAGGAACACGAACAGCATGTAGCAGACATTGGAAATGGCCAGCACCGACATGTAGTTGGACATCAGCAACAGCACCACGTTGAAGCCCAGGTCGGTCCACATGGCCCGGGTCGGCGCACCGTGCTCGTTGACGTGCGACAGGTACCTGGGCAACCAGCCGTCCACCGAAGCCTGGTAGAGGGTGCGCGACGACCCCATCATCGCGGTCATCACCAGCAGCAGCACCGACAACACCATCATCACGATGATCACGTTGAACACCACGGCCCCGCCGCCAACGAAATGCGCCATGGCTGCGCCCACCCCGGAGCCGTCGACGATGGCCGGCGCCAGCATGCCCTCAAGGCCCAGCTTGCCCTGGAAGGTCAGCGGCACCACGATGAACATGAACAGGCACAACAGGCCCGAAGCGAAGATGGCCTTGAAGGTGTCTTTTTGCGGGTCTTTGAATTCGCGGGTGTAGCACACCGCTGTTTCGAAGGCGAAGGTGGACCAGCAGGCCAGGAACATCGCGCCCATGGCCAGGCTGATGCCGGCCGCGTTCCAGCTGCCCATCACTGCAGCGCCCGACGCGTCGTGGCTCAGGGGCAGCAACGGCAGGAAATTGCTGGCCGGCATATCACCGGTGAACAGCGGCACCAGCGAAACCAGCAGCAAGGGCGCCAGCGAGGCAATGCCAAGGATGCGCTGCATCCGTGCCGCCGCCGAGGCGCCGCTGTGTTGCAGCCAGAAGGTGACCAGCATGAACAGCAGGCCCAGCACAAAGGTGGCGTTGATCCGCAAGGTCAGGCCTTCGGTGATGACGCCCAGGTCCAGCAGTTTGATTTGCCAGGTGTTAACCAGCGAATCGGCCGGGAACAGGCTGCTGAGCATGTAGCCGGCTGCCAGGCTGGTGCCCAGCGCCAGCATTGGCGACCAGGCCAGCCAGTTGCACCATACCGATACTGGCGCGACGAACTTGCTGTAGCGCACCCAGCCGAGCGCGCCATACACCGAAGCGCCGCCGGACTTGTGAGGGTAAAGGCCGGAAATTTCCGCGTAGGTGAAGCACTGCACGAAGCCGATCAGCATCGCCAGTACCCAGATGAACCACGCGGGCTGGCCGATGAACGCGGCCACCCCGCCGATGGTGAACAGCACGCTGACCGGTACGCCACTGGTCACCCAGAAGGCGTCCCGCCAGGTGAGGCTGCGTTGCAGCTGATGGCCAGAGCCCGACATGCCCGTCACCTCGCCAGCGGCCAGGTTGATTCCGTCCTGAGGAAGAGTACGCACGGCAAGACACCTCGTTATTGTGATTGTAGTGGGCGACGCTGCGATGGGCAGATGGCAAGCCATAATTCTGCGCATGCGTAGAATAAGTAACTACAAAAATACGCAATGCGCAATCATTTGAAGATATTTTTAATGCATGCGTCATTCAGGGGCAAAGCTCACCACAACGGTGCATGCCTTCAAACGGTTGCGCCAGAGCACGCCGCCTTACCCTGTGGGAGCGGGCGTGCCCGCGAACACCGGCGCAGCCGGTGCCATCCACCGCGTCGTATTCTTCGCGGGCACGCCCGCTCCCACAGGGTTTAGCGACGCGCAGCGTGAACCAGAAATCCTTGCGCAACGCGCAAAAAAAACGGCCCACCGGGCAGGCCGGTGGGCCGTTGTCTGCAACACATGGGGCGCTGAGGCTCAGTCCCGCGGATCAAGGCTCGGCAAGGTAAACCGCAACTTGTGCACCTTCACTTCCTGCGTCGACTGCACCTCGTGCACACCCGGCAGGCTGCGCACGCGCTGCTGCAGGTTCCAAAGGCTCTCGTCATCACGGCACAGCACCTGCACGCAGATGTCGGCCACACCCATGATGGTCGACAGGTAGCTGACCTCAGTCCAGCGGCCAAGGGTGTCGATCACCCGGTCGTGGTCCTGCGGGGCAACCTTGACGAACAGCAGCGCAAGCTTTGCATGGCCCAGTTTGGAAGGGTCGGTAAAGGCCAGGATCTGCACCACGCCCTGATCCTGCAGGCGCTTGACGCGGGTGCGGATGGTTGCCTCGGGTACCGAAAGCGTGCGGGCTATTTCGCGGAATGCGCGGCGGCCATCCATCTGCAGTTCGCGGACGATGCCCAGGTCGAGGTCGTCGAGGGTCGATATAGACATGTAAGGGGTTCCGTAGCGTGGCGCCGGGTAGAAATCGGCTGAAAGCCTACCAGATTCGCGGCAGGGCTTGTCGTCCCCGCCATGGGAGGATAGTTGATGCGCAGTTTATTGAGTATTAATTGTTGCAATGCGCAACAACATGCCCATATATTTTGCGCAAACAACAACACAGCACGGCAATCGCCGTGACCGAGGCCTCCCCATGCACTTCGCGGACCTGCACGAAGCCCAGGATTTCCTGGCCCATAACCCCGATATCGAAATGGTCGAGCTGTTCATCCTCGACGCCAACGGCGTGCCCCGTGGCAAGCTGCTGCACCGTGAGGAGCTGCTGGCCGTGTACCAGGCCGGGCGGCCGCTGCCCAGCACCATCCTTGGGTTGACCTTGCACGGTGAAGACGTGGAAGACTCTGGCCTGGTATGGGATGTCGGCGATATCGACTGCCGTGCCTACCCGCTGCCCGGTAGCCTGGTGCGCCTGCCGTGGCGGCAGATTCCCACCGCCGCGATGCAGGTCAGCATGCACCCCGAACAAGGCATGCCGGCCAGCATTGCCGACCCACGTCACGTGCTGCTGCAAGTAATCGACGGGCTCAAGGCCGACGGTTTTCACCCGGTGATGGCCTGTGAACTGGAGTTCTACCTGCTCGACGCCCGCCGTGACGAAAAGGGCCGCCCGCAACCGGCACGGGATGCCGACGGTGGGCGCCCGCAGGCCACCCAGGTGTATGGCCTGCGCGAGCTGGAGCAGATCGAACCCTTCCTCGCCGACCTGTACGCCGCCTGCAAGGCGCAAGGCATTCCGGCCCGCACGGCGATTTCCGAATATGCCCCCGGGCAAGTGGAAATCACCCTTGAACACGGCGATGCGCTCGCCGCCATGGATCAAGCCGTGCGCTACAAACGCCTTGTCAAAGGCGTGGCGCACAAGCACGGGATGCAGGCGTGCTTCATGGCCAAACCGTTCGATGACCTGGCAGGCACCGGCATGCACATGCATGTGTCGCTGGCCGACGTCGAGGGCCATAACCTGTTTGCCAGCGAAGACCCGGCCGGCACCCCGCTACTGCGCCAGGCCGTGGGCGGCATGCTGGCCAGCCTGCTCGACTCGTTGTTGCTGTTCTGCCCCAACGCCAACTCCTACCGGCGCTTCCAGGCCAACAGCTATGCCCCGCTGGCGCCCACCTGGGGCTGTGACAACCGCACCGTCAGCCTGCGGGTGCCCGGCGGCCCGGCGCACACACGGCATGTGGAACACCGCATCTGCGGCGCCGATGCCAACCCGTACCTGGCGGCCGCCGCGATCCTGGCCGGCATCCACCGTGGCATCCGTGAACGCCTGGACCCTGGCGCGCCCGTCGAGGGCAACGGCTATGCCCAGGCCAAACAGCTGCTGCCGACCGACTGGCTGACCTCGCTGCGCGCCCTGGAAGGCTCCAGCTGGGCCCGCGATGCCCTGGGCCATGCGTTCCTGGGGGTGTACCTGAAGGTCAAGCAAGCCGAGTACCGCCAGTTCATGGGCGAAGTTGGCGAACAGGACTGGCGCTGGTACCTGCACCAGGCATAACGGCGAACCCGGAGACCACCGCATGAATGCAGCACTGCACGTCAGGCCTGCGCCCGAGCGCTCGCCGTCCTATTACAGCGCGACGCTGAAAGAGGAAACCCACTACCCCACCCTGCGCGGTGAGGTGGATGTCGACATCGCCATCATTGGTGGCGGCTTTACCGGCATTGCCACCGCCGTGGAGCTGGCCGAGCGCGGCTACCGCGTGGCCCTGGTCGAAACCCACAAGATCGGCTGGGGCGCCAGCGGGCGCAACGGTGGCCAGGTCACCGGCAGCCTGTCGGGCGACACCGCCATGGGCAAACAGATGCGCCGCTGGCTGGGCAACGATGTCGATGACTTCATCTGGCACCTGCGCTGGCGTGGCCACCAGATCATCGAGCAGCGCGTGGCCCGTTACGCCATCGCCTGCGACCTCAAGCGCGGCCACCTGCACGCAGCGGTCAAGCCCTCACACCTGGACGAACTGAAAGCTTCGTACGACGAAGCCTGCCGCCGTGGCATGGGTGAACAGGTAACCCTGCTGGACAGCGCCGGGGTGAACCAGCACCTCGACAGCCCGCTGTACTGCGGGGCGTTGAAGAACACCCGCAACCTGCACCTGCACCCGCTCAACCTGTGCATTGGCGAAGCGCGTGCAGCCGCCAGCCTGGGCGCGCAGCTGTTCGAGCATTCCGAGGTGCTGGAGATCATCCACGGCCCACGCCCGGCGGTGGTTACCTGCGAAGGGCGGATCAACGCCACCCAGGTGATGCTAGCTGGCGACGTGTACCACAAGCTGGAAAACAAGCGGCTCAAGGGCAAGATCTTCCCGGCCATGGGCGGTATCGTTACCACCGCGCCGCTGGGCGAGCTGGCCGAGCGCATCAACCCGCAGGACCTGGCGGTATACGATTGCCGCTTCGTGCTCGATTACTACCGCCTCACGGCCGACAAACGCCTGCTGTTCGGCGGTGGCGCCAACTATTCCGGGCGCGACTCGCGGGATATCGCCGCCGAACTGCGCCCGTGCATCGAACGCACCTTCCCGGCCCTCAAAGGCGTGCCTATCGAGTACCAGTGGAGTTGTGCCATGGGCATTGTGGTCAACCGCATCCCACAACTGGGCAAGCTGTCGCAGAACGTCTGGTACTGCCAGGGCTATTCCGGCCATGGCGTAGCCACCAGCCACGTCATGGGCGAGATCATGGCCACCGCCATGACAGGCACACTCGAACAGTTCGACACCTTCGCCCGCTGCAAGCACATTCGCGTGCCGCTGGGCGATGTGTTCGGCAACGGCCTGCTGGCAGCAGGCATGTGGTACTACCAACTGCTTGAGAGGCTGCGCTGATGGCCGCCCGCAAACCGCTGGTGGCGGTCAATGCCTGCGTGCGCCAGCTGGGCTTGCACCCCTTCCATATCGCCGGGGAGAAATACCTGCGCGCCGTCGTTGAAGGCGCCGATGCACTGCCGCTGGTGGTGCCCGCCCTACCCGGTCTGGTGGACCCGGCTACGTTGCTGGCCAATGTCGACGGCCTGCTGCTGACCGGCTCACCGTCCAACCTCGAACCGCATCATTACGCAGGCCCGCGCAGTGCCCCGGGCACCTTGCACGACCCGCAGCGCGATGCCTTCAACCTGCCGCTGATTCGCGCAGCGCTGGCCGCCGGCGTGCCGTTGCTGGCGATCTGCCGGGGGTTCCAGGAGTTGAACGTGGCCTTGGGCGGCAGCCTGCATGCCTGTGTGCATGAGCTACCCGGCTATCAGGACCACCGCGAACCGGCAGACCAGCCCGTTGCCGTTCAATATGCCGCTCGCCAGCCCTTGAACGTGCTGCCCGGCGGCCTGCTCCAGGCGGCCGGCCTGCCGACGCAGTGCCTGGTCAACTCGATCCATGGCCAGGGCATCGACCGCCTGGCCATGGCCCTGCGCGTCGAAGCCGTGGCCTGCGATGGCCTGGTGGAAGCAGTATCGGTGCGTGATGCCGGTTTCGCCCTCGGCGTGCAGTTCCACCCTGAATGGCAGGTCACTGCCCATCCCCATTACCTGGCCATCTTCCAGGCCTTCGGCGCCGCCTGTCGCAAGCGCGCAGCGCAACGTTCACGAGGAACCAACCATGACATTGGCTGACTGGGAACAACGTGCCCGGCAACTGAAGATCGAAGGCCGTGCCTTCATCAACGGCGAATACACCGATGCCGCATCCGGTGAAACCTTCGAGTGCCTGAGCCCGGTCGACGGACGCTTCCTGGCCAAGGTTGCCAG